>JBGPMG010000021.1:0-20837 GCA_041486815.1 Candidatus Eiseniibacteriota bacterium | reverse complement strand
CGGCGGCCGGCGCTCCTTTCGAGCTCAAGGCCCGGCTTCCGGCGCACGACGTGCTCGAGGGGATCCCGGTCGGCGTCGGATCGACGCTCACGCAGTCGCGCCTGACCGCGCTCATTCGCGGACGCGCGACGTCTCCGCGCGCCGAGATCGTCGTGCAGACGTCCGGGGGCCTGCCGCTCGTCGTTGCGGCGCCGGAGGTCGGCGTCTTTCTCAGCTCCTTCTCCGACGACTGGGGCGACCTTCCGTATTCGGGGGCGTTCGTGCCGCTCGTGCGGGGTCTCGTCACCCACGCGGCGCGCGCTTCCAAGAGCTCCTCGGCGGGGTCGCTTCGGGTGGGAGAGCCGCCCATCGGGCGCCTAACGGCGGCCCCCGGGGCCGCGGTCCTTGTTCGCGGCCCGGAAGGCTACGCGTCGCAGGCGGCCGTGGAGTCGGAGGGGACCGGCTATCGCGCGGTCGCCGACTCGCCGGCGCTTCATCCAGGATTCTATTTGTTCGAGTCCGGAGGCAAGACGATCGCCACGGTCGCGGTGAACGTCGATCCGATTGAGAGTGACTTAGCGCCCGTCCAGACAGACTCGCTTCTTGTGAGGCCCCGCGGCGCGGGGCCCGCCCCGGCCGCGGCCGCTACGTCCGCCGCCGGCCGCGCGGGCGGACCGAAGGCAAGCGGCTCGATCGCCGGGCGCATCTCGGTCCTGTCCAGCGCGAACGCGCTGGCCACGCATCTTCAAGACACACGCCGTGGGCGCGAGCTCTGGCTGACGTTTCTCCTCGCCGCAGCGGTCGCGCTCGCGTGTGAGCTAATGCTCGGCAGCGCGCGGACGCTCCGGCCGTGACCGACGCGGCCAAGCAGGCGGACGTGGCCAAGCAGGCGGACGCCCCCGACTCGAGCGAGACGGCCTCGCTCTCCACGAGGCTCCTTGACGCGGGGGCCGGGCTCCCCGCCGTCGCGGAGATCCGGGAGCGCCTCGCCGCCATACCGGGCGCCGCCTCGCTCAAAGCGGAAGAGGAGGCGCGCAAGGCCGCGATCCGCGTCCGCGGCGCCTCCGGGAGCTCCGCAGCGCTCCTCCTCGCGGTCTTGGCCCGCGATCCGGGCCGCCCCGCCGCGGTGATCGCTCCGGACATCGAGCGGGCCGAGGCCTGGCGCGACGACCTCACGTTCCTCCTCGGCGAGGATCGCGTTGTCTATATTCCGCCGCTCGACGTCGTGGCCTGGAGCGCGCAGTCAGCCACGGCCCCCGTGAGGGACGATCGTCTCCACGCGCTCCTTCGGCTCGGCGATCCCGATCCGCCGGTCGCGGTGATCCCCGCCGCGTCGCTCCATCGGCTCATTCCCTCACCGGAGACCATCCGATCCCGCGCGGTCGAGATCGCTCCTGGATGGGAGGGCGAACCGGAGGCGCTCTTACGTCACCTCGTGATCGCCGGCTATCGGGCCGTGGCCGAGATCGGAGAGTCCGGTGAGGTAAGCCGCCGCGGTGGGATCGTCGATGTCTACGGCCCCGGGATGAATCACCCGATCCGGATCGAGTTCGACGGCGACGTCGTGGCCGGAATCCGCGCGTTCGACATCACGTCCCAGCGCTCGACCTCCGCGGTCGGCGCGATTCGAATCGCCCCGGCTCGCGAGGTTCTCTACATCGAGGACCTGGATCGACGCCTCCGCCCCTTCGATGCAGCCTCCTCCCCCTCCCAGCTGGACGGCCGGCGCCTCCGCGATCTGGTCGGGGAAGGGATCTACTTCGACGGGATCGACTGGCTTGCCCCGATCCTGGGCGTGCCGCTCACGACGCTCCTGGATCACCTCCCGCCCGGCGCGCCCCTATGGATTGACGAGGCGGGCGCCGTCGAGCGCGAGCTGGACGTCGTGGAGCGCGAGGCCGAGCGACTCGAGGCCGACGCGCGCGCCCGAGCGCCGCATCTCCCTCCGCGCGACGCGCTCTTCGATTCCCCCGCCCGCGTCCTGGGCCGGCTCCAAGGAAAGTCACGCATCGAGGCGACCGTGAGCGCGCCCGCGTCGACGACGTCCGGCGCCATCGCGATCGAAGCGCGGCCTCAGCCCGCGTTTGGGCGGAAACTGGACGTCCTGCGCGGAGAGCTTCGCCGGCTCTCGGCCCTCGGGTATCAGCGCGTCATCGTCTGCGACAACCATGGCCAGGCGGAACGGCTGGAGGAGCTACTCGGGGAGGAACTCGCCTCGATCGAGGTCGGATCGATCGTCGCCGGCTTCGTCCTCCCCGCGGCCAAGCTCGCCGTCTTCACCGATCACGAGATCTTCTCGCGCTATCGACGCCGCGGCGCCCGGCGCCCCCGCGCCACCGCGGCCGCGATGCGCGACCTCCTGACGTTGAAGCCCGGCGATTTCGTGGTCCACCTCGACCATGGGATCGGCGTCTATCGCGGGCTCAAGCGCCTCGCGCTCGATGGCCAGGAGACCGAGTGCGTGCAGATCGACTACGCCTCGAACGATCGCCTCTTCGTGCCGATCCACCAGCTCGGCATGGTGCAGCGCTACTCTGCCGAGGAAGGCCGCGGGTCGCCCTCGATCTCGCGCCTCGGCGGGACCGCGTGGCAGCGGATGAAGGCGAAGACGCGCCGCGCCATCCAGGAGATGGCGGAGGATCTCCTCCGCATCTACGCGACCCGAAAGGCGAGGCCCGGCCACGCCTTCCCGTCCGACACCCCGTGGCAGCGCGAGCTCGAATCGTCCTTCGTCTATGAGGAAACGCCGGATCAATTGAAGGCGGTCGAGGACGTGAAGCGCGACATGGAATCGGAGCGGCCGATGGACCGGCTCATCTGCGGCGACGTCGGATACGGGAAGACCGAGGTCGCGATCCGCGCCGCGTTCAAGGCGATCCAGGACGGAAAGCAGGTCGCGGTGCTCGTCCCGACGACGGTGCTCGCGCAGCAGCATCTCGTCACCTTCAGCGAGCGGCTCGCCGACTTCCCGGTGCGGATCGAGATGTTGAGCCGGTTCCGATCGCCAAAGGAGCAGAAGGAGATCGTGGAGCGGGTCGGCCGGGGCGAGGTCGACCTCGTCATCGGGACCCACCGCATGCTCTCGAAGGATGTTCAGTTCCCCAAGCTCGGCCTGGTCGTCATCGACGAGGAGCAACGTTTCGGCGTGGCACAGAAGGAGCGGGTTCGATCGATCGTCGAGACGGTGGACGTCCTCACGCTCACCGCGACGCCGATTCCGCGAACCCTCCACATGAGCCTCTTGGGCGCGCGCGACATGTCGATCATGACGACGCCCCCGCGCGGGCGATACCCGATCAAGACCGAGATCGTCGAGCTGAGCCAGGACGTGATCCGGGACGCGCTCCTGCGCGAGGCCGACCGCGGCGGCCAGTCGTTCTTCGTCCACAACCGGATCGAGTCGATCGATCGGATGGCGCACTACCTTCATTCCATCGTGCCGCAGCTTCGCTATGGCGTGGCGCACGGGCAGATGCGCGACGTGGAGCTTGAGCGGGTGATGCTCGATTTCCTGGAGCGGCGCACCGACGTGCTGGTCTCGACCCTCATCATCGAGTCCGGGCTCGACATCCCGAGCGTGAACACGATGCTCGTGAACCGCGCCGACACGCTCGGCTTGGCCCAGACCTACCAACTTCGGGGGCGGATCGGCCGCTCGCACCACCAGGCTTTCTGCTACCTCCTGGTCCCAGCGGGAAAGGCCCTCACCGAGGAGGCCGACCAGCGGCTCCGCGCGATCTCGGAGCACGAGGAGCTGGGCGCGGGGCTCCAGATCGCGATGCGGGATCTCGAGATTCGAGGGGCGGGCAACCTGCTGGGCCCGGAGCAGCACGGCTTCATGGCCAGCGTCGGCTTCGATCTCTATTGCCGGATGGTCGACGAGGTCGTGCAGGAGCTTCAAGGGACGGCCGTCACGCGCCGCCCGGAGCCGGAGCTGGCGAGCGACCTCGCGGCGTTCGTGCCCGACGAGTACGTGGCCGATCGAGACGAGAAGCTGGACGTTTACCGCCGCATGGCGGGTCTGACCGATCTGGAGGCGGTGGAGGCGCTCCGCTCCGAGCTCCGCGACCGCTTCGGCCCGCTTCCGCCCGAGGTCGCGAACCTGCTCGAGCTGAAGCGGCTTCGCCTCATGGGGCGCGACGTGGGGGTCGATCGGCTTCGGGTCGGCCGGGACCGGCTCGAAGTGGAGCTGGCCGAGGACGTGGCCCGGGAGCAGATACTCCGGCTGGTGGGGGTCATGCAGGCCCGGGTGGAGTTTGCGGGACCGGGCTCAAGGACGATCCGGATCAAGTCGCCGTCCGATCCCTTAGCGTTGGCTACAAACCTCTTGCAGCACCTGAACCCCTCTGGTAGCGTCCCGCGTCTGCCTCTTTCCACCGCCGGAAGTTGAACTCCCGGGCGATCTTGGGGTACTTGGAAGGAGCGGTTTCTTGGCGGCGGGGGGCCTCCGTACCGCATCCCAAACTATGACTGAACCTACCAAGCTCCACGCTCGCCGCGTCCTGGCGGTCTTGGCGCTCCTTACCCTGGCCCTTGCCGGGCAGGCGCGTTCGGATAGTCGCGTCGCCGCGGCGCCCTCAAAGGCATCCGCGCGTCCGAAATCGGCGGCTGCCCGGCGCGCCGCTGTCGCGACGCCTGCGACCACCATCGCGAACGTGGGGAGTGGCCGGACGGTGACCGATCTCGACATCCGGCAGGCAGCGCTCGCCCTCGTCACCGACCCGCTCCAGAAGCGGGATCCGGCGGCCTGGCGGCGCATGCTCCTCGACCGCTGCGTCGATCGCGAGCTCCTTGCCATGGAGGCGGACCGCCGTGGGCTCGACAAGGAGCCAGCCCTCGCCAGCCGCGTCGCCGAGCGCGAGTATCTGACACTGCACCGGGAGATCTTCAATCGGGTGGTGATCCCCGGGCTGATCCCAACCCCCGAGCAACTCCGCGAGGTTCGCGCCGAGGGGCTGCACCGGTTGATCGACATCAACTTCATCCTGATCCGCGATCACGAGGCCGGCTCGAATCGCAGGCTCGCGGAGCACGTCTACGAGAAGGCCAAGGCGGGCGCGCGCTTCGATTCACTGGCGAAGATTTACAGCGAGCATCCACCCACGCGCGCCGCGGGTGGCCATTTTGGCTGGGTTCTCGCGAGGGATCTCGATCCGCTGGCCTACAACGATCTCCGCCATGCCCAGGTCGGCGACGTCATGGGCGTCTTCTCCGGGCCCGACGGCCACGAGATCTACAAGATCGGAGGCTTCCGGGAGCTGAGCGACGACTCGCTCTTCGCCTTGGTCTCCTTCGAACGAAAGCGCAACATCACGAGCGACTACGAGAAATCGGTGCTCGCGAAGTACCACTTCGCGATCGACTCGACCCAGGTGGAACGATTGATCTTCGCGACAGGGAGCGAGACAGCCGACTCGATTCTCGCTTCCCTCGGCCCCGACGGCACCCGGTCCGCTCAAGGCGTGCGGCCCGCCATTGGAATTCTCGCCCGATGCGACGGCGAGTCGGTCACGTTCCCCCAACTCGTCCGTGCGATGCCTTCCGCGCCGGAAAAGGGCGGCCGGATCATCATCCGAAACGCCCAGGACTACTTCGACCTCTGCGCCCACGCGGTGCTCCACGGGCTTACGATTCGGGACGCCAAAGATCGAGGAATCGACAAAGATCCCGTGGTCGCAAGGGAGCTGAGACTCTCCAGGGATGGAATATTGACGGACGCCATGGTGACACGGAGCACATCGCCGCCCAACGACGTCGCGCTCCGCGCCATGATCGAAATGCAGCCGGACCACTATCGCAGACCGCGGGCCACGGTGGCCCGGGTCGCCATGTTCGCGAAACCGGAGAGCGCCGCGCAGGCGGTCACCGCTTGGACGGGGACCGGGATGAACGAATCACTTCTCGAAGCCCGCCAGCTCCGCGGGCGCGGGCCGGGGTCGGCGTCATCGCTCCTCCCCGGATGGTTCGCGACGGTAACGCTGTTTGAGGGCGACACCGATGCCTTGACGCGGGCGATCGCGGGCGTGCCCGTGGGTCAGCTCACGCCGCCTGTGGCGACGGAACGCGGATGGGCGGTCGCCCAGGTCCTATCGACCGAGGAGGCGAGGCCCCTCACGTTTGAGGAGGCGGCCCCCCGGGCGCTGCGGGAATGGCGGGAAGACGCGGAGAACAAATGGGTGCTCCAGATGCTCGAGCGGCTGCGCGCAAAGAC
Organism: Candidatus Eiseniibacteriota bacterium; assembly: GCA_041486815.1. GTDB lineage: Bacteria > Eisenbacteria > RBG-16-71-46 > SZUA-252 > SZUA-252 > WS-9. The sequence continues at coordinate 14,647 of JBGPMG010000021.1, read as the reverse complement.
ACCGGTCCGCACCGTTCCCGGGCGCCTCGCGGCGGTGAAGCTCGCCAGCGCGGGGACCACCTCCACCACGACCACGAGGCAAGCCGCCCGATGAAACGCTGGATTCTTATCGCCGCGGCGCTCTGCGCCCTCCACGCCCTCGACGCGCCGGTCTCGCCCGCGCGGGCGTCCGAGCGGATTGCCGCGATCGTGAACAAGCAGGTCATCCTCTCCTCCGACGTCGATGATCGGGCGATCGAAGCCGCAGCGCGGATGCATGTGGATCCCAGCGATTCGGTCGCGTTCGCCAAGCTCCGATCGGATGTGCTGAATCAGATGGTCGAAAAGGAGGTCCTCCTGGCGGAGGCGACGCGACAGGCGATCACCGTCACCGGCGTCGACGTGGCCCAGGCTGTCGACCGGGAGATCGAGAATTTGAAGCAGCGCCTCGGCTCGGAGGAAGAGTACATGGCGGCGCTGGCTCGCGAGAGGACGAGCGAAGCGGAACTACGGAAGCGATATGAGCCCGACGTCCGGGATCAGTTGATCATTTCCCGACTCGTGGGGAAAGAGGTCCAGTCGAAGACGACCGTCACGGACGTCGAGGTCCGCGCCTATTACGCCGCCAACCGTGATTCGATCGGGAAAAAGCCGGAGGGGCTGACGCTGGCTCACATCCTGATCGCCTTCGAGCCAGACTCGATGCAGCTTCGCCGCGCGCGGGCGCGCGCCGACAGCCTTCGCGGGCTGATCGTCAAAGGTCGCTCCTTTGAAGCGATCGCGCGCGAATTCTCGGACGACCCGAGCGCCAAGAACGGCGGCGATCTCGGCACCTTCGCGCGAGGCGCCATGGGTCCCGAATTCGAGAACGTCGCGTTCGGCCTGAAGCCAATGGAAATCAGCACCCCAGTTCGGACCCGCTTCGGATATCACATCATCCAGGTCCTCGAGCACCTCGCGGCCAACGACAGCATGGACGAGCGCGTCCACGCGCGCCACGTCATGGTGCAGGCGAAACCGACGCCGGCCGACGAGGAGCGCTCACGAAAGAGGGCCATGGCGGTCCGCGACTCCCTGGTTCGGGGCGCCGACTTCGCCGCGATGGCCCGGAAGTACTCAGGGGATAGCGCGACCCGCGACTCGGGGGGCGTTCTGGGCCTGATCTCCGTACCGGCCCTTCCCGGGAATCTCCGCGAGCCGCTGGCCGGGCTGGGCGTTGGAGAGGTGAGCGTTCCCTTCAAGCGGGATGCTGGATATCATATTTTCAAGGTTCTGGCCCGCGACCCGGAGAGCGACTACAAGTTCGACGATATCAAGGACGACCTGCGTCAGGTCGTGTTGAACAAGAAAATGGAAGATGCCTACCGGCGCTGGTACGAGCGCGTCCGCAAGAACGTCAACGTCGAGCTGAAGAACTGACCTGGGAGGGCGACCGGACGTGGTAGCGCGCCGCCCCACCCTCATCATAACGATGGGCGATCCCGCCGGGATCGGTCCAGAGATCGTCGCGCGCGCCTTGGCCGTCCCCGCCCTTCGCCGGACCGCCCGCCTCGCGGTGGTCGGAGATCCCGAGATCATGGCGCGCGCCGCCCGCCGCGCTCATCCGCCGCTTCGCTTCCGTGTCCTGTCGCCGGGAGATGCCGATCTGCGCGCCGAGGCTCCCGGTATTCCGCTCGTCGCCTCGAGCACGGAGGGATGGGGCTCGGTCCGGCCCGGCACGGCGACCGCGGCGTCGGGGCGAATCGCCGCCAAGGCGATCGAGACGGCCGCCGCCTTAGCGCTCGAGGGTCGAGCCGACGGCGTCGTGACCGCCCCCATCTCGAAGACGGCGCTCCAATTGGCCGGATATCCCTATCCGGGCCATACCGAGTTCTTCGGGGCGCTTGCGAGGGTTCGGGACACGCGGATGCTCTTCGTCGGGGGTGATTTTCGGATCCTCCTGGCCACCGTTCACATTCCGCTCCGGCAGGTCTCCGACACGCTCGCCCTCGACTCGCTCGCGCGAACCCTCGATTTCGCCGCGGCGGCGCTTCGAAATTTTCGCTGGGGAGCCCGGGCGGCCGTCGCGGTCCTGGGCCTGAATCCTCACGCGGGCGAAGGGGGTCTCTTCGGTGACGAGGAGAAGCGCGTGATCAGCCCCGCCATCGAGGCCGCCCGCGCTCGAGGCATCAAAGCGGAAGGGCCGTATCCGGCCGATACTTTTTTTGCCCAGCACAAGAATCGACGTGATCTGGGGATCGTCGTCGCGATGTACCATGACCAAGGTTTGATCCCCGCGAAGAGTGGCGGCATCGGGGGCGCGGCGAACGTGACGCTCGGGCTGCCGTTCGTGCGAAGCTCCGTCGACCACGGAACGGCGTTCGATCGCGCGTGGAAGGGTGGCGCGCGAAGGCCCGATCCGTCCGGGCTCGCGACCGCGATCCAGGTCGGCGCCGAGCTGGCGAAGCGCGCGGTCCGACCGTTGGAGTGGACATGGCCCTGATCCGGCTCGAGCACGTGAGCAAAAGCTTCGGCGATCGGATCGCCTTGAGCGACGTGACGCTCTCCTTCGATCCGGGGGAGTGGGTCTACGTCCTGGGCCCGAGCGGGGCCGGCAAGTCGACCCTGCTTCGGCTTCTTGCGCTCGCCGAGAGGCCGAGCCAGGGCCGCGTCGAAGTAGACCCGGACGCGGTCTCACCGCCGTCGTCCGCGCCTGCCTCGACGGCGCAGGCGACAGCCGATCCTTCCGCGACCGACTCCGAGCCGGACGGAGACTCGTCCGACGTGTCCGCGTCGCGCTCCAAGCCGAAGCGGTTGCCTCTCCGCCGCGTCCGGCGCCTCGTCGGCGTCCTCGGGCAGGAGTTCCGACTTCTCGGAGATCGGAGCGTTTACGAGAACATCGCGCTCGCCTGCCAGATCTCGGGCATCTGGGATCGGGTAAAGATTCGCGAGCGGATCACGCCGCTCCTCGATGAGATGGGCATTCGCGGGAAGGAATCGCTCTATCCCGAGGATCTCTCCGCGGGCGAGAAGCAGCGTGTCGCCCTCGCGCGCGCCATGGCGCGCCACCCGAGAATCTTGATCGCGGACGAGCCGACCGGAAATCTCGATCCGGCCGCGGCGGGGCAGATCTTCGCGCTCCTCCGGGAAATCGGGCAGCGCGGCACGTTGGTCGCGGTTGCGACGCACGCGGAGGACTGGGTGCGGCGCCACCCCGGCCGGGCGATCCGGCTCGAGCGAGGAATCCTCCGCTCCGATCAGCGGGAGGGCGATGCATGAACGCCGCCGGCGCGCTGCGATACGTCCTGAGGGAGCTGTGGCGGGGACTGAACCGTCACCGGGCGCTCTGCATCACGAGCGTCGTCTCGATGGCGTCGATCCTTCTCATTTTTCTCCTCTTCCTCATGGTGCTCCAAAGCGTCGATCAGTACACCTCCCACTTGGAAGCTCGCGAGGAGGTCTCGGTATTCTTGAACGAGGGCCTCTCGCGCTCGGACCTCGACACGGTGGCCGCGGCGCTCCGCTCGATCGAAGGGGTCGACAGCGTCCGGTACGTGAGCAAGGACGAAGCTTGGGAAACGTTCCGCCAGGACATCACCGACGAAGCGCTGGTCCAGGCGGTCGGCTCGAATCCGCTCCCGGCCTCCTACGTTCTGCGGCCGGCGCCGGGATATCGGTCGGCCGAGGGGGTGCGATCGATCGCGCGCGGAGCCGAGACGGTGCCGCACGTGGAGGACGTCCGCTACGCCGGCGAGTGGGTGCTCCGCGCCGAGCAGGTGGTGAAGACGTTGGAGCGCATCGGCGCCGCGCTCGGGATGATCGTGCTCTTGGGTGTTCTGTTCGTTGTCGGCGCCACAACGCGGCTTTCGGTTCAGACGAGGCTCGAATCGATCCACCTGGTCCGGTCGCTTGGCGGTGGTTTTCTCTTCAACGAGGCCCCGTACCTGGCGGAGGGATTCGTGCTTGCCGCGGTCTCCTCGGTCCTCACGATCGGGATGGCCCGCGCGTTGAACGATCGGCTCGCCGAGGGCGTTTTCGGCCTTCAGTTCCTTCCAACGCCGGCCCTCTTCGGCTTCGTGGCCGTGAGCGGCCTCCTGGGACTGATCGGGAGCTGGATCGCGGTGGCGACCCTTCCACGGAAATGGCTTCTCTAGCGTCTCGCGGAGCGCCCTCCCTCTGCCTTGCTACCGCGCTCCTCGCGGCGACAGCAACGGCGATGAGCGCGGCTTGGATGAGGACGGCGTGGGCGGCTCAGAGTCAGGCGCCGGGCGGCCGCGCTGCCTCGACGCCATCGGCGGCTCCCGACACCACGGCGCGCGGCGCCAAGCGAGCGCCGAGCCAGACCGACGTCGAGATCGACTCGCAGCGGCGGGAGCTCGAATCGCTCCGCCAGCAGCTCGACGAGCGGCGTGCGATCTCCAAGGAGCTTCAGGGAAAAGAGAAGAGCCTGCTCGGCCAGCTTCGCGAGACCGAGAAGAACCTCCAGCTCACGACCGCCTACCTGAACGCGCTCGAGCGCCGGCGGCGCGCCGTCTCCTCGAACCTGGGCGACGCCACGTCCGAGCTCGCGCGCACCGCGGTCCAGCTCGACTCCGACCGGCGCCGTCTGGCCTGGCGCGTTCGCGAGATCTACAAGCGGGGCCGGAGCGCCGACCTCGAATACGTCCTCTCGGCGCGCTCCTTCGGGGATCTCATGGCGCGGACCTACTACCTGGCCCGGATCGCCCAGGAGGACCGGGGGCAGATGCTCCTCACGCAGGCGCGCCGCACCCAGGTGCAGGATACGAAGACCCACCTCGAATCGAGAAAGCGCGAGCTCGACCGTTTGAAAGCAGAGACCGACCGGGAGCGTCTCGCGCTGGCCCACCTCACGAACGACCGGAGAAACCTCCTCAAGAAGATCCGCTCGGACTCGAAATCGAACGAGCAGGCGGAGCAGGAGCTGGAGCGGGCGAGCGCACGGATCCGGGGCCTGATCGACCAACTCGAGAAGCGCCGTCTCGCCGCCGAGCGCGGGGCACCGGGCACGGAGCTGCCGCTCCTCGGCGACTTCGGAAGGAACCGCGGCCGGCTGCCCTGGCCCGTCAACGGTCGCGTCGCCAGGTCGTTTGGAAGTCAGACGAATGCCCGGTTTGGAACGAAGACCTTCAACAGCGGGATCGACATCGCCGCCGCGTTCGGGACCCCGATCGCCGCCGTGGCGAAGGGGAGGGTCGACTACGTCAACTGGCTCGAGGGGTACGGCAAGTGTGTTATCATCAATCATGGCGGCGGTTTCTACACGCTTTACGCCCACGCCTCCGAGATCGTGGTAACGGTCGGTAAGGAGGTAGCCGCTGGAGAGACCATCGGCCGGGTTGGCGATACCGGCTCCACCATAGGTACGGCGCTTCATTTCGAGATCCGCAAGGGGCGGGAAGCCGTGAACCCGCTCGACTGGTTTCGATGAGCCGTATTCCGTATGACCGAAACTACCCTGCGCGGCCAGGACGAAGCGCTCGCGCTTCTCCGCGCCGCCCTTAAATCGCACCACGTCGGACACGCCTACCTCTTCCACGGTCCCGGCGGTGTTGGGAAGACGAAGGCGGCGCTCCTCTTTGCCCAATCGCTTCTTTGCGAGACGCCGCTCGCCGATGGGGGCGCCTGCGGCACCTGTGCTTCCTGCCGGGCCGTCCGAGAGCTTCGTCACCCCGACCTCGAGCTCCTGCTCCCGCTTCCGACGTTCCGCACCGAGGGAAGGACCGAGCGCCAGGCCGAGGAGACGCGCTCCGAGGCGCGGGCCTCCGTGCTAGCGCGCATGGTGAGCGAGCCGTTCTTCATTCCGACCTTCTCGCGCCCCTCGGTCCTTACGGTCGAGGATCTGGCGCGCGCGAAGCAGTTCCTCTCTTTGACGGCTCAGCGGGAAGAGGGCGCCAAGGTGCTCGTCGTAAAGGGCGCGGAGGCGATCACGGGTCCAGCGGCCCACGCGTTCCTCAAGATTCTCGAGGAGCCGCAGCCGCGGCGCGTGCTCATTCTCTGCGCGCGTCGCGCCAGGTCGCTCCTTCCCACGATCGCGTCGCGCTGCCTCCACGTCCGCTTCCGCCCGCTGCCGACCGACTTCATCGCATCGGCGCTCGTGGAATCGCGCGGGGTCCCGAAGCCCACGGCGCGGCTCCTGGCCACGACGGCGCAGGGAAGCCTGGGACGGGCGCTCGCGCTCCTCGAATCCCCGCTCGACGCCGCCGGCAAAGAGGCGCCGGGCGAATCGGAGTTCGCGCGTCTTCGCGCCGCCGCGATCGAGATCTTCGTGCGGCCCAAGACGGCCGCCGTCCTGGGCCCGCTCCGTCGCGCGCGGATCGAGCGCGACCGCGGTCGCTTCCTCTCCACGGTGTCGCTCGCGCTCTTTTACTACCGCGACGCGATGCGGTGGAAGGTGATGGGCGAGGGGTCGCCGCTCGCGCACGAGGATCTGAGGCGCGAGATCGGGGCCGACGCCGGGAGGCTTTCGCTCCCGGTTCTCACGCGGCGAGTACGCATTCTCGAGGAAATCGCCGCCGCAGTTCAATCCAACGTGACCGCGGCGTACGCGGTCGCATCCGCCCAGTACCGAATGGGGCTGGGCCCCGACGAAACCTTCTCAGGAGGACCCGCGCGAGCGGGAATCCGTCATGACTGATCCGAAAGCGGCGGTCGCCGAGGCCGCAGAAGTCATCGAAATCATCTTCAAGGGACGCCGCCGCGGTCACTACGCGAACCCGCGCGAGCTCCCGGTGCACGAAGGAGATTACGTGGTGGTCCAGGCAGAGCGCGGCGAGGACTTGGGCCGCGTGCACCACACCAGCGAATGGGTGAAGCGGTCGCATCTCCACGGGCCGGTCCGTCAGATCTTGCGCGTCGCGCGCGCGGAGGATCAGGAGCTCCACGAGCGAAACCGCGCCAAGGAAGAGCGCGCTTTTCAGATCGCCAAGGACCGGATCGTCCAGCGCGACGTCGAGATGAAGCTGGTCGACTGCGAGTACCAGCTGGATGGGAACCGCGTGACCTTCTTCTTCACGGCGGAGAAACGGGTCGACTTCCGCGACCTGGTGAAGGACCTGGCCTCGGCGTTTCGAACCCGGATCGAGCTGCGGCAGATCGGCGTGCGGGACGAGGCCGGGCGGATAGGCGGTGTTGGAACGTGTGGCCGCGAGCTCTGCTGCGCGACCTGGCTCCGGGAATTCGAGCCGATCACGCTCAAGATGGCGAAGGATCAGGGGCTCTCGCCGAGTCCGTCCAAGATCTCCGGCGCCTGCGGGCGGCTCAAGTGCTGCCTCCGCTACGAGCTCGACTTCTATAAGGAGGCGGCTCGCGAATTCCCCAAGATCGGGAGCAAGCTCACGCTCCCCGATGGCGAATGGGAAGTGAGGCGCGTCGACATTTTCTATCGCACGCTGCACCTCTTCGATGAGGGGGGCAAGGAGGCGTCGATCGAGCTCTCCGCCCTCCCGGCCGGTACCAAGATCGTCGGCCCGAGCCGGGACCGCCGGAAGGGTTGCGACAAGAACGAGTGTGCCTCCCGCGGAACGAAGCCCGGGGACGGAGAGCATCCGCCGCGCCGTCCCAAGCCGCCCCGATCCCCCTCGGAGAATTGATGCCGAAGTTCTACCTGACGACCGCGATCGACTACGTGAACAACGTCCCGCACATCGGGACCGCCTACGAGAAGATCGCGGCCGACGCGATCGCGCGCTACAAGCGCCTCGCGGGCTTCGACACGCGGTTCCTCATGGGGAACGACGAGCATTCGACGAACGTCGAGAAAGCCGCTCGGGAGCAGGGGCTCGATCCCAAGGAATATTGCGACCGGATGGAGACCGTCTTCCGGGACGTCTGGAAGCGGCTCGACATCTCCTACGACGATTTCATCCGCACCACCGAGCCGAGGCACATCCGAGGCGTGCAGGCGCTCTTCGAAAAGATCGCGGCCGCCGGGGACATCTATAAAGGAAAGTACGAGGGCTACTACTGCGTCGGGTGCGAGCGTTTCTATCCCGAGAAGGACCTGGTCGACGGGAAATGCCCCATCCACCATACGGTCGTCGAGTGGCTGAGTGAGGACAACTACTTCTTCAAACTTTCGAAATACGGCCCGCCTCTGCTGCAGCACATTCGGAAGCATCCCGAATTCATCATCCCCGAGATCCGCCGCAACGAGATCGTGAACGTGATCGAGGGTGGCCTCGAGGACATTTCCGTGTCGCGCTCCTCGGGCGCGTGGGGGATCCCGCTCCCGATCGACGCCGGCCAGACCGTGTACGTCTGGTTCGACGCTCTGATCAACTACTTAACCGGGGTCGGCTATCCCGAATCAAACGGGCTCTTCTCACGCTACTGGCCTGCGGATCTTCACGTGATCGGCAAGGACATCACGCGGTTCCACTGCGTGATCTGGCCCGCGATGCTGATGAGCGCCGGCGTCCCGCTTCCCCATTCGGTCCTGGGCCACGGATGGGTCCACTTCCAGGGGGAGAAGCTCTCGAAATCGCTTGGGAACATCGTGAACCCGCTCGAGGTCGCGGATCGATGGGGGGCCGATTCTCTTCGGTACTATTTGTTACGGGAGGTTCCACTCTCCCGGGACGGCGATTTCTCCTGGGATCTTTTCATCCAGCGCTACAACGCCGACCTGGCCAACGACTGGGGAAACCTATTCACGCGGACGATCTCGATGATTCACCGCTACCGGGGCGGGAAGCTCGCTGCCGGCGCCGGCGCGGAGGAGTTGCAAGGAGTGATCGCGGGCGCGATCCGGGACTACCGGACCGCGGTTGACCGCTATGAGCTGGAGGGAGGGATCGAGGCCGCCTGGGGAATCATCCGGCGGGCGAACCGGCTGGTCGAGGAGCGGGCGCCCTGGAACCTCGCGAAGGACCCCGCGCGAGCGGCCGATCTCGACCGCCTTCTGGGCTCCCTCGCCGTAGCGCTCCAGCACACGGCGCTTCTCCTCTATCCGATCATGCCCGCGAAGGCCCGCATGGTCTGGGAGACCCTCCGCCTCTCGCCCGCCCTCGAGCAGGCTCGGTTTCCGGCCGACGGCGCGCTCCTTCCGCCGCCTCCCAAGGACACGGTTTTGGGCGAATCCCAGCAGCTTTTTCCCCGTATCGAGCGATGATCGACAGCCACGCGCACGTGGGGAGGCCGGAGTTCGACGCCGACAGGGACGAAGTTCTGGCGCGCGGCCGGGCCGCCGGTGTTCATTTCCTTATCGAGGCGGGGACCGATGCCGCGTCGAGCCGCGCGGCGATCGACCTCGCCCGGCGCGTCCAGGGGGTGAAGGCCGCGGTCGGCTTCCACCCCTGCGACGTCAGCGCGGCGAGGATGGCCGAAATGGACGAGATCGAGGCCCTGGCGTCCGAGCCCGAAGTCGTCGCGATCGGGGAGACCGGCCTCGATGCCCACTGGCCCGAAAATGCGCCCGCCGAGGTGCAGGAGGAATTCCTGAGGCGACACATCGCCCTCTCCAAGAAGTCGGAGAAGCCGTTGGTCCTCCATCATCGGAAGGCGGGCGAGCGGGTTGCCGAGATCCTCGAACGGGAGGGCCCCCCGGCGGCCGGCGGGACCTTCCACTGCTTCGCCGGGGATTTGGCCCTCGCGCGCCGGGTGATCGCGATGGGCTTCAAGATCGGGATCGGCGGCTCGGCCACGTTCAAGAAGAGCCCGCTCCCGGAGATCGTGCGGGGGATCGACCTCTCGCAGGTCGTTTTGGAAACCGATTCCCCCTACCTGGCCCCGATGCCGCACCGGGGCAAGCGGAACGAGCCGGCCTACCTCGCGCTGGTGCGCGATCAGGTCGCAGGATCGCTCGGAATCGCGCCGGACGCGCTGGAGAAGGCAACCGATGCCTCGGCTCGCGCCCTCTTCCGGCTCTAGGGCGGGCAGTAGTGCCTCTAGGGCCCGGAGCGGCACCTCCGGCTCGAAGGCCGGGAGCGTGACCTCGGCGGCGTCGCTGGCGAACGCCACCTCGGGTGTGGCTTCGACCCTTCGCGCAATCGGGGTCCGGCCCAGCCGGCGGCTGGGGCAGAATTTCCTGATCGATCCCCGGGTGGCCACAAGAATCGCGGACCTTGTCGACGATCCTCAGGAGCCGGTCGTGGAGATCGGCCCCGGATTAGGGGCCCTTACCACGCTCCTGGCGCGGACCGGCCGGCTGTTGATCGCGGTGGAGCTCGATCTACGGCTCGCCGAGGCGGCCGAGAAATCGCTCGCTTCGTACCACGCGGCGCGCGTCGTGCGCGGTGACATCTTGGAGCAGCGGCTCGACACGCTCTTGGGCCGGATGCCGGGCGAGCCCGCGGCCGCGACCGTCGTGGGGAATCTCCCCTACTCCATCACGACGCCCACTCTGGAGTGGATCCTCGCGCAGGGGTCGCGGGTGAACCGGGCGCTCCTGATGGTGCAGCGCGAGTACGCGCGGCGCCTCGCGGCCCCGCCCGGGGGGAAAGACTACGGGTCGATCAGCGTCTTCGTCGGCCTCCACGCCAGGGTAGAGCCCCTCTTCCGCGTCTCGCCCGGCGCGTTCTACCCTCGCCCCGCCGTTGACTCGGTGCTGCTCGAGCTGAGACCACGCCCATTCCCGGGGACCGGCCCCGAGGAGCGCGGTGCCGCGGAAAAGCTGGCGCGCGCCGGGATGGGAACGCGGCGGAAAACCGTCGCGAACGCGTTGGCCCATGCGCTCGGGATGGAGGGAGTGGAGGCGAAGGCGCTCTTGGCGTCGGCGGGAATCAAGCCTGACCGTCGCGGCGAGACGGTCTCGATTGAAGAGTGGATCGCGCTCGCGCGGACGTTCGGCGCGGGAAGGCGCAGATTGCCCAACGGCGGGATTTCGTGAATTTCTTCCAGAGCGTCCCGACCCTTCGATACGCCGGGCCGATCGTCCTCGCGGTGTTCGGCGCCCTTCTACTGGTGTTTGCCGCTGCGGAGGCCCAAGAGGAAGACGTATCCAGCCTCGCCGTGCCCGACAGTGTCTTCGACCAGGAAATGCGGCAGCCGATCATGTATTCCACTCGCTACGACCGCGATCACTCCTGGGGAACGTGGCAACAGAGCCTCGGCTTCAACCGCACCAAGCGGCGGTTTAGCAGCCGCATGTCGGGGGATCTGACGACGACCGACGACATTCTCCGCAATAGTTACAACTCGATCGTCGGGAACATGGCCGGGCGCGTCGACTTTCGAGCCACCCGGCGCTGGATCTTTAGCCTCGACGGTCACTCCGACATGGCGTCGCTTGGTGATGTGCGGTCCAACTCCGATCAGCGTCGAAATCGATTCCTGGCGCAGACGCAATATGTGCTCAGCCCTTCCCCGAGGTTTCAGGCCACGGGGGTACTCCTCGGGGAGTATCAGATGGATCACAACCTGAACACGCGCCCGGCCAACAAGGTGGACACGCTCAGCCAATATGATCCCGTCGGCGATTCTCTAATGACCCAGTTGTTCCAGGTGCACGATCAGCGCGATTCCTCGCGCACCTCGGGCCGCCGGGACGCGGCCGCGGTCACCGGTACATGGCGGCCTTGGAGCGGGCTGGAGACGTACGGCGCGACCCAAGCGAGCCGCGCGCGCCCGACGACCAGGACGGTCTTTCGCGATTTCACAACCGAGAAGGACAGCAGCGGAGAACGCGAGTTTCGAACTCTTCAGACGACGTCCGCCAACAATGAGAACGTTTCTTTCCAGACTCGGGCCACCTACACCGGAACCGCAGCCACAAAGATCGAGGCGAATCTCAGGAAGATGATCTCCGACCAGTCACGTTACGACCCGCAGTTGCGAGGCCAGGAGCAGACAACGCTCGATCGTAGAAGCGGCACCATTCTGATTCAGAGGGCGCCGTTCCCGGGTGGAATGGTGATCATCAACGGGTCCATGGCGCGGTCCCTCAGTCAATTCACATTACGAAGCGCCTCGAACAATCTCGCGAAGACAAGCGCCTTGTCCACCATCGTGGGGTACGACTCGAAGTCAACGCATGGCTATCTCACGTTCGACGCCAGTCGTGCGAAAACCGAGAGAACATCGAGCCAGGATGGAGTGGTACTCAACCGTAGATTGACCGCCAACGCCCAACAGCGCGTCTCCGCTCGTCTGAAGGTGGAGAGTCTTGCAAGTATCAGCCTCGACTCGTATCAGTACGTGCTTTCCGCGAGCGACCAAGACGAGGTGCGCTCGCTCGCGAATGTGGGGGCGGGTTATGCCGTCTCGCCCCGTTGCAGCACGACCGTCCATTTTTCGACTACCCGGTCCCACGGAATATTCATTGATCCGAGTCGGTCGGGCACCAATGCCACGACGACGAATTACCTGATGAACGCGACCCTTGATCTGCGCCTCGGTTCGGGCTTCTCCTTGAAGCAGAGTTACGCCCTGAGCGCGGAGTACAAGATTTTCGACTACGCGGAGGACCAGAACAATTTGAATCGGGTCCGGAGGGTCGACACGGGCTTGACCGACTCCCTATGTTCTTTCGCCTATCTGACCCTGACGCACAACTTTGCGTTTCGCGACCGCGGCTCCTATACGCGTGACGAGGCGGGCCAGGACCGCCTCTATCGGGTGAGCGTGGAGAGGTACGAGCAGACGCTTGCGGTGACGGCGGGCCTGAGGCCGACATCGGGGATTCGCGTGGTTGTGACGCAGAGTCTTGCCAGCACCCAGGACAATGTTCTGTTTCCCAAATCGAGGCAAATCAGCAACCGTTGGAATCTCACCGGTGGTGTTGAAATCGACCAGCCGCTGTCCGAAACGGCCTCGATCCGCGGGGCGATCCGGCACATCGGAGGATATAATGAGAAGACCGCTCCGAACGTGCAGCCGAATGAGGACAACTATTGGATCTCGTCCATCTCCTTCGACAAGTCGTTCTGACCCAGCGAAAGCACCCTTTCGCGTTCGTGGCCGCGGGCTCCCCGCGTCGCGCGGCCATACGGTGGCTGGTGCTGCCGGGCTTGATCGCCACGATCCTCCAGGCGCTCGGTTGTGGACTCTTCAAACCACGAGACCCAATTCAGGGTAAGCCTCCGGTGATCGTCCGATGCCACGCCCTCACCGAGCCGGATAGCCTCGTAGAAAATGTGCTCCAGTTCTACGGATCGTCGGCGGGGATCAACTGCTATACGGACATGCTCGGAGGCACGTTTGTGTTCCACCCAGACGGGCAAGACTCGCTGGAGACGCCCGCGATCTTCCAGGGGTGGGATCAGACCGTGGAGGCCCGCGACGCCACCGCAGTCGTTAATTCGGTGGACTCATTGAAGGTCACTTTCGACGGAATGTATGCATCGCCGACGACCATCCCAGGACCTCCGAAAGCCGAGATCCGCTACTACAGCTATCACGTCCTGTCTTGGAAGGGGGCTCTCCCGGACACAATTCGCCATCAAGGGTTGGCGGACATAACGTTCCGCCAGGACGCAGGCACCGATTGGCGAATCGTCGATTGGGTCGACCGGCGCGACGGATCGGGTTTCGCGACTTGGGGGCGCCTCAGGGCCGATGTGCGCATCGGATTCTAGGCACCGCCGAGGGTTGGGAGGGACCCGGCGCGCGCGGCCGGTGTTATTCGTTACTCAGGCCGGACGATTGATCCGGCAGGCGATTTGGTGTAGGATCAATGGGCTGGATCACACCCCGCTGGCGAGGCATTCCGACCCTGGCAACTCAATCCCAGTCCAACCAAGCTCAACTCCGCAATCTCCTGCTTACCTTACGGTTACGAACGGCCATTTTGATCATCGTGCTGCTCGTCGCGGGCGACTCAGGCTGCATCTTCAGCCCGAAGAAGGACACTACCCGTCCGCCGGTGACCCCGCCGCCTGTGTACTTCGCTCCGGACATACCGCAAAACACCCTTCAGAACCTAGTCACCGCATACGAGAACCGAGACAGCGTCCGGTGCAAGGCGGTCTATGCCGATGACTATCAAGGCACGTCGCAGGACCTGACGGATCCCAATCAGCCGCCACCGCTGGTCTTCTTCAAGCAGGATGAGATAAACCACGTTGGAGCGCTATACCGCAGTAGCGGGATCAGCAAAGTGGAGTTTAAGATCGGTAGTCCAAGCGTGTGGACTCGCTTGACATCGGACGATGCAGGTCATCCCGACTGGGCCATCATCAACATATATGGCCACAGGGTTTCCGTATTCGATGGGGCCACCGAATATCGGGCCGATGGGACAAACACATTCGAATTCAAGTTCAAGCCGACAATCGATGCATCTCAGCGCACCGACACCATGTGGACGGTAGTCCGCTGGGTCGAGATTCACTAGCGAGGAACGCCGCCGGTCAGCTCTGGTCGGGTTAGTCCATCCGCCCGCCTTGACACCCCGTTCCGCCCGCTCCTAGACTCCCCCCGGAGTATCTTCGCAGCCGCGACTCACCCGGCCTCCTAAAACCCGAGACACCTTGGCCCGAAAATCACGCAAGGCAACCCGCCGCGGAGGCATGCCGTCCCGTTGGCTTTGGATCGGGGGGGCAGTCGTGCTCATCGCGGTCGTCCTCGTGGTCGGTCGCGACCGCCCATCCCTCTTTCCGCCTTCAAAATCTGACCGTTCCGCGGGGGGCGCATCCGGCGCCGCCTCCCATCGCAGCGATTCGGACCGTTCGGCCGCGCTCGTCGTCGACTCCGACTGGGACCGGCTCCGGCTCCGGCTCGAGTCCGAGTTTCT
>JBGPMG010000020.1:0-20967 GCA_041486815.1 Candidatus Eiseniibacteriota bacterium | reverse complement strand
CGGCGATGTACGCGGCGACGCGGGCAACGGGCTTCGGCCGCGAGGTGAAGCGCAGGATCATGCTCGGCACCTACGTGCTCTCGGCGGGCTACTACGACGCCTACTACCTCCGCGCGCAGAAAGTTCGCACCTTGATTCGACGCGATTTCGAGGAAGCGGCGCGGAAGACCGACGCACTCCTCATGCCCGTGACGCCGACTCCGCCGTTCGCCATCGGAGAGAAGGCGGATGACCCGATGGCGATGTACCTGAATGACATCTACTCGATCCCGGCCTCGCTCGCGGGGGTGCCGGCGCTCTCGTTCCCCGCGGGGTTCACCCGCGGCGGGCTCCCGATCGGGCTTCAGCTCGCCGGGAAACCGTTCGACGAGGAGACGCTCCTTCGAATCGCGCGGGCCTGGGAGATGAAGAGCGACGCGGCGCGCCGCGTTCCTCCGATCGCCCTAGAGGAGGCCGCGTGAGCACGACCTCGCCCGTCACGACCGAGACGGCGCGCGAACGCTACGAGCCCGTGATCGGGCTCGAGGTCCACGCGCAGCTCAAGACGCGCTCCAAGATCTTCTGTGGCTGCTCGACCCGGTTCGGAGCCCCACCCAACACGCAGGTCTGCCCGGTCTGCCTCGGACTTCCCGGCGTCCTGCCGGTGTTGAACGCGCGCGCCGCGGAGTTCGCGGCGATGGTGGGCCTGGCGGTCGGCTCCACGGTCGCCGAGCGGAGCGTCTTCGCCCGGAAGAACTACTTCTACCCGGACCTTCCGAAGGGCTACCAGATCTCCCAGTACGACCGGCCGCTGTGCGTCGGCGGCTCGCTCACGATCCGGTCGGGGGACGGGTGGAAAACCGTAGGTCTGGTCCGGATTCACTTGGAGGAGGACGCGGGGAAGTCGCTCCACCCGGAAGGGCGCGAGGGGGTCGATACGACGCGGGTCGATCTGAACCGCGCCGGCGTGCCGCTGATCGAGATCGTCTCGGAGCCCGACCTGCGCTCCGGCGAGGAGGCGACCGACTATATGGCGCGGCTCCGCCAGCTCCTCGTCTACCTCGATGTCTGCGACGGGAACATGGAAGAGGGGAGCCTTCGCTGCGACGCCAACGTTTCGGTGCGGAAGAAGGGCGCGACCCAGCTCGGGACGAAGACGGAGATCAAGAACCTGAACTCCTTCCGCTTCGTCGATCGGGCGATCGCGTTCGAGATCGACCGCCAGATAGCGCTCCTCGAATCCGGCGGACGCGTCGTCCAGGAGACGCTCCTCTGGAGCTCGGAGAGGGGCGTTGCGGAGGCGATGCGGAGCAAGGAGGAGGCGCACGACTACCGATACTTCCCGGAGCCGGACCTTCTCCCCCTCGATCTCTCGCGGGATTGGATCGAATCGGTCCGCGCCAGGATCCCCGAGCTGCCGCACCAACTCCGCGAGCGCCTGGTCCGGGACCAGAAGATTCCGGAATACGACGCGGAGGTGCTTACGGAATCCCGCTCATTGGCGAGCTACTATGAAGAGGTGGCGGCGAAGTCGGGGCAGCCCAAGCTCGCCTCGAACTGGATCATGACCGAGGTCAACGCGGTGCGGAACAAGAACGGCCTTACGATCGAGGAGTTTCCGATCCGCGCGGACCGTCTCGGCGAGATGGTCCGGATGGTCGCGGACGGAACCATCTCCGGGAAGATCGCGAAGCAGGTCTTCGAGCTCATGCTTGAAGATCCGGCAAGCCCCGCGGAGCTGATCCGGCGCCATGGCCTCCTGCCGATCGACGACGAGGCCGCGCTCCGTGCTCTCGCGATGGAGGTCATCGCTGCGAATCCTGGACCGGTCGCGGAATTTCGCGCCGGGAAGGAAAAGACGTTCGCGTTCCTAGTCGGTCAGGCGATGAAGCAGTCGAAGGGACGGGCCCACCCCGAGAAGCTCCAGAGCGCGCTCCGCGCCGCGCTGGCGGGGGACCGGTGAGCGAGCCTCGCGTCCTGGTCGTCGGGCAGGGTGGGCGTGAGCACGCGATCCTGGACGCGCTCCATAAGTCGCCCAAGCACCCGCGCCTGTATGTCGCACCCGGCAATCCGGGAATGGATGCGCTGGCGGAGCGCGTTCCGATCCAGGCGATCGATGTCTCGGGACTCACGGCGTGGGCCAAAGGGGCGAAGCTCGATCTGGTGGTGATCGGGCCCGACGCGGCCCTCGCGGCGGGGCTCGCGGATTCGATGCGCGAGGCGGGCATCCCGACGCTCGGGCCGGGGCGCGAGGCGGCCCGGCTCGAGTGGAGCAAGCGGCATGCGAAGGAGCTCCTCCTCCGCCTCGGCCTTCCGACCGCGGCGTTCCGCGTCGCGGAATCGGCCGAGGAGGCGGAGCGTCTCCTCGAGGGAGCGCCGTATCCCCTCGTGCTCAAGGCGGACGGTCTGGCGGCCGGCAAGGGGGTCGTGATCGCGCGCGACCAGCGGGAAGCGCGCGAGACCGTCGACGCGTGGATGCGGCGCGACGAGCTGGGAGATGCCGCGAAGAGCGTCATCGTGGAGGAGTGCTTGGAAGGGGAAGAGGCATCGGTCCTCCTCGTGACCGACGGCGAGCGTTGGATCCTCTTTCCGCCCGCCCGGGACCACAAACGGATCGGCGACGGCGATGTCGGTCCCAACACCGGCGGGATGGGGGCCTGCGCCCCGGCGCGAGTCCCTTCCGCCGCCGAGGCGCAACGGATCGCCCATCGGGTCGTCGACCCGATGCTTAGCACCCTTCGGGAGGCGGGCACGCCCTATCGAGGCGTCCTCTACCTCGGTCTCATGCTGACCTCCGCGGGCCCGATGGTGCTCGAGATCAACGCCCGCTTCGGCGATCCCGAGGCGCAGGTCGTCCTTCCCCTCGTTGGGGAGGATCTCTATCCGCTTTTCCTCGCGGCCGCGCGGGGCGCCCTTCCGGACAATCGTCATGGATCGTTCGTGGTCCACGGGGGCGCCGCGGTCTGCGTCGTCCTCGCCGCACGCGGCTACCCGAGACGCCCCGAGGTGGGAGCATCGATCGAGGGGCTCGACGGTCCGTGGCCGCCCGGGCTCCGCGTCTATTGCGCCGGCGTGGAGCGGCGCGGCCGGGAGTGGATCGTGAGCGGCGGGCGGGTCGTGGGCGTCACCGCTCGCGCGGAGACGATCGAGCGGGCACGAACGGCCGCCTACGAAGCGGTCCGCGCCATTCGATTTCATGGGATGCAGTATCGAACCGATATCGCCTTAGCACCCCTTTCCTCCGGAGCACTCGCCGATGAACGCTAAGCCGCGCGTCTCGATCCTCTTTGGAAGCGAATCAGACCGCGCCACGATGGAGGAAACCGCCAAGCTGCTCGAGTCGTTCGGCGTGGCCCATGACATGGAGCAGGCGTCGGCGCACCGAAATCCGGACCGCGTGCAGGAGCTGGTGCGCGCCGCTCCTGGCCGGGGCGTGGAAGTCTTCATCGCCGCGGCGGGCATGGCGAACCACCTCGCCGGGGCGGTCGCGTCGCAGACCACGCTGCCGGTGATCGGCGTCCCGCTCGCGGGATCGGCGCTCGGAGGGGCCGACGCGCTCTACTCCACGGTTCAGATGCCGGCGGGCGTTCCCGTCGCGACCGTCGCGATCGGTTCGGCGGGGGCGAAGAACGCCGCCATTCTCGCGATACAGATCCTCGCTCTCTCGGATCCTGCCCTGCGCCAGAAGCTCGAAGAGATGAAGCAGCGTCTCGCTCGCGGCGAGAAGCTCTGATCGGGGCGAGCGTGGAGCGGATCCTCCTCGTCGCGGGAGGACCCTGGGCCGCGGCGGCCGCGCGGGCGGCCGCGGTGCTCGATCAGGACGGAGTCGCGGTGCTGCCCGCGGAGGGGGTGTATGGCCTCCACGTCCGCCCGGATCGGCCCCGCGCGCTTGATCGCCTCCGCGCCATGAAGCCGCGCCCCGCGGGCCAGGGCTGGATTGGCCTTCTCGCGGACCCCGGATCGCTCGCCCGATACGCCGCGCCGCTTCCGACGGCCGCCGATTCGCTCGCACGGGAGCACTGGCCGGGGGCGCTCACATTGATCGTGCCGGCATCGTCCTTGGTGCCCGAGTCGCTCCAGGCATCCGACGGGACGGTGGCGCTCCGATGTCCCGGCAGCGAGCTCTTGCGCGAGGTGGCGCGCGCTTGCGGCGGGCTTCTGCTCTCTACATCGGCCAACGATCCAGGCTCGCCGGCCCCAGCCCGCGTCGAGGACGCGGCGCTGGCGGAGGTCGATCTCGTGGTCGATCAGGGACCGCTTTCGGGCGCGCCGTCGACGATTGTCCGGGTGGAAGGGGATGCCGTCCGGCTGCTGCGACAAGGATCCGTGCGGATCGAGGGACTCGGACCCCAGGGATCGGCGGCTCGGGGAAGCGCCACTTGACGGTCCCGGGGGAGGCCCCTAGACTTAGGTCGTCCGCACTTCCACACCCGACGAAGCGAGGCCCCTTGTTCCAGGTTCTCATCGTCTGCACTGGGAATACATGTCGCAGTCCTATGGCAGAAGGGATCTTGCGATCGCTCCTGACGCCCGACCTGGCCGAGCAGGTGCAGGTCAACTCGGCTGGGACCGTCGCTGCGGAGGAGGTGCCCGCGACGACCCTGGCCATCGAAACGACCGCGTCGAAGGGGATCGACATTCGTTCCCACCGTTCCACCCGGCTCACCCCGGGCCTGTTGCGGGAGTCGGACCTGATCCTCTGCATGGAGCCCGGGCACGTGGCGCGCGCGCAAGAGCTCTCGCCCGGAGCAAGGGATCGGATCCGCCTGATCACCCGGACCGACGCGGAGCCGGCTCACTTGGCGGACGCAGGCGTCGCCGATCCCATGGGCGGCGTGCGTCAGGCGTACGAGGAGACGTTCCAGAAGATTCATAGCCATCTGCTCCGCTGGCTGCCGCGGATCCGCGCGGCGGCCGAACGGAGCGAGGGCGTGCGATGAAGCGGCGCGCCCCCGACAAGAAGGCCAAGGAGGTGCGCATGCCGCAGGAATCGAAATCGTTCATCTGGATGAATGGGACGTTCGTCCCCTATGCGGACGCGAAGATCCACGTGCTGTCGCACGTCGTTCACTACGGTTCGAGCACGTTCGAGGGAATCCGAGCGTACGCCACGCCCCGGGGCACAGCGGTGTTTCGCCTCGACCGGCACATCCAGCGTCTCCTCGACTCGTGCAAGATCTCTCGGATCGACTGCCCCTATTCCTACGACCAGTTGATGGACGCCGTCCGGCAGACCGTCGTCCAGAATGGGGGACAGGCTTGCTACATCCGGCCGGTCGTTTTCCGCGGCTTTAAGACCCTCGGTGTGAACCCGACGGGAGTGCCGGCCAACGTCGCGATCGCCGCGCTGAACTGGGGGAAATATCTCGGCAAGGACGCGTTGGAGCGCGGGATCTCGGTCAAGGTTTCCTCCTGGCGCCGGGCGGCGCCGGACACGTTCCCGTTCATGGCGAAGACGGGCGCGAATTACATGAACAGCCAACTCATCAAGCTCGAGGCCGTCACCGACGGCTATGAGGAGGGGATCGCCCTCGACTCCTTCGGATTCGTCGCCGAGGGAAGCGGCGAGAACATCTTCCTCGTCATCCGGGGCGTGCTTCACACCCCGACCCTCGCGAGCGCGATCCTTCCGGGCATCACCCGCGAGACGGTGATCGACCTGGCGCGGGAGATCGGGCTCGAGGTGCGGGAGGAGCAGATCCCGCGCGAGGCGCTCTACATCGCCGAGGAGGTCTTCTTCACCGGGACCGCGGCCGAGATCACGCCGATCACCAAGATCGACAAGCTCCCGGTGGGTAAGGGCGCGGTAGGTCCGATCACGCGCCGGCTCCAGGGGGCCTTCTTCGACTTGATCGAAGGCCGCGCCCGCGACCGCCACGGCTGGCTCTTCCCGGTCGAGGCCAAGAACAAGGTCCAGCGCGCCGCGAAAAAGGCCCGCTGAGCGCGAACGCATCGCTCATGGCCCGCCCCGCGGAAACCGCACGCATGACCGCTCGCGACGCGTCGCTTCGCGCCGTTGACCCCGAGATCGCTGACGCGATACGCGACGAGGTCCGTCGCCAGCAATCCACCCTCGAGCTGATCGCCTCCGAGAATTTCGTGAGTGAAGCGGTCTTGGAAGCGATGGGCTCGCCGCTCACCAACAAGTACGCCGAGGGCTATCCGGGGAAGCGCTATTACGGCGGCTGCGAGTTCGTCGACCAGGCGGAGACCCTCGCGATCGAACGGGCAAAGGCGCTCTTCGGCGCGGACCACGCGAACGTTCAGCCCCACGCCGGAGCCCAAGCCAACCTCGCCGCCTACCTCGCGATCATGCCGCCCGGGTCCACGTTGCTCGGCATGGCCTTAGCACACGGGGGGCACCTCACCCACGGGCACAAGGTCAGTTACTCGGGAATCCTCTTCAAGCCGGTCCAGTACGGTCTCTCACCGGAGACGGGGCTTCTCGACTACGATCAGGTCGCGCAGCTCGCGCGCGAGCATCGCCCCCAGGTCATCGTCGCGGGGGCCAGCGCCTACCCGCGATTTTTCGATTTCGCGCGCTTTCGGGCGATCGCGGACGAAGTGGGAGCCGCCTTCATCTTTGACATGGCGCATGTCGCCGGGTTGGTCGCGGCGGGCGTCCACCCGAGCCCTGTCCCGCACGCCGACGTGGTGACGTCGACCACGCACAAGACCCTCCGTGGTCCGCGGAGCGGGCTCATCCTCTGCAAGAGCAAGTATGCGAAAGCGATTGATAAATCAGTGTTTCCGGGGATGCAGGGCGGCCCTTTGATGCACGTCATCGCGGCCAAGGCGGTCTGCTTCAAGGAGGCTGCGGCGCCCGAGTTCAAGTCGTACGCGCGGCAGGTGGTCGCGAACGCGAAAGTCCTGGCCGCCGAGCTTCTGGCCCGTGGGTACGACCTGGTTACCGGCGGGACCGACAATCACCTGTTGCTCGTAGACCTTCGCCGAAGCGCGCTCTCGGGCGCCGAGGCGGAGGACGCGCTCCACAAGGCCGGGATCACGGTGAACAAGAACGCCGTCCCGAACGACCCGAGGCCCCCCGCGGTCACGAGCGGAATCCGGGTCGGGACCGCGGCGGTCACGACACGAGGGCTCGGCGAAGCGGAGTTCCGGGTCCTTGGAGGGTGGATCGATGATGCATTGAAGCGGCGCGGCGACGAGACCGCCCTGGCGAAGATCCGGAAGCAGGTCTCGGACCTCTGCTCCTCGTATCCGATCTACCCGCACCGGCCGGAATAATCCCCTCGACACGACCATGGCCATAAGCGACCTGAGCCTCGAAGAGCGCACCTCGCGCGTGCGGGAAGAGAGCGCCTTCGTGACGCCGCTCCTCACCGCGATCGAGGGAACGATCGTCGGCCAGCGGGAGATGGTGCGTCGGATTCTGATCGGCCTTCTCGCCGACGGACACCTCCTCTTGGAAGGCGTCCCCGGCCTCGCGAAGACGCTTGCGGTCAAGACCGTGTCGGACTCGATCGACGCTACGTTCCGGCGGATCCAATTCACGCCCGATCTGCTCCCGGCCGATCTCACCGGCACGCTCGTTTTCGATCCGAAGAGCGGCAAGTTCACTCCCAAGCTGGGGCCGGTGTTCACGCAGATCCTGCTCGCGGACGAGATCAATCGCGCTCCCGCGAAGGTGCAGAGCGCGCTCCTCGAGGCGATGCAGGAGCGTCAGGTGACGATCGGCGACACGACGTATCCGCTCGACTCCCTCTTCTGGGTTCTGGCCACGCAGAATCCGATCGAACAGGAGGGAACCTATCCGCTCCCGGAGGCGCAGATGGACCGCTTCCTCCTCAAGATCCGGGTCGGTTATCCCACTCCCGAGGAAGAGGGGCGCATTCTCGATCGCATGGGAGGGGAGCCGCCCGCTCCGCCCAAGGCGGTGGTCGGCGTCGAGCGGATCCTCGCCGCGCGCCACACCGTGAACGGCATCTACCTGGACGACCGGATCCGCCGCTACATCGTCGACCTCGTTCATGCCACACGGGAGCCCGAGCGGTTCGGCCTCGATCTCCGCCCGCTCATTCACTACGGGGCGTCGCCCCGGGCGACGCTGGCCCTTGCGAAAGCCGGCCGCGCGCACGCGTTCCTCGAGGGTCGCGCCTATGTGACCCCCGACGACGTAAAGATTCTCGCTCCCGACGTATTTCGCCACCGCATCCTCCTTACCTATGAGGCCGAGGCGGAGGCGGTGCCGGTCGACGAGGTCTCCCGCCGCATCCTCGCCCGCGTCGAAGTGCCGTGATCACCCCGGAACTCCTGGCTCAAGTCCGGCGGCTCACGATCCGGAGCCGGCGGGCCGTCGAGAATGTCTTCTCGGGCGCCTACCGCAGCGCGTTTCGCGGGCAGGGATTGGAATTCGCGGAGGTGCGTGAATACGTGCCCGGCGACGACGTTCGCTCGATCGATTGGAACGTCACGGCGCGTGCCGGGAAACCGTTCGTCAAGCGTTTCGACGAGGAGCGGGAGCTGACCGTGGTGGTCGCGCTCGACCTTTCGGGGTCGCTCGCGTTCGGCAGCCGCTCCCGTCCCAAGCGACAGACGGCGGCGGAGGCCGGAGCCCTGGTCGCTCTCGCCGCCGCGAGAAACCGCGATCGCGTGGGGCTTCTTTTGTTCACCGATCAGGTCGAGCTCTACCTGCCGCCATCAAAGAGCCGAGCCCGCGCGCTGCGGCTCGTCCGCGAGATGCTCGCTTACGAGCCGGTCGGGCGCGGGACCGATCTGGGACAGGCGCTCGCCTTCCTCGGCCGGGTGTTGCGGCGCCGGGCGATCCTCTTTGTGATCTCCGATTGGATGGCGGACAATTTCGACCGTCCGCTTCGTCATCTCGCCCGCCGGCATGAGTTGGTCAGCTTGGAAGTCTCCGACCCGTTCGAGACCGACCCGCCGGCGTCGGGGCTCGTTCGGACCCGCGACCTCGAATCGGGGCACACCGCGTGGCTGGACTTCGGTGCCCGGCGCCCGCGCGCCGAGTGGCGCGCGTCGCAGGCGCGACGGGCGCGGACCCTCACCGACCTGCTCCTCCGCGGACGCGCGGGGCGGATCGCCCTTTCGACCGACTCCCCGGTCGCGCCCGCCCTCATCCGTCACTTCGAGGCGCGCGCGCACCGCCACTGAGGCCCTCCATGCGCCGGGCCCCGCTCCGCCTTTCGGTCGTGCTCGCGGGCGTTGCCCTGGCCGCGGGCCTCTTCCTTCTAGGCTGCGCGCGGCGCGACGATGCCGCTCGGGGCCCCGCCGTTGAGCGCACCGGCGCGCGCGGTACGCTCCGCTACCAGCTCCGAAGCCAGGTCGAGCCGCCTCGGGTCACGCTCGGCGACCGCGCCGTGTGGCGCCTCTCGGCGCACCTATCCGGAGCGGCGCTGCCGGAATCGCTCCTCAAGGGACCGGCCGATTCCTCGCTCGAGATCGTTCCGATCGGGCCTCCGTCCGCGTCTCGCCAGCAGGGAGGGGCGACCTGGTCGGCCTCATTCGAGGCGAGGGGTTACGATCTTGGACGGGTTCCGCTTCCGAGAATTTCATTCACGGCCAGGGTCACGGGAGCGATCGATACGCTGGAGTTCCCACCCGACACGCTCTATGTCGATTCGCTCACGCCGGCGATGACCGGGTCGGTCGAGCCCGATCGGGGC
Organism: Candidatus Eiseniibacteriota bacterium; assembly: GCA_041486815.1. Taxonomy (GTDB): domain Bacteria; phylum Eisenbacteria; class RBG-16-71-46; order SZUA-252; family SZUA-252; genus WS-9. Next base: position 11,347 of record JBGPMG010000020.1, on the reverse strand, counting down.
CCGATCCCGACCGAGCTTCGGACGATCGACTATATCGTGGCGATCGCGGCCGCCCTGCTCGTCCTGGCGGGGATCGTAGCGGCGGTGTGGTTGTATCGGCGCGCGAAGCGCCGATCCCGGATCGCGGAAGGCGCCGGCGCGATTCCCGAATCGCCGGAGACGCTCTTCCTGAGATCGCTCGAGGCGCTTCGCGGCGAAATCGGTTCCTTGCCGCGAGACCAGTTCTACGACCGCCTGTCCCTCGCGATTCGCGTCTACGTGTCCGCCGTGACCGGCGTCCCGGCGCTCGACCGGACGACGGGCGAGCTGGAGCGGGAGCTCGTCGGAAAGGGCTTCGACGCCGAGGCGGTCCGCGCGATCGGACAGACGCTCCGCCGGAGCGACCTTGCGAAGTTCGCACGGCATGAAGATCCGCTCGCGGAAGCCAGCGCCGCCCTCGACGGCGCCGCGGCGCTCGCGGGTCGGCTCCGACCTCGGATCGAAGAGGCCGCGACGGCAACCGGCCTCCATGAGCAGGGGGCATAGCCCGTGCGGTTCGCTGAGCCGTGGGGGTTGCTTCTCCTCCTGCCTTGGGCGCTCGTCGCTCTCTACCTGGTTCGACGGCAGCGATGGAAATCGCCCGAGCTTCCCGTGGCCGCCCTCGCGGCGCTGCCGAAGCCGGGCGGGCTCCGTGTTCCCTTGGTGCGGGTCGCGGGCTGGCTCTTCCCCCTCGCTACGTTTCTGTTCTTGATCGCGGCGGCCCGTCCTCAGGCGGGGCACGAGACGCGCGAGATCGTGAGCCAGGGAATCGACATCGCGCTCGCGATCGACGTGTCGGGAAGCATGCGCTGCGAGGACTTTCGGCCCCAGAACCGTCTCTTCGTCGCGAAGGCGGTGGCGAAGGAATTCCTGAAGGGCCGGACCCAGGACCGGGTCGGGCTGATCGAGTTCGCTGGGAGAAGCGAGCTCGTCTCCCCGCTGACGCTCGACTACGAAGGGCTCGCGGCGCTCATCGACGGGATCGACTTCGGTGTGCTCCCGGACGGCACCGCGGTCGGCGCGGCGATCGCGCAAGGGGCGCAACGACTCCGGCAGGCGAAGGGGAAGAGCAAGGTTCTGATCCTCTTGACCGACGGCATCAACAACGCGGGCGCGGTCGATCCGATCACAGCGGCGAGGCTGGCCGCCGCGGTCGGAGTTCGAATTTACACCGTCGGCGTGGGAACGCTGGGGCAAGCCCCGTACCCGGTCGACGACCCGATCGTCGGCCGTCACTACGTCTGGGTTCGCTCCGATATCGACGAGGAATCGTTGCGGTCGGTAGCCTCGATCACGCACGGCCGGTACTTCCGCGCGACCAACGCCGAGCTGCTCGGCCAGGTCTTCCGGGAGATCGACACGATGGAACCCTCGCAGGTGGAAATGCGTTCGTACACACAGTGGGCCGAGGTCGGGCCCGGACTCCTCGCGGCGGGGGCGATCTTCATGGTTCTCGACCTGCTTCTCGGCGCGACCCTCTTGCGCCGCTACCCGTAAGCAGAGAGAGGAGGATAGCGAAGCGATGCGTTGGGCGGAACCGGAACGGCTGAGCCTTCTTTGGCTGGCCCCCGCGCTCGTGTTGCTCGCGGCGTGGGCGGCCCGGCAGAGAAGCCGGCTCGAATCGACGCTCGGCGACACGGCCGCGCTTCGCCGCCTCACGGGAGAGCTGGGAGGGGCCGCCCGCGTGGCTCGCGTGGCGCTCCTCGTCGCGGGCTTCACCTTCGCCGTCGCTGGCCTCGCGCGGCCCCTCGCCGGTTTTCGACTCGTCACCACCGCGACTCGCGGCGCGGACGTCGTGGTCGCTCTCGATCTGTCCCACAGCATGGAGGCCCGCGACGTGCGGCCCGACCGCCTTCGCGCCGCGAAGCGGGAGATCGCGACGTTGCTGGACGCGCTTGAAGGCTCGTCGATGGGATTGGTCGCGTTTGCGGGAGAGGCGCGCGTGGTCAGCCCGCTCTCGACCGATCTTGATGGCCTCGTCTCCATGGTCGAGACCGCGGGGACCGCGGATCTGTCCGTTCCGGGAAGCGACATCGGCGCCGGTGTCGCCTTGGCCGCCCGACTCCTGAGGCGGCCGGGCGAACGACCGCGCGCGGTCGTGCTCGTGACCGACGGGGAGAATCTATCCGGGGATCCTATGGCCGGCGCGGAAGCCGTGCGGAAGGCGGGCGCGCGGCTCTTCGCGATCGGGGTCGGCACGCCCGAGGGCGCTACGATCCCCATCATCGATTCGACCGGCGTCCACGTGAGCCAGCGGCGGGGGCCGGATGGACTCCCGATCCAGACGCGCCTCGATGAGGGGCTGCTCCGCGAGTTGGCTCGGCGGGGCGGAGGCCGGTATGAGCGAGGCGACGGCAGCGGGCGCGTCGCGCTTCGACTCGCTGACGCGATCCGCTCCGCCGGCGGTCAAGAGGTGCGGGGACGGAGCATCCGAGCGTACGACGAGCGCTTCCCGTGGTTCGCCGGCGCCGCGGGGCTCCTGCTTCTGGCCGAGCGCGCGATCCCGCGCCGGAGGAGAGCATGAGGCGGATCGCTGCCGTCGTCGTGCTCTGGGCCGTCGGCACCGGCGCATTCTACGAATGGGGCGGTCCCGCGGCGCGCGGTGTCAAAGAGCTGAAGAAGGGGAAGCATCGCGAGGCATTAGAGTCGCTCCGAAAGGGGAGCGCGGAGCTGCCGCGCTCGGCCGCGGTCCGGTACGACGAGGGCCTCGCGTTCCGCGGGCTCGGGCTCACCGACTCGGCGCTCGCCGCCTACCGCGACGCGGTCCGGTCTCCTGAGCTTGAAGGAAACGCCGCGCGCTCGGCCGCAGCCTACAACCTGGGCAACGAGGCGATGGCCGCGAGGAGCTATGCCGCGGCGGTTCGAGAATATCGCCAATCGCTCCGGCTCGATCCCACGAGGATCGACGCGAAGAAAAATCTCGAGGAAGCGATCCGCCGGGTGCGAAACGAAGAGCGGAAGCCTCAAGGAGGCGGAGGAGGGAGCGGGCCTCAGTCGCAGGGACAGCAGAACAAGGGCTCCGGCAAGACGCAGGGCCAGGGCCAGCCGGGCGCGCCGCCTCAGCTGGAACGCGGCCCGCAGAACCCGGGCAAGAACCCCACGCCGCAGATTGGGGATGCGATTCCCGATCGCGCGGATGCCGAGCATTGGCTCGACGCGCTCGAGTCGGAGAGGCGGGCGGCGCGGCTCCGCGATCGAGCGGGCGCCGAACAGACGGAGGGCAAGCGTGATTGGTGATCGCCGCTTGCCGGCGTTTGGATTCGCGGCGATCTTCGCGGTTGGACTCCTCGCGTTCGAGCCTAGCGCGGCGGACCCGGCAATGCGTCTTGACGTGCAGGCGGAGCTGGACCGGCGCCAGATCGCGCTCGGCGAGACGGCCACACTTACCGTCACCGTGACCGCCCAGGGCGTCCCGATCCCGCCGGTCATGGAGCCCACGGTGAAGGGCGCCCAGTTGTTTCGCCAAGGCAGCTCGCAGGGGTTTTCCTGGATCAACGGGCTCGTGACACAGACCTCCACGGTCGCCTTCGGTGTCCGGCCTACCGCCGAAGGCGATGTGACGATCCCCTCGATCCGCGTCTTGTCTCGTGGGGTCGTGGCTCAGTCTCTACCGATCACGCTCCACGTCGGGAAGGCTCTACCGGCTGCCCGCGCGGGGACGTCCGAGCTTTTCGCGCGCATGGTCCTCGATCGAAGCAGGGTCTACTGGAACGAAGGCATTACCGCCCGTTTCACCGTCTACTCGCGCGTGCGCTTGGATGGCGTCCAGTCTTGGGATCCTCCGGACGCGGTCGGCTTCTGGACCGAGGTGATGGGCGCACCCCGGAGCGGACGAGTCGTGATCGGCGGGGTCGAGTACGATGCCAGCGAGCTTCGCGTGACCTATTTCCCGACGCGAACGGGACGGCTGAAGATCGGACCGGGGCGCGTCCACCTCCGCGTTGTCCGGAGCGTGCCCCAGCCCGATCCATGGTCGATGCTGGGTCTCCCTGAGGAACAGATCGAGGACGTCACCCTCGAGACCGGGACGGCACCGGTCGACGTGCTTCCACTCCCGCCGGGGGCTCCGCCGAGCTTCAAGGGCGCGGTCGGAGATTTCTCGATGGACGTTCGGGTCGATCGGGTCTCGATCCGCGCCGGAGAGCCGGTGACGGTGACGACGGCGGTCCGGGGCGACGGCAACGTGGCGTCTGCTGGGGATCCCGATGTCAGTGCGTCCGTCCCCGCGCGAACCTTCGCGGGCGGAGCGGTCACGACGATCGACCGCGGAGGGGAACGATTGCGCGGGGAGCGGCGCCGCGATGTGACGTTCATCCCCGAGGCGCCCGGACGGATGGCGATTCTCCCTGTGCGCTTCTCCTGGTTCGACCCGGAGGCGAAGCGATACCGCACAGAGGCCTCCGATTCAATTCGTGTCGGGGTCCAGCCCCCGGAAGCCTGGGCTGATTCGTCGCGTGCTGCCCGCGCCGTCGGGCCGGTCGCGGCGCTCCGCACGAAACCGGGGCGCCGAGGAGAGCTCACGCTGGAGCCTCCGCCGGCGAGCAGCGCGATCGCGATCGCCTCACTCCTGGGTTACGGAGTGGCGCTTGTCGGTCGGAGCCTTCGGCGCCGCACTGAGCGCGATCCACGTCGACGGCGGGCCGTCGCCCTCGCGGCGCTTGCGTCGGGGTCTCACGCGGTGGGCCACGAGAAGCCCGACGCAGCCTCGGCTCGGCTGGGCGAGCTGGTCCGGAAGGCCGTGGGCCTCCGCTACGACATCGATGTCGAGGGTCTGGCGACGAACGACGCGCTGGCGCGGGCAGCGGGCGCGAGCGACGCGAACCTTCAGGAAGTCGAGCATCTGCTCGTGTCGCTCGATCGGCTCGCGTTCGCGCCGCCCGGCTCGCAGAAGGGCGACGGTGGCCCGGAGCGCGAGGCAGTGGAGCAACTCCTTCGCCGCTACCGCAAGGAGCTTGAATGATGGTCCGCGTGAGGCACGTACTGTTCGCGGTCGGCCTCGTGCTCGCACTGCCGGCTTCCGTGTTCGGGAGCTTGGCGCTCGCGGCGCCCAATGGAGAGTCTGGGCGGACGGCCCCAGGGCCCGACACGACCGACGCGACGACCCTGTACAACGCGGGGACCGTGGCCTTGGAGCGAGGCGCGCTCGGACCATCGGTCACGTTTCTCCTCGCCGCCGCGCGTCTCGAGCCGAGGGCGCCCGACATCCACGCGAATCTGTCGAGCGCCTTCGTTGCAGCGGCCCGCGCCGCCGGAGAAGAGGAGCGTCCGGACGACTCCGGCGCCCCGATGGTCCCACTCTCCTCGGACGAAGCGTGGTGGCTCGCCTCGGCGGCGCTCGCCTTGGGTGCGGCGCTTGGGCTCGCGGGCGCGGTCCGAGGGTTTCCGCGGTCGATACGTTGGATCGGAAATGGCCTGATGATCGCGGGGGTCGCGCTTTCCGCGGGGCTCCACTACGCGGCCTGGGAGGAATCGAAGCACCCCGAGGCGGTGGTGATCGCCTCCTCGCTTTCTGTGGAACGGGGACCGGAGGAGCCGTCGCGGCCCGCGGTGCTCCTCTCCGCCGGGGAGCGCGTGCGCCTGGGGGAGGAGCGCGGGGGCCGCGTGGAGATCCGCCTTGGAGCGGTTCGGATCGGGTGGGCGACGCGGGAGGGGCTCTGGCGCGTCGCGGACGCGCCACGGTATACTTCCCAGTTCCGGCCGCGATAACCGTAGCGCGGCCCTTCCAGGAGGGACGGGGATGCCAGCTGGCGATGCCGCGTTGGTTACCGGGGGCACGGGGGCGCTCGGACGCGCCGTCGTCGCCAGATTCCTCGGGGACGGGATGGCGGTGGCGGTGACCTACCTCGCCGAGAAGGAGTGGGAGGATCTCGCGGCCGCGGAAGCCGATGCGTCCCGCACCGGCCGGCTTAAAGGATTCCGCGCCGACCTCACCGATGAGGACGCCGTGCGCGGCGCGGTCGAGGCGGCGGCCGCTTCGCTGGGTGGGTTGCGCGTCCTCGCGCACCTCGCGGGCGGCTACGCGGGCGGTGTGGACGTGGAACGTGTGGACGCCAAGGCGGCGCGTCAGATGATCGACCTCAACCTGCTCACGGCAATCTGGGCTTCCAAGCATGCCATCCCGCACCTCAAGCGATCCGGTGCGGGACGAATCGTATTCATCTCATCGCGCGGAGCGATCGAGTGCTACCCCGGAGCGGCCGCCTATGCCGCGGCCAAGGCGGGGCTCCTCGCGCTCGCGGTCACCCTCTCGAAGGAGCTCAAGGAGAGCGGTGTGACGGCGAACGCGGTGCTTCCAAGCGTCATCGACACGGCCGCGAATCGCGCGAGCATGCCCCGAGCCGATCACGGCACCTGGGTGAAGCCGGCGGAGATCGCCGGGCTTCTCTCCTACCTCGCATCCAAGGGGGCGCAGGCCGTGAGCGGCGCCTTGATTCCCATCTACGGGAGGGCCTGATGGCATCGCAGAAGCCCACGGTCTCCAAGGGCCCAAAGATCGCGCCCGATCCGATCGTCGCCGGCATCACCGTCGACAAGCTGGTCGACACGGCGTTCCTCGCCTACAACGCGGCGCGACTCCGCGAGGCGTGCCGGCTCTTGGTCGAAAAGATGCTCGAGCCGGACGTCACGGTGGGACTCACGTTGAGCGGCGCGCTCACGCCCGCTGGATTGGGCCGGTCGTGTCTGATTCCGCTCCTCCAGAACGGGTTCGTCGATTGGATCGTCTCGACGGGGGCGAATCTTTATCACGACACTCACTTTGGTATCGGACTCACGATGCATCAGGGGCAGTCGAACGTGGACGACGTCGCGCTTCGGGAGCAAGGGATCGTCCGAATCTACGACATCTTCTTCGACTATGACGTGCTCCTCTCGACCGATGCTTTTTTCCGCGAGGTGATGCGAGCGCCCGAATTCCGCAAGCCGATGGGGACCGCCGAATTTCACCACCGGGCCGGCCGGTACGTCCTCGAGCGGGAGCGGGCGCTCGGCCAGACCGGCACGTCGCTTCTGGCACAAGCGCACGCGCTCGACGTTCCCGTCTACACCTCCTCCCCTGGAGACAGCTCGATCGGGATGAACGCGGCGGAGCTCTGGCTGGATGGCACCGCGATCCAATGGGACATCTTCCGGGACGTGAACGAGACGGCGGCGATCGTCTACGGGGCCAAGAAGAGCGGCGGCAAGAGCGCGATCCTGATCCTGGGCGGGGGCTCTCCTAAGAACTTCGCGCTGCAGACGGAGCCACAGATCCAAGAAGTGCTGGGGATCGAAGAGGAAGGCCACGACTATTTCTTACAAATTACGGACGCACGGGTCGACACCGGCGGGCTCTCCGGCGCGACGCCGGGCGAAGCCGTGAGCTGGGGAAAGATCGACCCAGACCGGCTTCCCGACGCGGTGGTCGCGTACGTCGACAGCACGATCGCGCTCCCCATCTTGACCGCGTACGCGCTCGCGAAGCGGCCCGCGCGGCCGCTCCGGCGGCTCTATGCCAAGCGAGAGACGCTCCTGAACGACATCCGCGCGGCCTACGCCGAAGCGCGTGGGGCTGGAGCCAAGGGGGCCCGTCGTTGAGAAAGCGCCCCGGCATACGATGGACGGGCCTCATCGCGGTCGGCTGCCTTGCCGCCGCGGTGGTCGGTCCGGCCGGCGCCGGAGCGGCGGAGCCGCGGAGCGCCAGGGTATGCTCTTCGTGCCACGGCGAGATCAAGAAGCAGTGGGAGAAATCGTCGATGGCGCTCTCGTGGTCGAATCCGGTCTTTCAGGCATTTCTCGCGGACGCGAAATCGGCGCTCGGGGAGCAGGTACAGGCCGGGTGCATCTCGTGCCACGCTCCATTGGCGTCGGTCACCGGCGACATGAAGGTGGAGGACACCACCGCCCAAGAGGGCGTCACGTGTAACTTCTGCCACAGCGTGAGCGATGTCGACGTTTCGACGAAGCCAGCTTCGTATACGTGGAACGCCGCGGACCCCATCCTCATGTATGGGCCGTTCGCGGACGCGGAGGCCGGAGCCGCCCACGGTTCGGCGTTCAGTCAAACCATAACCCAGGGCGAGTTCTGCGCCTCGTGCCACTGGTACGCCGGCGCAGGCGAGGGACTGGTCTTCGAGGGAACGCATCCGCAATGGAAGGCATCGAAGGCCGCGGCGGCGGGGACGCAGTGCCAGGATTGCCACATGCCGGCGGCGCCGGGGAAGGCATCGCTGATCGCCAAGAAGACCCGCGACAAGATCTGGGCCCACCACTTCCTGGGCGCCCACACGCCCGGCGTGCTGGATTCGGTAGCATCGATCGCCGCCGCCGTCGAGAATGGAAAGCTCAAGATCACGGTTTGGAACACCCGCGGCGGGCATTCGCTTCCTGGGGGAGGCGCCTCTATGAGGGCGATCACGCTTGAGGTGGCGTATCAAGACGCGGCGGGGAAGGAGCTCGCCCGCGTTCCGGTCCAGACGTATGACACCGAATTTGCGGACGCCAACGGGAAGTCGCCCGTGCCGAAGTGGCTCGCGAAGAAGGTCGCCCGCTCGAACGAGATTCCGGCGGACGAGCCGAAGGTGGAGTGGAGCGAGATCCCCCAGGGCGCCAAGAAAGCCGAGGCGGTGCTCACGTACCATTTCATTCTCCCCGCCTACCGTGCCGCGCTCACGGCGAGGCAGGTGGATCTGACCGGACGGGAACCGGTGGTGATGACGCGGACCACGGTGGCGATTCCGTGAAGCAGGCTATGACCGAGGCGCCCGTGCCGCTTCTTGATCTCGGCATCGTGCATCGCCAGCTGGAGGAGGAGCTGAAGCGCGATTTCGAGCGGGTTCTCGCCTCGGGCCAGTTCATTCTCGGCGCGGAGCACGACGCCTTCGAACGGGAGCTGGGCCAGGCCTGCGGGGTGACGCATGCGGTCGGGCTCTCCTCGGGCACCGCGGCGATCTCGATCGTCCTCCAGGCGCTCGGGATCCAACCCGGCGACGAGGTCATCGTCCCGGCCTTCACCTATTTCGCGACCGCGAGCGCCGTCGCCCAGGTGGGGGCGCGCCCGGTGTTCGCCGACGTGGAGCCGATTCGGTTCGGGCTCGATCCCTCATCGGTCGAGGCGCGGGTAGGACCGAGGACGCGCGCGATCCTTCCGGTCCACCTGTACGGGCTCGCCTGCGACCTCGAGCCGCTCGCGAAGATCGCGGAACGCCGGGGCGTTCCACTCGTGGAGGACGCGGCGCAGGCGATCGGGTCGTCCGATCGTGGACGCCCCGTTGGGACGGCGACCGCCGGGGCGACCCTGAGCTTCTTCCCGACGAAGAACCTCGGAGGCTTGGGCGACGGTGGCGCCTTTGTGACGGAGGATGGAGAGCTCGCGGGCCGGGTCCGGTTACTGCGTGCTCAAGGGGACGCGGGCGACTACCGGCATACGGCGCTCGGCACGAACGGCCGCCTCGACGCCCTTCAGGCCGCGTTCCTGCGAACGAAGCTACGGCATCTCCCGGAATGGAACGCGGCGCGACGCGCCTCGGCAACCCGCTACCGCACCGCCTTGGCCGGCACGCCGGTAGGACTCCCCGCGGAGCCGGAAGGAGCGTTCCACACCTATCACCAGTTCACCATTCGCGCGCCCGAACGCGACCGCATCCAAGCGTTCCTCCGCGAGCGTGGTATCGCCACGCGGGTCTACTACCCGATTCCGCTGCATGCTCAGCCCTGCTTCGAATACCTCGGGAACCGGCTCGGCGATTTCCCGGTTTCCGAGCGCCTCGCGCGGGAAGTCCTTTCGCTCCCCATCTTCCCGGGGATCACGCCGGAGCAGATCGAGCGCGTTGCCCGGGCGGTCGGAGAGTTCTACGGCGGAGGGGGGCGCTAGGTGGGTCGCGCGATTCGAATCGGGCTCATCGTTGCCGGCTCGCTTCTGGGCCTCGTCGCCGTAGCGGTCCTCGCGGCATGGTTCCTCATGCCCAAAGATTGGATCGACCAGGAGGCCAGGCGTCAGGCGGCGCGAATCCAAGGCTCCACCGTGCGCTGGACCAGCCTCAAGCCGGGGCTCTCGTGGCTCTCCCTTGGAGCGCGCATCGAGGGCCTCTACGTGCGTCAACCCGCCGAAGGGCAGGGAGACGCGCGGCTGGAAGCCCGGGTCCAGGAAATCTTCGTGAGCTTCAAACTCCTGCCGCTTTTCGCTCGACGGGTCGAGGTCTCGGCGGCGCGCGTGAGCGGGGCCGGGATCGCGATGACCGACCGCGGCGTTCCACCGCCCGCCGCGGGAGGAGCAGGTTCCGGAGCCGGGGCAGGGCTCGCGTTCATCCTCCCACGGCTCGACTTTGACGGCATCGACATCCGGACGCGCGATCTCCTCGGGAGCGGTGTCGACCTTCGGCGCATCGCCGGCCGCGCCGAATTCGATGGGAGCCTGGACCGGGCGCGCGCGCTCCGCGTCGTGGCGCACTGCGATAGCCTCTATTGGAAGCCTTCCGCCCGGGAGGCGCGTGTCGCTCTTCCGGCTCCGCTCGGAATCGACGCGGCCGCCGAAGCGCGGGATCAGGGCGCGAAGCTTCAGGTCACTCGTGGCCTTGTGACGCTCGGTCCGCTCCGGAGCGATCTCAGCGGGGAAATTAGGCTTCCCAAGGGGGCGGAGCCCGAGCTCTCGCTCCTGCTCACCGGGAAACCGCAGTCGGCCCGATCGAGCGACGAGGCGTTTCGGCAGTTGGCCGCGCTCTCGCCCGCCGCGTGGAACACCACCGCCTCTTGGGAAGTCCGAATCGAAGGCAACGCGACAGCTCCGATCCAGACCGGCCGTCTGACGCTCCAGCCCCTGAGCGTGACCTCCGGCAAGAACGCGTTCGCCCTCGATCAGGCGGCGGCGTCGTGGAGCGTCAATGCCGACAAGACCTTCACAGCCCGCGCACGCGCTGGCGGCGCCGGCCTCCATCTGGAACTCGATGCGTCAGGGTCGACCGCCCCCGGCGGCGCGACGAATGGGACGCTCTTCGTGAGCGGCCCCGCGACCCGGCTCAACGGCCTGGTACCGGATGCGCCGACGTGGACCTCGGGAGATCTCGAATGCCGCGCCTCGTTCTCGATGCGGCCCCCCGCTCCTCCCGTGATCCACTGGAATGTGAAGGGGAAGAACCTGAGCGGTACGGTTCCGGGGCTCGCGCGCCCGGTGAGCCGGCTGGGATTTGAAGTCGACGGGGACGACAAGGTCGCGTCGATCCGCTCGATGAACGCGGCCGTGGGTTCTACCACGGCGTCGATCACGGGCGCGATCCGACAGGGAAAACCGCTCGGCACGGCGACGCTCCAGGCCACGCTCGACAAGTTCGTCGCGGAAGAATGGGCCCCTCCGCCT
>JBGPMG010000019.1:0-21512 GCA_041486815.1 Candidatus Eiseniibacteriota bacterium | reverse complement strand
TTGGGTGCTGTTAAATAACCCCCCCCGTTGAGCTCCACGGCTGTGGGGGGCGGCCCCCCGGCCACCCCGGCGCCCCTCTTCGTTTATAGGGGGCTAGCCCGAAAATGGCGTTGACAGGCCATTGGCCAGGCTGCTAGCTTCAATACGTCCCCAGACAAATACTTATACACCTGCCGGTGCACAACCCAGTCTCCTCGGAGAACGAGATGTCGATGCCAGGATCCTGGCGCTCTCTGGCCTTGGTCGTGTTCCTGTCTGTCTTAGTGGGTTTCTTACTTTCCTGCGCGAAGAACCCGCTTCGGGTCGACCGCAACAGGCCGCCGCAGACCTTTTTGGTGGCCGCGCCCATCGATACGACGGTCGCCGCGGAGCTAAACTATTCCTACCGGATCCATCTCTACTGGCGGGGTGAAGACCCGGACGGCTACGTCGTGGGTTTTCTCTGGGCTTGGGATGATTCCAGCATCGGGGCCTACCGCTTCACCACCAAGACGGACAGCATTTTCGAGCTCACGGTGAACGATTCCTCGCAGCTCGTGGGCGGTACGGGGATCAATCCCGGAAACCAGCGGCCCCATTCGTTCTACATTCGCGCGATGGACAACCGCGGCAAGACCGATCCCTCCGTGACGATCTTCAACACGCGGTCGTTTCAGGCGTCGACCGAGTCTCCAAGCGTGACCTTCCTGGGCGGCCCCGGCGGCATTCCCAGCGGCACCGTGGATATCGACACCTTGTGCGATGGAGCGCCCTTCAAGGTCTGCTGGTTCGGACGGGATCCGGACGGCGTCGTGACGCGATACCGAATCGACGTCGGTTCGTTCAGCAGCCCCCTCACGAGGGACTCCTGCGCCTATTTCAACGATCCATCTCATCCAGGATCCGTCTCTCTGTCCAGCGGCACCTATACCCTGGTCGTGACCGCGGTCGACAACGCGAACGCCATTGGACGAAACTCGGTCCAATTCGTCGTGAATCGCGATCCCGAAACCTGGTTCCTGGACGCGGGCGGTGGTCGAGGGACGCCGGTCGGCCACTACATCCAGCACATCAAAAATGGGGTCCAGGTCCTCATCGAGGGGACCTTCGCCCCCGGAGACACGGTCCCCTACCGTTCCACGGTGTGGTTCCAGTGGGACGGCGAGGACGTTGGGGACGGGCCATTGAATCCTCTCACCGGCCAGCGTCGCCCCGACCATTGTGAAACGGACGTGAACCACCCGAACGGCTGCCTGAGCGGCTGGTCCTTCGTCCTGGGGCCGGGGACCCGGGATAACTTCAACCCCTACATCATTGGATTCCTCGACACCCTGAGCGTCGGCCCGCCGCTCGTCCGGTTCAACAACAACGACCCTGCCAAGCTGGGCCCGTTCACCACGCTGATCCTGGACTCCCTGGACGCGGGCACCGACCTGATCGCCAGGGTCGCTTCTCGGGATTGCTCGAACCGGGCCGATGGAACCCCGGCTACGTTCGTGTTCAACTGCAATTTCCCGCCTCAGATCACGGGGCTGACTGTGACCGCCGTGACCGCCAACCCGGACGGCACCGGCGACGAGCCCTGCAGGCTGATCGAATGGACTTCATCCGACCAAGAAGACGGTCTGGCCACGTTCGCGGACGTGCATCTGGATGACTCCCTGACCAAGCAGACCACGAACCAAGTGCAGAGCATCATCGTCGCCGACCGCGTGTTCCGCGCGCTCTCGGCCGGCCCCGAGCACACCGTGAGGGTGCGGGTCTCGGACCGTGCCGAGATCCAATCGCAGCCGCCAAATGCAGACATAACATTTACGTTCAACTTGCCGGCCCCGAGGCCTTAGTATTGCTGGTTGAGGAAGGAGTTCCCGGTTGATGCAGCGTCGCGCCGCTCCACTTATCGTCTCTCTCCTGCTGGTCTTGGGAACCGGCTATCTGGTTGGGTGCTCCAACTCGGTAAAGCCCCCTCCCAAGCCCCTGGCTCTCGATCCCGAGACCGAGCTGACCTACGCGCCGATCGACAGGGACACGACCGCCTTCCGGGTCCGTTTCTACTGGAGCGGGTACGACAAGGACGGCGAAGTCGTCAGCTTCCACTACGCGATCGACGCGGACACCGCCAAGCCGATCACCGAGTGGCATTCCACGACCGCGAAGGACACGACGTTCCTCTTCCTCGTCGATCCCGTCTTGGGGATCCGGACACACGTCTTCATGATCTCCGCCGTCGACAACAGTGGCGGGTACGACCACTCCCCGGCCCGGCGATTCTTCTCGGCAAAGTCAGCTCCGCCGACCTCTCAGATCGACAAGGGCCCCGCGGCCTTCAATCCCATCGTCGGCCCCAACTTCACCTTCGAGTGGTCCGGAATCGATCCGGATGGAGGCGAAACGGGCGGAAAAGCGCCCGTCGATTCGTTCGAGTACCAGCTCCTGCTTCTCGGGTCCGTCGCGGACAGGGATACGCCGCCGAACCACGACCCCTTGCCGTCGTACGATCAGGCCTATTACGTCAAGCTGCTCAACGACGGAAACGGAAGAACGCTTCCGGGGGTGGGCCTTCTACCCCCAAACCGGCACGACGACTGGGTGTGGGTCGGCATCAGAGGCCTCAAGAACCGGTTCCGGAACGCCACGCCAGGTGAGTACGTATTCGCCGAGCGCGCCGTGGACTTGTCGGGGGCGACCGAGAAAACTCTAGCGTTCGGTCGAAATATCCGGCACTTCACGGTCAGCTCAAGAAATCCGGGCCCTATTCTCAAGATCTTCAGCAGCGTCTTGATCGCGCCTCTGTCGCCGACCTCGGGACCGGAGGACGCGCCGCGCAAGGCGCTCCAGATCTTCGAAGGGGAGACGATCAGCTTCTCCTGGATTGCCGACGCGAGCGCCTACGGTGGCGAGGTCGTCGGGTATACGTTCGCCCTCGATGACACGAGCAGTTTCCCGGGCTTGGATGTTCTCCGGACCGGAGCCACGTTCCCTGCTTCCCGGCTGATCCCGGGCAATCACTTCCTGTACGTGCGGGCGATCGACGATGGGGGTCTCATCACGAACGCGGTGGTCCCGATCCTCATCGTGCACCCCGCGTTCAAGGATCCTGGCGCTGAACGATCGATCCTGTATGTCGACGATTCCCTGGCGCCAGGGAGCACGACAAATCGCATAGGCAACTATCCATCCGACGTGGAAGAGACAAATTGGTGGACCCTGGCTCTCTTGCCGAATCTCGGGATCCCCATCACCGAGTGGGATACGCTCATCGCGGGCCAAGGAGACGTGGAGGGACGAAAGCCTCCCGAGCCGAGGAATCTCGCGAATTACACGACGGTCATCTGGAACGTGGACTTCAACAACGGCTTCGCGTCGCCGACCGGCCTCTGGAAGACACTCGTTGGCGGCAGCTATAGCGAGCTTTCGGGCTACCTCCGCGCGGGTGGCACGCTCATCCTGACCGGGTTCACCATCGGCTCGAACACGTGCAACCCAACGACGACCCTCTACGCGAACACGAACCGAGGCATGTGCTTCACGCTCGAGCCTGGCACGCCTGTTTACAACCTTTCCTACTTCCCACGCCTCTTGATGGGGCTCGACGGCGCGATCCCGAGCGGTCAGGGGCTTCGCACTCTCGGCGCCAGAGACTTCATCGCCGCCTGGCCGACCGCTGACGGGATTGCGGCCGGATATGATACCGCGCTGATCGATCGGGGCCCGCTCGGGAGCTCAGCCAAGTGGATTACCTACCCAGGGTCCGGGGATCCGAATACCAACCGTTCTCCCGGTCTGGGCCAGGTTGACGGGTGGATCATGGCGCGCAATTTCGGATGCGAGGACCAACCCGGCGCGGTGTTCCGGCCGGAGAATCCCTCGAAGCCGATCGCTGATGTGGTCTACACCTATCACGGCGCGAACCAGGGGATCAACGAAGAGGGAATACCGTCAGAGCGCGAGGGCAAGGCCGTGGGGATTCAAATGCAGGCGCACGGCCTTGGAACGACCGGTGCCGGATCGTTCGATCCGAGAGGCTCATTAGGAAGAATGGTGCACCTGGCCTTCCCACTTTATTTCTTGAGAGATGCGGACGCGCTGAGGATTATTCAGACCGCGTTTACCTATGTGAACGCTTCGCCGACGCTCCCGTAACGCGCGCCGCATCGGGGCGGCGAGGGAGCGAGGGTTTGTTCCCGATCGATCGGACCTAACCCCCCTCCTGGCCGTAGCCTTGCCGGAGTGGGAGTCAACGGTCGATGCGGCGTCGCGCGCCTCTGTTTCTCGTCGCAGTCCTGCTCTTTCTTGGAGCCGGGCACCTGATCGGGTGTTCGCGCTCCGTAAAGCCTCCCGCCAAGCCTGTCCCCACGGATCCGGAAACCCAGCTCACATTCGCTCCAATTGAAAACGACACGACGTCGTTCCGCGTCCACTTCTACTGGAACGGGACCGACCGGGACGGGGAGGTCGTCCGGTTCTATTTCGCGGTCGACGCCGACACGGCGCACCCGATTCCGGAGTGGCGGACCACCACCGCGAAGGACACGACGTTCCTCTTCCTCGTCGATCCGATCTTGGAAATTCGCGGCCACGTCTTCATGATCTCGGCCGTCGACGACCGGGGCGGGTACGATCACACCCCGGCCCGGCGATTCTTCTCGGCCAAGTCGGCCCCGCCGACCTCCAAGATCGAAAAGGGTCCCGCCGCGTACAATCCGTACGTTGGGCCCAACTTCACGTTCGAGTGGTCCGGGATCGATCCCGACGGCAGCGAGACCGGGGGAAAGGCGCCGGTAGACTCCTTCGAGTACCTGCTCCTCTTCGTCGGCGCCGTCGCGGACACGGCGATTCCGCCGACCCATGAACCCCTGCCGACCTATGACGAAGAGCGCTACGTCAGGCTGATCAACGACGCGACCGGACGGACACTCCTACCGCCTCACGACGATTGGAAGTGGACCGGAATCCGCGGGCTGCGGTATCGATTCCGAAACGTCACCCCGGGGGAGTACGTGTTCGCGGAGCGAGCCGTCGATCTGGCGGGAGCGACCGAGAAGAACCTCCAGTTCGGCCGAAACATCCGGCACTTCACGGTCACCACGAAAAATCCCGGCCCGATCCTGACCGTCTGCAGCAGCGTCCTGATCCAATGCCTCCCGCCGACTTCGGGCCCGGTGGACACGCCGCGAAAAGCGCTGCAGATTTTCCAGGGCGAGTCGATCAGCTTCTCCTGGTCCGCGGACGCCAGCGCCTACGGAGGCGAAATCGTCGGGTACACCTACGCCCTCGACGACACGACCGCCTTCCCGGGATTGGACCTGCTTCGCAAAGGGGCGACGTTCTCGCCGTCCCGGCTCGCGCCGGGCAATCATTTCCTTTACGTCCGCGCGGTCGACGACGGGGGACTCACGACCAACGCGATCATCCCGATCCTGATCGTGCACCCCTCGTTCAAGGATCCCGGCGCCCCACGCGAGCTCCTCTACGTGGACGACTCGCTCGCTCCCGGGAGCACGACGACCCGGGTCGGGAACTACCCCTCCGACCTCGAAGAGACCGACTGGTGGACCCTGGACATGCTGACAACCCTTGGGGTGCCGATCACCGAATGGGACACCTATCAGAGGGGTTTCGACGACACCGAGGGGAGGAAGGCACCCGAGCCAAAGGACCTCGCGACCTACACCACGGTCATCTGGAACGTGGACATGAACAACGGATACGCCTCTCCGACCGGCCTCTGGAAGACGCTCGTCGGAGGCAGCTACAGCGCCCTGGCCGGCTACGTGCGCGCGGGAGGCACGTTGATCCTCACCGGGTTCTCGATTTCGAGCAACATCTGCGAGCCGAGGACCACGCTCACAACGTACGCGAGCCGCGGCATCTGCTTCGCATTTCAGCCGGGCTCGCCTAATTTCGATCAGAATCTCTACAATCTTTCCTACTTCCCGCGGATCTTCATGGGAGTCGACGGTGCGATCGCGAACGATCAAGCGCTGCGCACCCTTGGGGCCAGAGACTTCATCGCGGCCTATCCGACCGCCGCGGGGATTGCGGCCGGATACGATACGGCGCGGGTCGATCGGGGCTCGATGGGGAGCGGAGCCAAGTGGATCACCTACCCCGGGTCCGGGGATCCGAACACCAACTCTTCGCCCGGGCTGGGCCAAGTGGGCGGGTTGATCATGGCTAGCAATTTCGGCTGCGAGGAACAACCGGCGAGCGTCTTTCGGCCGGAGAATCCGTCTCGGCCGATCGCGCAAGTCATCTATACCTATCACGGCGCCGATGTGGGAATCCATGAAGAGGGAGGACCGTCTCTGCTGGAAGGCCTGGTCGTGGGAATCCAGACCCAGGCTCACGGTCCCGCGACCGTCGGAGGCGGGTCGTTCGATCCGAGCGGATCGCTGGGGAGGATGGTCCATCTCACCTTCCCGCCCTATTTCTTGAAGGACCCGGACGCGCTGAGAATCCTACAGACCGCGTTCGCCTATGTGAACTCGTCCCCGACGCTGCCGTAGCCTGGCGCGCCGGGCGCGGCGGCTCTCACGCCCGGTGCGGCTCTCACGCCCGGTGCATCAGCTGGCGTATGGCGCCCAGGTGGTAGGCGAGGTGCGCGATCGCGCCCAGCCCCGCGCCCTCCTCGAGGAATCGCTCGGGGGTGAGCGACCGAAGCACTCGCGTGAGCTCCGCGCGGTACGTCTCGAGTTCTTGACTCAGGGCCGCCCACTCGGCCGCGGTCACGGTCTGAGGCTCGAAGCTCCCGAGCCAGTCGCGCTTTCGGTGATCGCCCTGAATCCACTCGCTGGTCACGCGAAGGTGGAAGTTCATGTGTCGCGCGTGGGCGGCAATGCGCGGGTGCCCGTCGATGCGGCGCGAGGCCTGCTCGGGCGTGATCGCGGCAAGGGTCGAGCGAATGCCCGAGGCGTGATCCAGGTACTGTGTTCCCTGGCCGGGCAACCCTCCCTCGAAGGTTTCTCGGAGTAGCTCGGCCACCTGGTCGAGAAACGCGTCCTTCATTTCTGACCCTCCTGGCTGTTCTTGTCTCTCGAGCTCCGGTGAGGCCTAAGCGCGATGAGCCGCGGCATGGCCCAAGCGAATGACCTCCGGCGATGCCCAAACGAAGAGGCCGCAGGGTTCGCACCCTGCGGCCTCCGATGTTACAGGTATTCGGTGTCGCCTACTTCGCGAGCACCAGTTTCATACCCAAGGAATTGAAGTCCTTGCTCGTGCCCGTGATCTTCGCGTAGTAGACGCCCGAAGCGGCGGTTCCGCCGTTGTTCGTGCGGCCATTCCACGTTGCCTCGTGCGTGCCGGCGTCGAAGTGACCGCTGGTCACCGTGCGAATCAACGCGCCTTGGACGTCATAGATACGCAGCGCGTAGTTGCCCGGCTTCGACACGGAGAACTTGATCTTGGTCACCGGGTTGAACGGGTTCGGCGAGCTTCCGAGCAGGGCCACAGGCGCCGGCAAGCTGCTAGCCGTGAGCCTGACGTAGGCGAAGCCCTGGAAACGGCGGCCCTGCTGATTCGAATAGGCATTCATCTTCATCGGGACGATGGTGCCCACCAGGCCCAAAGACTGAACACGGGCGACGATGTCCCGGAAGTCAAAGTTACAGGAGATCTTGAACGAATCCGGAGCCGTGTGGGTGTTGATGTTCGAGCAGTCCGGGAACGGGATACCAGCGTCTAAGGGCGTAATGCCCATGAGCGTCGGACTCTGAACGTAAGTGGTCCGCTCGCGGACGCCATCCAACCCACCACCGTTCGAAGACTGGCACCGGAAGCCGGCAGCGCGTGTCTCTGGCGGGAAGTTCATCGTCGTCTCGAAGATCTCCGTCGTCCCATCGTTGAGATCGAGGACAGCGGGGTTGGTCGCGACGCCCATCGCCAGCGGAAGCAAGCAGGTGTTGATCGGGCTGCCCTTCCAGGACAGAACGCCCGCACCGCCGAGCTGCGACGTCATCACGAAGTAGTTGTACGGCACATGCCCGTCGCCAGCAGCCGTGAAGTTGACGATTCCGGAGACGTTGGGATCAGCATGCGCGTGGGTGTCCGGGGCGATCTGGCACTTTGCCTGCGTGGTCAGATCCAGGTTCCAGATGGCGGTAAGCGATGCATTGTCCTCACCGGCCGGTGCGTCGTAATAGAGCGTATTCCCGTCGGTGGTCCAGTCCGGGTTGCTGTGGGGCACGAAGGCGAAGTTACGCTCCGCGAGCTTCGTGTAGCCCGGATCGCTCGACGGGAGGTCCGTGTCAATGATCTCGAGAACCCTGGGGCCGAATTTGTTCGTGGAGTACGCGATCCGGTGTCCGTCCGGGGACCAAGACGCATCAGTCTCCGCCTTGTTGTCGACGAACGTGCGGCGAGTCGGCGTGCCCGCGGTGTGCCCAGTGATATCGATGTCTACCGTGTAGATGTCAAAGCTTCCGGCACTGTTCGAGTCGAAGGCCAGGGTGTGCCCGGTCGGCGACCAGTCCGGGTGGCGCACGACTCCCGTCGCCACCAAGATCGGCGAGCCCACGGGCGACTCGGCTCCTTCGCCCACGGGGTAAGAGCCTCCGTGGATCGCCTCGAAGTCATCGTTGACGAAGTACTCTTGAACATACATCGCCTGGCCGGTGCCGTCGGCGTTCGTTTGGACGTAGGCGAGGAACCGCCCGTCCGAGCTCCACGCCGGGTCGAAATAAGAGGTGTTCGCGGCGGGGTCGTTCAGCAACGGTTGGAAGTACGCCGACTGCTGCGACGCGAAGTGCAGCCAAATCGAGCGAACCGACTCGTGACCGGGAACGAGGCTGCGGATCGAGAACGAGAACCACTCCTCGATGAGACGCCCGCCGCCGTCCCCGGACGGCATGATCATGATGCCGCCGGCATCGACCGGGCGGAAGCAATTCTGCTCGGTTCCATTCACCCATGGACCGCCGAGGGTCAGCGGGCCGTACGAACCGCGGAAATCCGCGCGCCCCTGAGTCGGCATGAGCACTCCGAAGAGCGCCAGGATTCCGATGACGCCTAGTAATTTCTTCATCCCATTCATCTCCTCTCTAACGCAGGTAAAAGCGAGAAGACACCCCAAGAGGATAAGGTAGACGACACTAAGAGCCCAATCACCTCCTTACGGGATCGTGATTCGAATCGAGCTAAAGCGATGTAAGTTCTCGCAATCGGGAAAGCAAGCCCCGCTTTTTTACTCGGTTGAGTATACAAGGGATGCAGGTCGGGTGTCAAGCGATTTTTGGAACTTCCAGAGCCCCGAGTTGTTCAAAAATGCCTTGACAGATCAGCACTTGGAACCTAGTCTGCCCCCAGATCGGCACCTGGGCGGTAACTCGTTCCGCGGGCCGATCCGGCAGGGTTCTCCACCAGGCCTTTGCTGCGCGGCACCCCCCCTGGCAGGACAAATTGATCGTAGCGGCGGGCCGCCGGGGCCGTCGCCGTGGCAAGGGAGGCTGATGTTCGTCAAGTATTTTACTCCCAAACAGTTGTCTGTGTCAACCCTTTTGGTCTTGCTGGCAATTCCGGCGGGCGCGCACGCCCAGACGCCCTTCCCCAAAAGCCCGACCGGGGTCCAAGCGTACTACCTCCAGGCTAGCTCCCAGTACCGGAGCATTGTCTCCAACGCGACCGGGACCTTCGTTTTCGTCGTCTGGAATGGCCCGAGCGCGGAGGGTGACACCACCTGCACCACTGTAATCACATCCAGCCCTCCCGACACCAACCTCGTCTGCACCCCCATTTGGCAGGGTTATCGAGTGCGCCGGACGATCGAGGGCATCACCCCGAGCCGCCTCGAGGTCGTGGGGCAGTGGAAGTCGAGGGACACTGTCGTCCCGTTCTGCTTCGCCGCGCAGGCGCCCTGCGACCTGCAGCACTTTCGGTTCACGGGCGCGGGGATCTTCTTCAAGGGCTTCCAGAACAACCGGCGGGCTGACGGCACGTTCGTCATTCCGTACCCTCCGGGGAACCCCGCCGACCTGGACAGCACGGCGCGGATTTTCGTGGATACCGGAGCCATAGTGGGCTTTCCAACCGAATACGCCGTGACCTCGATTGACACCGTCCGGCAAGTGAACGCCGACTACTACGAAAGCCCAATCGACAGCTCCCAAATCATTCGGCTGACTCCATCTACCCCGCCCGCGAGTAACCTGGAGCACGTCGGGGTGGTGCCGAATCCATACAAGGAGTCGGCCCAGTGGGACCCGGCACCGAACCGGCGGAGGATCCACTTCATCCACCTCCCGGCCGGCTCGACCGTAAGGATCTACACGGCGGCCGGGGAGCTGCTGCGAACGCTCACGCAGAACCCCAACGCGAATCCGGGCGGGGTGAACGGGGATCTGGAGTGGGACATGAAGAACGACAGTGGGAAGACGGTCGTTTCCGGCATCTACATCTACACGGTACATCCGCCCGATGGGCGAACGCCCAGGAAGGGCCATTTCGTAATTATCAAGTAGGCCGCCCCGTCCTCGACGAGGCGATCCGGGCGGCCCGGAGGAGTTCATGAGCCCCCAGACCGTCCCCGCCCCAGCTGAACGAGCCGAACGCGCACCCGGCGCCGATCCGTCGCCGCGCATCTACCAGAACCTGATCGGCGGGAAGTGGCTGCCCGCCCGTTCCGGGCGCACCTTCGAAAATCGGAACCCCGCCCGTTCCTCAGACCTGATCGGCACGTTCCCCGAATCGGGGTCCGAGGATGTCGACGAGGCCGTCCGGGCCGCGAGGAAAGCCTTTCCCGGCTGGCGCCTGGTACCCGCGCCCCGCCGGGCCGAGATCATCTACCGCGCCGCCGAGATCCTTCGCGACAGAAAGGAAGAGCTGGCCCGGGCCATGACCCGGGAGATGGGGAAGGTGCTGGCCGAGACCCGCGGCGACGTCCAGGAAGCGATCGACATGGCGTACTACATCGGCGCCGAGGGGCGGCGCCTTTTCGGCGTCACGGCGCCGTCGGAGCTGCCGAACAAATTCGCGATGTCGGTGCGACAGCCGCTGGGGGTCTGCGGGCTCATCACGCCGTGGAATTTCCCGATGGCCATTCCTTCCTGGAAGATCTTCCCCGCGCTCGTCTCGGGAAATACCGTCGTGATCAAGCCCGCCACGGACACCCCGGCATCCGCGCATCATCTCGTCGAGGCCCTCCTCGAGGCGGGCCTGCCCGAGGGGGTTCTCAACATAGTCCACGGTGGCGGTACCGCGGTCGGGGTCCCGCTCACGTCGCACCCGGACGTGAACATGATCTCCTTCACAGGCTCCTCCGAGGTCGGCAAGTCGATCGCCGAGCGCAGCGCGAGGTCCCTGAAACGGCTCTCGCTCGAGCTGGGCGGGAAGAACGCGCAGATCGTCATGGACGACGCCGATCTCGACCTCGCAACGGAGGGCGCTCTCTGGGGAGCGTTCGGCACCACGGGCCAGCGTTGCACCGCGACGAGCCGCCTTATCGTGATGAAGCAGGTCCACGATGAGATGCTGCGGCGCCTGAGCGAGCGCGCTTCGAAGCTCCGCCTGGGGGACGGCCTGGACCCGAGCAGCGAGGTGGGACCCCTGGTCAACCGCGCGCAGCGGGACAGGGTCCATTCGTACGTCGAGATCGGGAAGAAGGAGGGCGCCAAGCTCGTCGCGGGGGGAAGCCCCGCCGAGGAAGGCCCGCTCAAGGACGGGAATTTCTACCGGCCCACGATCTTTGACGGAGTGACCCCGACCATGCGGATCGCGGTCGAAGAGATCTTTGGGCCGGTCCTCTCGATCTTGACGGTCGCGTCCTTCGAGGAAGCGATCCAGGTCCAGAACGCCACGCCGTACGGCTTGAGCTCCTCGATCTACACTCGGGACGTGAACCGCGCCATGCGCGCGATCCGCGACATCGAAGCAGGGATCACCTACATCAACGGGCCGACGATCGGCGCCGAGGTGCAGCTCCCCTTCGGCGGCGTGAAGGAGACCGGAAACGGCCACCGCGAGGGCGGCCCGACCGTCATCGACGCCTTCACCGAGTGGAAGTCGGTCTACGTCGACTATAGCGGCAAGCTCCAAAAGGCCCAGATCGACCGGTAGGCAGGGCGACCGCTCGCCCGCGCCTCCGCGCATGTCCCTTATGGAGAGTGAGGCTCTGGTGATCGCTCCTGGCGCCACGGCGCGCGCGGCGCCGCTCGCGCACGTGCTGCGAGGTGGGGAGGTCGAGAGCGTTCACCGGGGACACGTCGCGGTCGTGGACGCTCGCGGCCGGCTCCTCGCGTGGGCCGGCGACCCGCGGTCGATGATGTTTCCGCGCTCTGCCTTCAAGCCGTTCCAAGCGCTCCCGCTCGTCGAGACGGGCGCCTTCGCTCGATCGGGGCTTAAGCCCGATGCACTCGCCCTGATCGCGGGCTCGCACAGCGGCACCGACCGGCACGCCGCGCTCGCGCGGACGATCCTCGCGGCGGCCGGCGTCGATGAATCGGCGCTCCGATGCGGATCGCATCCGCCGTACGACGAAGCGACCGCGGAGGCGCTTCGGGCCCGCGGAGAGGCTCCGACCCCGATCCGGCACAACTGCTCGGGGAAGCACGCCGGCATGCTCCTGCTCGCCCGCTCGCTCGGCGCCCCGCTCCCGACCTATACGGACCCGGATCATCCGGTACAGCGCCGCATCTTCGATCGATTCGCCGCTCTCGTGGGAGAGCGATTTGTCGATCCGGTGCCCGCGATCGACGGCTGCAGCGCCCCGACCCCGAGAATGCCGCTCCAAACCCTTGCCTATTCCTTCGCGCTCCTCGGGCGTGGGGAGGATGCGTCGGGGGCGGATCTCCCGGCCCTGACGCTGATCCGGGACGCCATGCGCGCCTATCCGGAGCTGGTGGCCGGCGAGGGCCGCCTCGATACGCTCCTCATGCGCGCCGTGCCCGGCATGGTCACCAAGGCTGGCGCCGAGGGCGTGCACGCGATCGCGCTCCCGGATCGGGGGATCGGGATCGCGCTCAAGATTGAAGACGGCTCCCGTCGCGCGCTGGGGCCGGCGGTCGTCTCCACCCTGGAAGCGCTCGGCGTGATCGGGGCGGCGGAGCGGGCTGCGCTCGCCCAGCATGCCGGCGAGCGCCTGCGGAATTACGCGGGCATCGAGGTCGGGGAGATTCGTGGGATCGCGCGCTTGGAGCGGGAGGCCGCGGGATGAGCGTGAGAGAGGCTCCGGCGGCCGCCGGCTTGGGCCCGGCCGGAGGCGCCGCGGAGAGCGAGCGGCCCAAGTACGTCTACTTCTTCGGAGACGGCCGCGCGGAAGGGAACGCGCGGATGCGCGACGTGCTCGGCGGCAAGGGGGCCGGGCTCGCCGAGATGACCAACGCCGGGATCCCGGTCCCGCCGGGGTACACGATCACCACCGCGGCCTGCCGACAGTTCTTCGAGGCGGGCGGGCGGCTCCTCGATTCGATCGTCCACGAGGAAGAGCAGGCCTTGCGGCGACTCGAGCGCTACTTGGGCCGCCGGCTCGGTGATTCCGAGAATCCGCTCCTGGTCTCGGTCCGCTCGGGAGCCCCGATGTCGATGCCGGGAATGATGGATACGGTCCTGAACCTCGGACTGAACGACCAGACCGTACTGGGGATCGAACAGCGAAGCCAGAACCCCCGCTTCGCGCTGGACAGCTATCGCCGGTTCATCCAGATGTACTCCGACGTGGTCCTCGGCATCCCGCGCGCGCTCCTCGAGCGCGAGCTCTCGAGAACCAAAGCGCGCGCCGGCGTGAAACACGACGTCGATCTCACCCCGAAGCAGCTTCGCGCCCTTGTCGAGCGCTTCAAGAAGATCGTCCGTCGAGAGATCGGCGTCGACTTTCCTCAGGACGCGCGGGCGCAGCTGGCGGGCGCGCGCGACGCGGTGTTCCGCTCGTGGCACACGGAGCGGGCCGTCCACTACCGCCGCATTCACGGCATCGCCGACGATCTTGGCACGGCGGTCACGGTCCAAGCCATGGTCTTCGGCAATCTGGGCGCGACCTCGGCCACCGGCGTGGGCTTCACGCGCGACCCCTCGACGGGGGAGCCGCGCTTCTACGGCGAGTATCTCCTGAACGCGCAGGGCGAGGACGTCGTGGCGGGCATTCGCACGCCGCGCCCGATCGAGGAGATGGAGCGGGAGCTGCCGCAGGCCTACGCCCAGCTCCGAGAGATCACGTCGCGCCTCGAACGGCACTACCGCGACGTCCAAGACTTCGAGTTCACGGTGGAAGAGGGCCGCCTCTTCATGCTCCAGACCCGGCGCGCCGCGCGCACCGGGCTCGCGGCGCTCAGGATCGCGGTCGACATGGTGGAGGAGGGGCTCCTCACCAAGCAGGAGGCGATCGAGCGCGTCGAGCCCGACCACTTGGACCAGGTGCTCCATCCGGTTCTCGATCCGGCGGCGCGACGCAAGCACGAGCGGATCGCCACGGGGCTTCCGGCCTCGCCCGGCGCGGCCGCGGGCGCCATCGTCTTCACCTCCGAGGAGGCGGCGCGGCGCGGCGCGAGCGAGCGGGTCATCCTTCTTCGCGCGGAAACGTCCCCGGACGACATCGCCGGGATGCATGCCGCGCAGGGAATCTTGACGGCGACCGGCGGCATGACCTCCCACGCGGCCGTCGTCGCGCGGGGGATGGGGAAGTGCTGTGTCGTCGGCTGCTCGTCGCTCCTGATCGACGAGCGCTCGCGGACCGTCCGGGTGGGCGGGCGGACCCTCCGCGAGGGCGCCTTCCTCTCCCTCGACGGATCCAAAGGGGAAGTCCTCCTCGGGGACGTCCCGACCACCGATTCCGAAGTCGTGCGGGTCCTGACGGGCCGGCTCAAGCCCCATCAGGCTCCCCTCTACCAGCGCTTCGAGCGGCTGACCGCGTGGTGTGACGAGGAGCGAAGGCTCCGCGTTCGGGCGAACGCCGACGTGCCGCGGGACGCCAAGATCGCGCGCCAGCTCGGCGCCGAAGGGATCGGGCTCTGCCGCACCGAGCACATGTTCTTCGCGCCGGAGCGGATCCCGCACGTCGTGACGATGATCCTGAACGCTCAGCAGGCCCGCGACGCGGGGATTCGAATTGAGCGGCTTAAGGTGGAGCTGGCCGACGCGCCGCGCTCCGAGCGGCCGCGGGTCCGAAAGGAGCTGGAGCGGGAGCGGCGCGAGGGGCGGGAGCCGATCCGCGCGTTCCGCGGCGCCCTTGCCAAGCTCCTCCCGCTCCAGCGCGCCGACTTCAAGGGGCTCTTCCTGGCGATGGAGGGCTGCCCCGTCACGATCCGCACGCTCGACCCACCGCTCCACGAGTTCCTCCCGAAGCGGGATCAACTCGAGAGGGAGATAGCGGCCTTGGGCCGCGCGCGGAAGGGCGATCCCCGACGGCGCCGGCTCGAGCGAACGCTCGCGCGCGTCGAGGAGCTGCACGAATTCAACCCGATGCTCGGGTTTCGCGGCTGCCGACTCGGGATCCTCCACCCCGAGATCACGCGGATGCAGGCGCGGGCGATCTTCGAGGCGGCCGCCCAGGTCGTGAAGGCCGGAAAGCGCGTCATCCCCGAGATCATGATCCCGCTCGTCGGGGACCCGGAGGAGTTGCGCCGCCAGCGCGTCGAGATCGAAGCGGTGGCGGCCGAGGTGACGAAGCGGCTCCACGTCTCGATCCCCTACACGATCGGGACGATGATCGAGGTGCCCCGCGCCGCGCTCCTCGCCGACGAAATCGCCGCGTTCGCCGACTTTTTCTCGTTCGGGACGAACGACCTGACGCAGATGACGTTCGGCTACTCCCGCGACGACTCGGGCCGGTTCCTCCCCGAGTACGTGGAATCGGGCATCCTGCGCCACGATCCCTTCGTCTCGATCGATGCGCGCGGGGTGGGTACGCTGCTTCAACGGGCGGCGTTCGCCGGCCGCCGCGCGAAGCCGGGCCTCAAGATCGGAATCTGCGGCGAGCACGGCGGCGACCCCGCATCGATCGCGTTCTTCGAGATCGTGGGGCTCGACTACGTCTCGTGCAGTCCCTTCCGGATCCCCCTCGCTCGCCTCGCGGCCGCGCGGGCCGCGCTCCGGCGGGCGTGACCGTCGACGCGGTCATCCCCGCGCTGAACGAAGCGGGGGCGATCGGCCACGTCCTGGACGCCCTCCCACGACCGCTCGTGCGGAGGATCGTCGTCTGCGACAACGGATCGACCGACGGTACCGCCGAGATCGCCCGCGCCCACGGGGCGCTCGTCGTCCAGGAGCCGCGGCGCGGCTACGGCGCAGCGTGCTTGAAGGCCCTCGCGGCGCTGGAACCCGATCCGCCCGACATCGTGCTCTTCCTGGACGCGGACCGGAGCGACGATCCGGCCGACGCGGTCCACATCCTCGAGCCGATCCTGGCCGGCCGCGCGGACTTCGTCGTCGGCTCACGCACGCTGGGAAGACGGGAGCCCGGCGCGCTGACACCCCAGGCCCGCATCGGCAATTGGCTCGCCACGCGTCTCCTCGGAGCGCTCTACGGCGTCCGATCGACCGATCTGGGACCGTTCCGCGCGATCCGCTACACCTCGCTCCTCGCCCTCGGGATGCGCGATCGCGATTTCGGGTGGACCGTGGAGATGCAGGTCAAGGCCGCGCGCGCGGGGCTCCGCACGGAGGAGGTCCCGGCCCGCTACCGGAGGCGGATCGGGCGCTCGAAGATTTCCGGAACGTTCTCCGGAACCGTCCGGGCCGCGATCAAGATCCTGGGCACGATCGCCGTGGACTACGCGCGACAGGGTCCGCCCGGTCGTCGGGACTCAGGGCACGGCGCCGAGGCCGGCGCGCCTTGACCCTCCCCACGGGGGCGGGGTACCATTCCTCAATCTTGCGAGCGACCGGCAGCCACACAATCGTTCTAGCCCTCGGGCTCTCCCTGCTGGCGCCGCCAGCCGCCGCGTACACGCCGCCCCCGCTCTTCCGGGACACCGCCAACATCCAGCCCGCCAGTGTCTGCAAGGTGTGCCACCTCGACATCACGGAACAGTGGGAGCGATCGGGCCATTCCCGAGCCGACCGCACCAAGAACCTCCTCTTCGGCCGGATGTATTTTCACTCTCTGAAAGCGACTCGGGGCGCGACGCTGCTGAAGTGCGGCCCCTGTCACGAGACCGTCCCGTTCGTGAACCAGGACTTCAACTCGCTCCGCGACGTCAGCACCGAGGGCGTCGCGTGCGCCTACTGCCACGCGGTCGAAGGCCCCGGGGATCCCGGCGGCATCCCTCCCTACACGCTGGATCTGTCCACGTACTACGGGACGATCCGAATGCCGGTCTTCACGAACTCGCATAAGTCGGGATACAGCGCCTTCATCAAGACCTCGGAGTACTGCGGCAGCTGCCACGACTACAAGAACCAGCGCGGCGTGCCGATCAGCGACACCTACGGTGAGTGGAAGCGGTCCAAGTACGCGAAGCAGGGGATTACGTGCCAGCGCTGCCACATGCCGGGCGCGCCCGGGCGCAACTCCTACCTGGGGCCGGCGCGTCCTAAGGTGGCGAATCACTCGTTCAGCGCCGAGCTGGCCGAGAAGGCGCTGCCGGGCAAGTCGGTGGGCTTCACGCTGCGCGCCGAGAAGCTCCGCTCGGGCGACTCGCTCCACGTCTTCGCCATGGTTTCGAACACCGGCTGGGGCCACTCGCTCCCGACCGGCAACGACCAGAAGATCGTGCTGATCCGGCTCCGTGTCCTCACTCAGGGCGGGAGCATCGTTTGGGAGAACGACCCCTTCACCGAGTGGAACACGTCGATCTTTGGAATTATCCTCGCTGACGAGTTGGGCACGTGGCCGGCCGACACGTGGACCGCCGAGAGCGTTCTCGCCAACCGGAGGATCAAGGCGGGTCAGAGCGCGATCGTGCGCTACGACGTCCCGGTGGGGGATCAGAAGGGTCCTTACAAGGTCGAGGCCCAGCTCCTCTACCGAAGCGCTCGGCCGAACACGATCGAGGCCTACAACCTTCCCGACGACGTCTACGGCGTCGAGCGCGAGCTCGCCGAGGCGTCGCTCCAGATTCCATAGGCGATGTTCGCCGAGGATCTGCTTCGGGATCTCAGGCGCGATGGCTACGTGCCTTCGGCGATCGCGACGTACGTTCGTAGGATCGGCGCCCGCGTTGTGGGGCGACTCCCGCACAATGTAGAGCTCGTCCGGTCGGTCGCGGCAACCGCGCTCATCCTCTTCGCCATCCAATTCGGCGCCGCGCTCCTCCTGTCTTGGGCCTTCGGCCGGCGGGTCGGCGTGCCGTATCTGATCTCGTCGAGCGTCGTCCTCCTTCTCGTCTCATTCTGGATCCTCACCCATATCGGGCTGATGCACGCGACG
The DNA here is from genome assembly GCA_041486815.1 of Candidatus Eiseniibacteriota bacterium. Classification (GTDB taxonomy): domain Bacteria; phylum Eisenbacteria; class RBG-16-71-46; order SZUA-252; family SZUA-252; genus WS-9. Next base: position 3,241 of record JBGPMG010000019.1, on the reverse strand, counting down.
CGCGACGAGCGCCCGATGCGACGGATTCCGTTCCCGGTCGCGCTCACGATGCTCCGGCTGGTCTCGATCCCGGCGATCCTGCTCCTCATCCACGAGCGGGTGTGGCCCGTCGTGGTTTGGCTCTACGCGGCCAGCGCGTCGACCGATGTGATCGACGGCGTGATGGCGCGAGCATTCGGATCGGAGTCCCGAATCGGTTCGGTGCTCGATCCGCTCGTGGACATCGCCTTCAATGCGTCGGTATTCGTGGCCCTCGCGGCAGCGCGGGAGCTCCCGTGGTGGGTCGCGGGGCTGATGCTGGGCCGCTACACGCTGCTCGTGTTCGGAACGTTCTACCTCTACGTGTTCCGCGGTCCGGTGCGGATCCAGCCGACCGCGTTCGGAAAGCTCACGGGGGTGCTGACGACCGTGCTGCTCGGGCTCCTGCTCCTCGGGCTCGCCTCGTGGAGCGACGCGACGCGGGGACGGTTGAAGGATGTCTTCGATGTCGGGCTGGGCGTCCTCGCATTCGCCACGATCATCCAGGTCGTCTTCATCGGCCTCGCGAACAAGAAGGCGCTCGAACGCGAGCCGGCCGCCGATGAGCCACCACGCGCCGGCAAGATCGTCGGAGACGTTCGCTGGCCCAGGGGCTGATTTCCGCCCGGCTGGTCCGAGTTCTCCCGCCTCACTCCTAGCCCGCTCCAAGCGCCCCCCAGCCCGCCCGAAGCGTTGCGTATTGCAATGCGTGCCAGGGCCCGGGCCAGAGCCCCGGAACCCATTCCCACCCAGTCGCTTGCAAGCAACACATCGACATGCGATTGGGCTCCTCCTTCCCGGCCAGGGAAGAGATCACCCGTGGCATGTCTCTTGCGCTCCGGAACATCCGTAAATCCCTGGGGCACAACGGAAGACCCTCATACCACGGAGCTGATTCCAACAGATGCGGCTCACGGCGAGCCTCGAGTTCGCTCGTTTTTGTCGATCCCGTGTCGGCATCGCGTGCCTGACGGCGGCCGGCCTGGGTCTCACCGTCACCGCGGCTCCGGCGATCGCGGGCCCCGGAAGCGGCACGGCCACGATCTCACCCTCCTCGCCCGCGACGGCCGGGTCGAGCGGCACCTGGGCGATCACCTACGTCGCAACGGAGAATTTCAACCTCCTTCTCGGCGGCGACGTCACGATCGAGATCCCGGCCGGGTGGACCGCGCCCCAAACCGGCAGCTCCACGGCCCCGGGCTACGTCGCGCCCACGAGCACGGCCCAGGTCACCCTCCTCACCGCTTCCGGTCAAACCATCACGATCCACCTGGGCACCCTGCCGGCGAGCTCGTTCCTCCAGGGCGACTCCGTGACGGTCCTCTACGGGTCGGGCGGCGGTGCCGCTTCGGCGGTCGCCGACAGCGTGGCGCCCGCGACTGCTACGTTTCTCGTCTCGAGCGATCCGACGGGCGCGGGATCACCGGTCCCGATCGCGTCCTCCCCGACCCTCTCGGTCGTTCCCGATTCGGTGACGCGCGTCCGCGTGGTCGATCCGGCGATGGCGCCGGTGGGCGCGTTCACGCGAAGCGCGGACGAGGACACAACCCGCCTCTATCTCCTCGGGTACGACCGATTCGATAACCCGGCTCGCCTCGTCTCGGGGAATTGGAGCGTGACCGGAGGCATAGGAACGCCGAGCCCCGCCTCGGGCACCGGGACGGTCCTCACGCTCACCGGGGCCGCGACGGGGTATGCGATCGGAGACAGCGCAGCGTGGGCGGACTCGACCGGCCTCATCACCGTGACGCATGGGGCCTATGACGGGCTGGTCATGACCGCCGACGTCATCGCGACCGCCGGTGTCCCGTTCGGCGCGAACGTGACGGCCGTCGACGCGAACGGGAACGCGATCACCTCGGGTCCCGGTTCGGGCGCTTCGATCCGCCTCACCGCGTACGCCGACTCTCTGGGTCCGGCGGCCGCCGATCCGAATTTAGTTTCCGCGGGACGGGCGTTCACCTCCGGCTCGTGGAACGGGACGTTCACCGCGCGGCGTGCCGGGACGTTCTGGCTCGCCGCGCAGGACACGGTCGCGGGGTTCGAGTCCTCGCCGCGGCTTCGGCTCGACGTCGCGCCGGCCACACCCAATCACATGACGGCCCGCCCCGACACCCTCCGCCTCGTCGCGGGCGTGATCGACACCGTCACCGTCCTCGTCTTCGATTCCTTTGGAAACCGCTCGCCGGTTCCCGCAAGCGAAGCGCTGACGCTCTGGACCGATCGGGCGGTCGGGCGCTTCTTCGATCAGTTCGGCTCGATCATCTACGACGGGATCCTCCCCGTGGGCGCCGACTCAGTCCAATTCCGGTACCGCGACACGCAGGCGGGCGCCGGCGTGGGCCGGCTACAAATAATCGATGCGAACGGCGCGGGCCTCTCCCTCGGCGCCGCGCTCGCCGCGGTGATGACCAGCCCGAACCTCCCGTCCGGATTCTTCGCCGCCCTGGCTACTCCCGACACGCTCGTGGCGGACGGAGCCGATTCGTCGCTCGTCACGTCGGACCCGGTGCGGGACGCCTACGGAAACGTTGTCATCCAAGGCGAGCGGTTCAGCGTCGCCGGCGCGCTCGTGACACCGATCACCGACATCGACCCGGGTGCGCCGGGCGCGCAGTGGGGCGCGGCGGCGGACGGGACGCTGAGCGGCTGGGTACGCGCCGGCGTCGCGAAGGGAGGCGGCTCCGTCTCCATCACTTCCGAGCGTGGCGGAGCGATCGGCTCCGCCTCCGTACGTCTCATCGCGGGCGTTCCCTCGGGTGCGATCGCCCTGACCGGCTCGCCCGATTCCCTGGCGGCCGACAGCGTGGCGACGCGCGTTGTGAGCGCGGTCGGGCTCGTCGACGCGAACGGGAATGCGGTCGAAGACGGCGAGCCGTTCACCGTCGCGGCGTCCCTGGGCTCGATCGCCTCGCCGGACCAGGACGGCGCGACGCCCGGAATTCAGGTCCGCGCCTCCGGGGGCGCGATCTCGTTCACGCTCTTCGGGAGCGACTCGATCGGGACCGCGACTGTCTCCGCGGCGTCGGTTCGCGGAAGCGCCGCGGGGAACCTCGCCATCCGCCTCGTGCCGGGCGCCGTGAGCGGCTCGCGGTCCTCGGTCATGGCGACGTCGCCGGCTCCGGTCGGCGCCGCCGGCAGCACGGTCACCGTGACGCTCCGCGACTCGCAGGGCCACGCGCTCGCCGGGGTGCCGTCGGACTCCGTCTCCGTCGCCGTCTCG
>JBGPMG010000018.1:0-22529 GCA_041486815.1 Candidatus Eiseniibacteriota bacterium | reverse complement strand
TCTACGCCGCGCAGCTCTCGGTGACCTTCTAGCTCGATCGCGCAGGCCGGACCACGACCTGCGCGATCGATGCCGTGCTGCTACCTTCCGATCGCCTTCCTCAGGCTCTTCCGAAGCTTCTCCAGCCCCTCTACGATGTTCTCCTTGCTCACGACCAGCGCGGGGCGGAAGCGGATTGAGTTCGGGCCGCAGCCGATGATCACCATCCCGTCCTCGTAGGCGTTCGCGATCACCGTGTCGCGGAGCGCGCCGTCCCGGAGATCGAACGCGCACATGAGGCCCTTCCCGCGCGCGTTCGAGACGTGCTCCGGATATTCCTTCGCGAGCGACTCGAGCCCGTTCAAGAGCTCGGCGCCGCGCGCTGTCGCGTTCTCGACCAGGCGCTCTTCCGCCATGATCTCGAGGTAGCGCTGCGAGCGGACCATGTCGACCAGCGTGCCACCCCAGGTGGAGTTGAGCCGGCTCGAGACATGGAAGACGTTCTCCTCCACGTCGTCGATCCGCGGCCCGCAGATGAATCCGCAGATCTGGGACTTCTTGCCGAAGGCGACCATGTCGGGCTTCACGCCGTAATGCTCGTGCGCCCAGAATTTTCCGGTCAACCCGAAGCCGGCCTGGACTTCGTCGAAGATCAGCATCGCTTCGTACTTGTCCGCGATCCGCCGCAATTCCTGGAAGAACTCGGGGCGGAAGTGATTGTCGCCCCCCTCGCCCTGGATCGGCTCGATCAGGATCGATGCGATGTCGTCCGGATTCTCCGCGAACGCGCGCTCCATCTGCGAGATCGAGAGCGCCTCCCTCGCCTTGACGTCCTTCAGCCGGGCGTCGTTGAGCGGGAACTCGACCTTCGGGTTGATGACCCGGGGCCAATCGAGCTTCGGAAAGAGGGCCGTCTTCTTCGGCTCAGCCGTGTTCGTGAGCGAAAGCGTGTAGCCGGAGCGCCCGTGGAAAGACTGCTCGAAGTGGAGCACCTGGCTCCCGCGCTCCTCCCGATATCCGCGCGCGAAGTTCTTCCGGATCTTCCAATCGAACGCCGCCTTGAGCGCGTTCTCGACGCCGAGCGTCCCGCCCGCGATGTAGAAGACGTGCGGCAGATGGGGCCGCATCGCGTGCTGCGCGAAGGTCTCGACGAACTCCGCCATCTCGACCGTGTAGACGTCGCTGTTCGACGGGTTGTGGAGCGCCGCGCGGAGGATCCTCGTCGTGAACTCGGGCGTTTTCATGCCCGGATGGTTCATCCCGAGCGGATTCGTCGCGAAGAAGGAGAAGAAGTCGAGGAGCTTCCGGTTGTGCCGGGAATCGTAGAGATAGACGCCCTCGCTCTTGTCCAGGTCGAGAACGAACTCGAATCCATCGGCCAGCATGTGCTTGGCCAGTACTTCGTGAACCTTGTCGGGGGTTACTTTCACCGACGAGGCGGTGGCGGTCGGGTTCATTGCGCGCTCCTTTCGGGTGATTGCGGGCCTCGGGATTTCATTCGAAAGTCGATGCTTCATCCAGCTTGATCCGGTGCTGCTCCTTCGCGGTCGAGAGAACGATCAGGGTCCTCGTCTGGCGCACGCCGCGCACCGTGTTTAGCTTTTCGATCAGAAGACGGCGAAACGCCGCCATGTCGGCCACCCTCACCTTGAGGAGGAGCGAGAACTCCCCCGTGATGTGGTGGCACTCGAGCACCTCGTCCAAATCGCTCACCGCTTCGATGAACCCGGCCTCGAACTTCGGCTGCTCGATGAAGACCTCGACGAACGCCGTCACATCCTGGCCGAGCCGCTTGGGATCGAGGACCGCCACGTAGCCGCGGATGTATCCGGCCCGCTCGAGCTTTCGAATCCGCTCGTTGACCGACGGAGCGGTTAGCCCCACCGACCTCGCGACCTTGGCCTGCGGAATCTTCGCGTCATCTTGAAGGAGCGCGAGGATCTTCCGATCGATCGGGTCCAGGATTCCATTTGCTACTTTGATTCGGCCTAATGCTTCCATCTCCTAATATTATTCGGCATATCCTAAAAATACTCAACTATTATTCTGGAGCGATGGCGGACCGCCCCGGCGGCGGCCCCTTGTGGGCGGGCGCATCTAAGAGTACGCTCAGGGTGTCGAATCGCCCCCTACTTGAGGAGGAATCATCAACCCCATGAACCGACCGCAAACCGTGAAACAACTTCGAGATAGCGGCTACACGAGCCGGACCGTGAAGCAGGAGATGCGGGCCAACCTGATCGTCGCCATCGAGCGCGGCGAAAACCGCTTCCCCGGCATCGTCGGCTACGACAAGACCGCGCTCCCGCAGATCGAGAACGCGATCTTGAGCGGCCACGACTTCATTCTCCTCGGGCTCAGGGGGCAGGCGAAGACGCGGATCCTCCGCGCGCTCCCGCGCTTTCTCGACGAATGGATCCCCGCGGTCGAAGGATGCGAGCTCCAGGACGACCCGCTCCACCCGATCTGTCCGGCCTGCCAGAGGCGCGCTGCCGAGAACGGCGGCGAGCTTCCGGTCCGCTGGATCGCGCGCGAGGAGCGCTACCGCGAGAAGCTCGCGACCCCCGACGTGACGATCGCCGATCTGATCGGCGACATCGATCCGATCAAGGCAGCGAACAAGCGACTTTCCTACAGCGACCCCGAGGTGATGCACTACGGGATTATTCCTCGTACGAACCGAGGCATATTCGCGATCAACGAGCTGCCCGACCTTCAGCCGCGCATCCAGGTGGGCCTCCTGAACATCCTCGAGGAAAAGGACATCCAGATTCGTGGATTCCCGATCCGTCTCCCGCTCGATCTCCAGATCGTCTTCTCGGCGAACCCCGAGGACTACACGAACCGCGGAAACATCATCACGCCGCTCCGCGACCGGATCGCCTCGCAGATCATGACCCACTACCCCTACACGGTCGAAGACGCGATGAAGGTGACCGAGCAGGAGGCGTGGGTGAAGCGTCCCGACGGGATCGAGGTGCTGATCCCTCCCTACATCCGTGAGCTGGTGGAGCAGGTCGCGATCCAGGCGCGGAAATCCTCCTACGTCGACCAGTCGAGCGGCGTGAGCGTGCGTCTCACGATCGCGTTGATGGAGAACCTCGTCTCGAACGCCGAGCGGCGCGCGATCCGGACCGGCGAGCGCCGCCTGGCGGTGCGGATCTGCGATCTCCAGAACGGCATCGCTTCGATCACCGGGAAGGTGGAGCTGGTCTACGAGGGCGAACAGGAAGGCGCCGTCGCGGTCGCGAAGCACCTCGTCGGGAAGGCCGTGAAGGAGGTCTTCGCCAAGTATTTCCCGGACGCCTACAAGGCGAAGGAGAAGAACGAGGGGGCGCCGTCCGAATACGACACCATATTCCGTTGGTTCGCACAGGGGAAGAAGGTCGAGATTTCGGACGATCTATCGGCGCGCGATTTCCAGACCCGGCTCGCGCAGGTGGCCGGGCTGGAGGATCTGCCGAAGCGATACCTACCGGTCAAGGACCCGATCGAGCTGCCGACCGCGATGGAGTTCGTGCTGGAAGCGCTCCACCAGAACTCGATTCTCGCCAAGGAGCGGACCGACACCGCCGCGCTCGCCTACACCGACATGTTCTCGACGATGCTCGGAAAGCCCGAGGAAGCAGAGGACTAGCCCGTGGAATTCCGCTATTCGCGCTGGGATGAGAGGCTCACGCGGAACCTCGACTTCCTCCGCCATCTTCTCTCGCTCTACCATCGCCTGCTTCTGATGACCGACGGGAAGGTCGACCAGGCCCTCCGCGCGCTGGAAGAGCTGGGCGAGCGCTTCGGCTTCTTCAATTCCAATTTCACGATCGAGGATTTCAAGAAGCACCTTAGGGATAAGGACGCCATCCAGGACGTGAACGGCCGGACGGTGATGACCAAGGCCGGCGAGCGGATGATCCGGAAGGACTCCCTCGATCGGACCTTCGGCAACCTCGCGAAGGACTCCACTGGCGAGCATCGCGTGCCCAAGACCGGGGCCGGCGGCGAGCGCGTAACGGAGACCCGCCCTTACGCCTTCGGCGATCCTGTCACGGACATCGACTTCCTTTCGAGCGTCCGAAACTCGATGCGGCGGCAGCGGGGCGCCTGGGGCGACGAAGGTCTCGGGCTCACCGAGGACGATCTCGAGGTGTATGAGTCGGAGCACCTCTCATCCTGCGCGACCGTGCTCATGATCGACGTGAGCCACTCGATGATCCTCTACGGCGAGGACCGGATCACGCCCGCGAAGCAGGCGGCGCTCGCGCTCTCCGAGTTGATCCTCACGCGCTATCCCAAGGATTCGCTCTCGGTGGTCTTGTTCGGGGACGACGCGTGGGAGGTGAAGATCCGGGATATTCCGTACGTCTCGGTCGGCCCCTATCACACGAACACCAAGGCGGGGCTCCAGCTCGCGCAGAAAATCCTGGCCCATCAGAAGCACGTCAATAAGCAGATCTTCATGATCACCGACGGAAAGCCGTCGGCGATCTTCGAGAACGGGCGCTTCTACAAGAACGCCTTCGGCCTCGACCCGCGCATCGTGAACAAGACGATGGACGAGGCGGTGGCGTGCCGTCGGAAGCGAATCCCGATCACCACGTTCATGGTCACGCAGGACCCCTACCTCGTGCGCTTCGTCGAGCGCTTCACGCAGCTCAACAAGGGGCGCGCGTACTTCTCCGACCTAGAAGATTTGGGTTCCTACCTCTTCGTCGACTTCGCGCAGAACCGTAAACGCAGGGTGCAGTAGAAGCGGGCCGTTGTATTGGGGAAGGCTCGCGCAGTCGGAGGGGGGGCCGCACGCCGCGCCGCGTGCGGTGGGGGGTATTTCTGATTCGCCGATCCGATTTCCCTATCGAACTACGTAAGACAAGCCTGCCTGGACGCTGAGGAGTTCCAGCGCGTCGACGAATGGATGGTCAAAGGTTGTGTGGTATCGGCAGCCGAACTCGAGTCCGACACGTTCGCTCATGCGAACGGCGACCCCTGCTCCCACGTTGGCTCCGAGAGACTTCAGGTCCACGTATGAGTTTCTATCCCGACGCTCAGTGAGATCCAATGCTGCGTTTGCGAAGGAATACTGTTCGACTTCGTAGTAGCCGATCCCGATCCCCATCCAGGGGCGCACAACGTCCCGCGCGGGCGAATACAGTTCCATCGAGGTCGACACGTGACGTAGGACATCCCAAGTCTGGGGCCCCCTGATGTTGAAACGGTGATATGCGAATCCGAGGGATACCTGGACCGCTCGGGCAATCCCATAGGACACCGAGAAGCCGCCCCCCCAGCCCGGGCTGTCAGTGAGGTCGTTTCCCCAATTCACGGGAACGACCGCGGCATAGCCTCGGATGATCGTATGCCCAAGGAGCCCGCTCGGGCGCGAATCCTCAGTAGGACTCTCGAGCTCGGCTGAGAAAGCGGGGTTCGAAACGCAGAGCAGTGCGGAGATGACGAACGCGGACCTGGCCGATCCCACTTTGAAGACCCCCCCGACCGACTGTCACGTGCGGGTCCAGGGTCGGCCTCGGCAGCAATTTCCCGGGCTCAACCCCGTCTTCTCCGCCGAACCCGCCGAGGCAGGGTGGGTTCCTCTTTTCTGGGCGGCTCCTCTTTTGGGGCAGGCCGCTCCGTGCGCGGTGGGGCGGCTTCCGCCGCCCCTACAACACCGCGGCGATGCCGACCTGGTACGTGATGAACGGGGTGTCGATGAAGTTGTCCCCGCCGACGTAGTGGAACTTGAGTCCGGTCCCGATCATCGTCTTCTCGCCGACCGGGGCGCCGATGCCCAGGCCGAAGTGAAGTCCAAAGTTGTTCTCGCTGAGGGAATTGGTGACACCGCTCGGGAGGTGGACGCTCTCGGCCACGTGGTAGAGACCAAACCCGCCGCCGACCCAGGGAGCAATGTTGCGCCTCGACGGAATCTTGTAATCCACCCCGATCGTGTAGGGGGTGATGCTGACGTCGTTCGAGGCGACCCGCTCGTGCTCGAACTTGTGGTAGGCGGCGCCCCACGAAACGAGAACGTGCTCGCTCACGCCGTACCCGACCGACCCACCGACGCCAAAGCCGGTCTGGAAGTTACTTCCGAAATTACCCATCGGGAACGAGGCGCCCCCGTGCAGGCGCACCACGGCACGGCCGTCCCAGCTCGGCATCCGCCGTGATGCCGCTTGGGCCTGGTGCGAAGTGCCCGCGAGAGCAAGCGCAACGAGAGCGGCGAAAACCGACAGCGTGGCGAGTGACCGCATGGGTTCGTTCCTCCCGATCTGACCGCAGGGAACAGAGCTGTGAAAACCTCGAAGCGTAGCACGCCTTGACGGCCGCGAGGCCGCGTGGTCTACTTCGAGCACGAAACCACCCCGTGGGAGTCCGATGGCTCAACTCCTCTCCCCCACCGAACCGACCGAAACCGAGGAAGTTCCCGTCCCGCTTCACGAAGCCTACACGGCTTGTGAAGCGATCGTCCACAGCCACTACGAGAACTTCCCCGTTGCGTCGCGGTTTCTCACGCCGGCGCGGCGGCATTCCCTCGCCGCGATCTACGCGTTCGCCCGACGCGCCGACGACATCGCCGACGCCGCAGCGCCGACGAGCGAGCGGCTCGAGGCGATCGATCAGATCGAGGTCGCGCTGCACCGCGGACTCGACGGCGCTCCGAGCGGACCGATCTTCGTCGCCCTCGCGGACTCCGTGGAACGATTCCGGCTTCCGGCCGAGCCGTTCCTGGATCTTCTCGACGCGTTCCGACGGGACGCGCGCGATGAAACGTTCTCAACGTGGGACGACCTGCTCGGCTACTGCCGGGGCTCGGCCAACACCATCGGGCGCCTTGTCCTGGCTCTTCATGGAATTGAGGACCCCAACGCGCAGCGTGAATCCGACGCGATCTGCACGGCGCTCCAGCTCACGAACTTCTGGCAAGACTTGGGGCCCGACCTGGAGCGCGGACGGCTCTTTCTTCCGCTCGAGGACCTACGCCGCTTTGGACTCGAGCGGGAGGACCTGACGCGCCCGGCACAACGTCCATTCCTGACGCGCCTGATCGTCCATGAATGCCGCGCGACCCATGAGCTCTACGAGCGGGGACGGCCGATCGTGCGGCGCGTCCCCTACGGCTTTTCCCTCCAGTTGCGACTGACGATCGCGGGGGGCCGTGCGGTCCTCCGCCAGGTGGAGCGGAGCGGTTGGCGCGTCCTCCGCCGCCGCCCGACGGTCAGCCGAGCCGCGCGGGTCCGCATCCTGTTCTCCTCGCTTCTGGGTTTGGATGCCTAACGCGGCGGCGAACGGGCGGCGTACGAACTTCGGAGTCGCCTTCGCCGTGCTCCCTCCGGCGAAGCGGGACGCGATCCGCGCGCTTCATGCCTGGAGCCGCTCGGTGGACGACGGCGTCGACGAAGAGTTCGACCCGGAGCGCGCCCGCGGCGCGATCGACCGTTGGCGCCGCGAGATCGAGCTTCTCTACTCCGGCCGCCCGGCGGAACCGGTCACGCAGGCGCTCGCTCCCCACGTGGAGCGCTTTCACATCCCCCGCGTCTATCTGGAAGAGCTGGTCACCGGAATCGAGATGGATCTCACGCGCGCGCGGTACGGCACCTTTCACGATCTCGCGCGATATTGCTACCGCGTCGCGTCCGTCGTGGGACTCATCTGCCTGAGAATCTTCGGCGACGAGGAGGAACGCGGCCGGCAATACGCGGAGAACCTCGGCTTGGCGCTTCAACTCACCAACATTCTGCGCGACGTGGGCGTCGACCACGCCCGCGGACGAATCTATCTCCCCGAGGACGAGCGGCTGCAGTTCGGATACGGCGAGGACGCCTTGGCGCGGTCGGAACGGAGCCCCGCGTTCGTGGAGCTGATGCGGTTCCAGACGGCACGCGCGCGAACGTTCTTCGCCTCCGCCGAGCGTGAGGCGGCGCACCTGGATCGGAGGCGTCTGGTGGCCGCCGAAATCATGAGCCGCGTCTACCGGCGGCTTCTCGACAAGATCGAGGCTTCGGGCTTCGACGTCTTCCACAGGGAAATACGAGTGCCCCAGCTCGAGCGCGTCTGGATCGCCGCCTCAACCGCGCTGGGCGTCCTCGCAGCGCCGTGAGCCGCCGCCCCGACGTCATCGTCGTGGGCGCGGGGTTCGCCGGCGTCGCGGCCGCGACCGCGCTCGCAGAGCGGGGCGCGAGCGTCGTCGTGCTGGAAGCGCGGCAGCGGCCGGGAGGCCGGGCCTACTCGTGGGTGGACCCCGCCACGGGTGAGGTGCGCGACAACGGCCAGCACGTGCTCGCGTCGTTCTACGATGAGACGGCGCGGCTCTTGGCCCGCCTCGGCACGACGGACGCGCTAGAGGCCGATCCGACGTTCCGGCTTCATCTCTGGGAACGGGGGCGCGGAGAATTCGACCTCGCCTGTCCCGATCTTCCCCACCCGTTCCAATGGCTCGCGGCCGCCGGCTCCTGCTCACGGCTCTCCGCGCTTGCCCGCGTCGGCGCGCTGACGCTCCACGATCGCGCGCGCTCCCTGATCGCGTCGAACGGGGACGGGAGCTCGGTCACGGTCGAGCGTTGGCTTGAGAAGGGGCCGGGAAGTAGCGACCTGTCGGCCGTGCTGCGGCCGCTAGCGACGGCCGCCTTGAACGAATCGCCCGAGGGTGCATCGGCGCTCCTCTTCGCTCGCGTCCTCGACCGGCTCCTCTCCGTCCCCGCGTCCAAGAGCGGACTCGCGCTCCCGCGGCGCGCCCTGAGCGACCTCATCGCAGGGTTCGAGGGCTACGTCGAGAACCGTGGCGGGACGGTGCGCTACCGCCAGACGGTGCTCGGCGTGCGGATCGAGGGTGGGCGGGCGGTGGGCGTATCCCTCTTGGGCGGGGAGCGGCTCGATGCGGGCGGCACCATCCTCGCGATTCCACACGAACGAGCCGGCTGGGTTCTCCCCCCGCAAGCGCTCGGAGAGATGAGCGCCATCTTCGCGGTTCCCTGGTCGCCGATCGTCTCGACGCTTCAGGTGTTCGACCGGCCGATCCTTCCGGGGCGCTTCGTGGGAATGCTCGGCACGAAGACGCAATGGGCCTTCGATCGCGGCTCCACCGGCCCGGGGCGCTTCCTGGTGGGAACGGTCCGAAGCGCGGCCTTCGCCGACGTGGACCGCGACGTCGACGAGATCGCCGCGGAGGCGGACGCCGAGCTGCGCGAAGCCTTCGACGCCGCGCGGCCGGCGCGGCTTCTCAACGCCACCATCTACAAGGAGCGCCGCGCCACGATGCGCGCGACCCCGGCCGTGCAGCGATTGCGCCCCAAGACGAAGAGCGCGATCGCGGGCCTATTCCTCGCCGGCGACTGGACCGACACGGGCCTTCCTCCGACGATCGAGGGGGCGGTTTGGAGCGGACACCGAGCCGCGGAGATCGCGGGCGGCGGCGCGTGAGCGCGACAGCGCCGACGCGGCGCGTGAGCAGGCCGGCCCCCACGCGGCGGCCCACCGCAGCTCCATCGCCCCGGCGCCTCCGCGCGGCGATTCTCCGTTGGTACTTGAAGCACCGTCGGGAGCTCCCCTGGCGAAGCACGCAAGATCCCTACGCGATCTGGGTGAGCGAGATCATGCTCCAGCAGACCCGGGTCGAGACGGTGATCCCCTACTACAGGCGATTCCTCGAGCGATTCCCCAACGTCCGATCGCTGGCGAAGGCCAGCGAGCCCGACGTCCTCGCCCTCTGGTCGGGACTCGGATACTACGGACGCGCTCGAAACCTCCGCGACGCAGCTTCCACGGTGGTCCGGGAGCACGCGGCTCACATCCCCGAGGATCCGGCCGCGCTCCGTCGGCTGCCGGGAATCGGCGAGTACACCGCGGCGGCGATCGCGAGCGTGGCGTACGGCCGTGCTGCCGCGGCGGTCGACGGAAACGTCATCCGCGTGCTCGCTCGGATTCACGGACTCAAGGGACGCCGCGACTCGACCGCGCTCCGCCGCCAGGTGACCGCGATCGCCGAGGGGCTTGCCCCGGGGCCACGGCCTGGAGACTGGACGCAGGCCTTGATGGAGCTGGGTGCGACGACGTGCCTTCCGCGCGAGCCGCTTTGCGATCGCTGCCCCGCCCACGCCGCGTGCGTCGCCAGCCGAGGCGGCCAGGCGGATCGCTATCCGGAGGCCGCGCGCACAACCACCCCCAGCCGGGAGCGCCATGTAATTCTGCTCGCACGGAGAAACGGCCGCTTTCTACTGATTCCGGATCCCGCCGATCGAGGCGCCGTCTGGACGCTCCCGACGGCCGCGGCGCGGGGCGACAGCGCCCGAGCCGCGCGTGCGCTCGTCCGCCGGCACGGGCAAAGGGGGGAGCTGCGGGGACCGGTGGCTCAATTCCGCCATCGCACGTTCTCGCATGATATTTGCTTTGAGGTCTGGGAGAACGATTCACTCGAGGGCGGCGACCACCCGATTCTGGGGCGGTGGGCAGCTCCGGGAGCGATCAAGAGGCTCCCGGTTAGGGCGCCTACCATCAAGGCCATAAACAAGTTACGCGGGGGGCAATGATTCCGGCCAGGACCCGATAGGAGATATGTTAGAGTCCTCTTCCGCTGCCGCCGATCTGCGTCCTTTCAGCCAGCTCGAGGAGCCAATACACCCGATGCGGTCGGTCTCTCGTTTCCCACGAAATGGGCTCTCGTTCGCGCCGTTCCACAGGGCGCCCTCGTTCCGCGCGTTTCCGCTGCTCACGATCGGGCTCTTCTTGCTCTCGGCCGGTGTCGCCGCCGCCTCACAGGCTCCCCGCTCGGTTCCCTTCGCATTGCGCGCGCCGGTCAATCCGTCGCTCAAGATCAATCAACGCTACCTTTCCGCGAACGCCCACGGCGGGCAGATGGTCGAAGTCTTCATCGAGGGCGACGTCGCGCCGGAGGCTCTCCGGGCGAAGGGGATCGAAGTGAACACGATCGCGGGAGGCTTCGCGACCGCGCGGTGTCCGTTGGGGCTCGTCGATCAGCTTGTCGCGACGCCCGGTATCAGGCGCCTCAAGGTGGCCGAACGGTGTAAGCCGAACCTCGACGCGAGCGGAGCCGATATCGGCCTGCCGAGCGTCCGCACGCTGCCGCCGCCCGACTTCACGGGGCAGACGGGGGCGGGCGTACTGGTCGGGGACGTGGATACCGGGATCGATCTCACCCATCCCGATTTCCAGAATCCCGACGGTACGACGCGCCTGGTCGCGCTCTGGGACCAAACGACCGTGGGCACGCCGCCTCCGGGCTTCTCGTATGGCGCGTACTGGACGGGAGCGCAGATCAACTCAGGGCTCGCGACTGAGGCCGACTCGGTGGGACACGGGACCCACGTGCTCGGGATCGCCGCGGGAGACGGGAGCGCCACCGGCAACGGCGTCCCCGCGTTCACCTACGTCGGGGTCGCCCCCAAGGCGGACCTCATCTTCGTCAAGACGGACTTCAGCACGACCGGCATCGTCGATGGCGTGAACTTCATCTTCCAGCGAGCGGCGGCGCTCGGGAAGAAGGCGGTCGTGAATCTCAGCCTGGGTACGCAGGACGGCCCCCACGACGGCACGTATCCGTTCGACCAGATGATCAGCGCGCTCACCGGCCCGGGAAAGATCGTGGTCGCGTCGGCCGGAAACTCCCAGCAGGACGCCCTACACGGCCAGCTGACGCTCGGCGGGTCACCGCAGAACATGACGCTGCTCGTCCCCAACTACACGAGAAACCCCGGCGCCGGGAACGACTACATGCTCTTCACGGGTTGGTACGAGGGTGCAGACCAGATCTCGGTCACGATCACCACTCCGCTGGGCACCGTGATCGGCCCTGTCGCGAACGGAACCGAGAGCCTAGGCAACGCCACGACGGCCGGCTTCATCAACATCTCGAACGGCACGACCGCGCCGAGCAACGGCGACAACGAGATCTACATCGAGATCTTGGACCAGGTCGCGACCCAATCGCCCCGACAAGGGACCTGGACGTTCAAGTTCACGCCGGTCAGCATCGCCTCGACGGGCCGTGTCGACATGTACCTCTTCGAAAACGGCCTGGGCGACGGGCTGAGCTTCGTCCCCTGGTCGCAGGGCCTCGCGGTCGGCGGCGTCGTCGGATCGCCCGGCTCGGCCGACTCGGTCATCACCGCCGCCGCGCATACGACGAAGGCCTGTTGGACGTCGATCGACGCCTCGACCTACTGCTGGAATCCGATGCCGCCGTTGAACGCCATCGCGTCGTTTTCGGGCCAGGGCCCCCTTCGTGACGGACGGATGAAGCCCGACATCTCCGCTCCCGGCTTCGGCGTCTCGTCCGCGAGATCGGCCATCGCTCCCACATCGACGCCGCTCATCATGCCGGACGGCGTGCACGTCATCGAGGCAGGGACCAGCATGGCCGCGCCCCACGTTACTGGCGCGGTCGCGCTGCTCCTCGCTCAGCCGGCGTGGGCGAACGGAGGATCGACGGCGATCCGTGCGCGCCTCCAGCAGACCGCCCGCGTCGACGGCTTCACCGGGACGGTCCCGAACGTGGCTTTTGGCGCCGGGAAGCTCAACGTCATAACGGCGCTGGCGTCGCTTCTCGTCTCTCACCCCTCGAAGGGACAGTACATTCCGCCCGGCAAGCCCGACTCCGTCGCGGTCACCGTGGGGGGCGCCACCGCCGACTCTGTGGTTCTCTCCCTCTCGACGAACGGCGGCACGACCTATCCGATCAGGCTCGGCAAGCTGACTTCCGTCGCTCCCGGATTGCAGCGGTCGCTTCAGTTCTTCGTTGACCTGTCGATGGCGACGGCCCAGGCGAAGGTGCGGGGCGTGGTCTACACGGCCGGCGCCGTGAGCGTGACCTCCTTCTCGGACAGCCTCTTCTTGATCCAGGCCCCTACCGCCGTCGAGATCCTCCCGACCGCGGCCGCGCCGCACTTCGCGCTCTCCGCGAACAAGCCCAATCCGTTCAATCCCGTGACGACGATCGCATTCGGAACCGAGAAGGCCGGGAAGGTCACGCTCCGGATCTTCAGCGCCCAAGGGCGGCTCGTCCGGACGCTGGTCGACGAAGCGATTCCAGCCGGCTGGTACCAGAAGCGCTGGGACGGCCGAAACGACGCCGGAAGGGCCATGTCCTCCGGAGTCTATTTCTACGAGCTGGCCTCCGACGGAAAGCGCCTCACGCGGAAGATGAGCCTGCTGAAGTAGCAGGGGCCGCGGCGGTACCGGCCGCAATCGCCGCGAGATGGCAATCGAGACCGTCGTAGTCGGCGAACGGAACCACCCCCGGTAGGGCCCCGGGCGCCCCCTTCCCACCCATCCAGATCGCGATTCTCTCCGGCAGCTTCCGCCGCAGGTCGAGCGCCAGGGCCGTCGCGTACGATCGCGGTACCGTCGCAGACACGCTCAGCGCGACCGCCGAGAGCGGCACTTCCCGCGCTAGGGCGGCGATCTGGTCGATCGGCGTGTCGACCCCGATATAGAGCACGCGCCAGCCCCGCGACGCGCAGACCAGGCTCGCCATGAGGAGCCCTATCTCGTGGCGATCGCCCGGAAACGTGGCCGCGACGACCCACGGCCCCGACGCGCGATCATCGTGCGGCCGCCTCAGCTCACGAAGCAGGTCCGCCAGGAGCGCCGTCGCGAAGTGCTCGTGGCGGACCTCGAGCGTCCCCTCGCGCCACCCGGTACCGAAACCATCTATAAAGGGACTCGCGCATTCCTCGAGGAACCGAATCGGCCCCAGCAACGTCCATCGGGCCCGGAGGCCGCGTTCGAGCTCGACGCGGTCGAATGAGACGACGCTCTCGATCAGTTGGGATGGGGCTTCGGCCGCGTCGCGGTCCGCCGGGCGCCTTGCCGCGGGGGTGGCGCTGGCGGCCGCGTGTCGGCCCGGCATCGCCATGAGCGCTTCAATCGCTGGCGGCGAGAGCCTCAATATCTCGGCGGGCCGGTGGCCGAGGGCGAGCGCGGCCTTTATGCGAAGAAGGTGCGGGACCTCGTCGACGGAGTAGAGGCGATGACCCGAGGGCTTCCGGACCGAGCGAGGAAACTCGTAGCGCCGCTCCCAGGTGCGGAGCGTTCCGACGTGGATGCCGGTCGCCCTCGAGAGCGCGCCGATCGAGAGCGAACCTGATCGCGGGACATGTGGCATCTCGACCCTCCGGCCTCTAGGAGAGTGACCATCCAATGCCGCACGATTATGGACATATCTTGAACAATATTTGAATAACTATCTGAATCAGACTCCGTACGCTTCGGGATCCCAGCGAAGCCCTAACTTCGAGGGCGGGGCCATGTACCCGGCCAGGGCGGAAGACGCAACCACTGCTGGGCTAGCCAGATAGCCCTCTCCCCCGACTCCCATCCGGTTCTGCCAATTGCGGTTGAACGACGTGATGGCCCTCTCCCCCTTGGACAGAGAATCGGGGCCTTGTCCGAAGCACGGGCCGCACCACGACTCGCGGATCTCCGCTCCCGAGCGCCTCAGGACCTCAGCGATCGAGTCGCCTCCCAGGCGGGGATCGGGCTGCTCGATGAGGCGCTTCACGGTGCCGCTCCCGGGGAAGACGATAAACTCGTATCCCTTTCCGATTCGATCGATGCCGACGCCGCGCGCGCCGCGGATCACGAGGGCCGCCTGAAGCAGATCGTCGTACCCACCGTTCGTGCAGGAACCGATCATCGCCTTCTGGAAGGTGATCCGCTCGGTCGCGACCTCCTCGGCCGGGAAGGCATTCCCCGGGCTGAACGGCTTCGCGATCATCGGCGCGACATTCGATAGATCGAGCGTCTCATCGATCTCGTAGCGGGCGTCGTCGCCGGCGAAGACCCGCGGATACCGAAGGGCGAATCCCCGCGACCGAAACCAGGCCTCGGTCACCTCGTCCTGGGCGAAGATGCCGTTCAGGGCTTCTCCCTCCGCCATCATGTTCGCGATCGTGTTCCGGTACGGGATCGGAAGCTGCCGGTCCAAGTCGACGAACTCGACCGACATCCCCTGCGATTGCTTCACGCCCCATCCCTGAAGAAGTCGAAGGACGATGTCCTTACCGCTCACCCAAGGCTGGAGCGCGCCCAAGAAGACGACGCGGCGCTGCTTCGCCACCGTCACGTAGATGTAGCCGGTCGCCCAGCCGAAGCCGAGCGTCGTGCTTCCGATGCCGATCCCCACAGCCCCGTACGCCCCATAGGCCCGGCTGTGCGAGTCGGCGCCGGGATAGAAGCCGCCTGGGGCGATCAGCCCCTGCTCCGGAAAATAGAAATGGAAGATGCCGGTCCCGGGGGACGCGTAGTGGGGCTCGCGAATCCCGTGCCGCTCCGCGAATTCACGGGAGATGGAAGTCTGCTTCTCGTCGGCCGCCTTGCCGGTGAACACGAAGTGATCGTTCGCGACGGCAGCGAGCCGCGGCGCGACGGCCGGATCGCCGACGATCTGTTGGAACGTGTGGATCGCGAACGGCGCGGTCCCGTCGGAGGCTGGGAGGAGATCGGCGTAGGCCTGGATCGTGGCGCCTGGCCTGACGTCGGCCTTCTTGTCGACGCGGTGTGCCCAGAGGATTTGCTCGGTCGCGGTCATGCGGCGCGACTCAAGCGGATCGGGAAACTCCACCACCGGACTCCGTCCGAGGGTCGCGGCGATTTCGCGCCGCCCCATCGCGATGATCCCGCCGCCCGCCCGAATCTCTTCTTCCTTCGTGGTGAGTGGTTTGGGCTCGTAGCTCTTGCTCCGGGTCACGTTCCGGAGCGCGCGGGTCTCGACGACGAACTCCAGCTCGTCGCCGTCCTGCGCGTCTTCGACCGCCTCGAGGCTCTGCGCGACGTGGAGGCCCAGGTTCAGCGCGTTCCGGCGAAAGATGTCGCCCAAGTTGGCGCCTGCGACGACCACCATCTCGAGGCCCGCCTCCTCGGCGATCCCCTTGAGACCCGCGGGGGACATCTCGCGCGAGGAACCGATCGCGAAGCGATCGCCGGCGATCAGGAAGGTCTCCCCCGAGTGAACGCGGTCACGGAACCCCGGCATCAGGTAGCGGAATGCGCCCACTTTCCACCGTTCGTCGAGCGTGGCGAGGCTCTCCGACACGCAGTCGTCGGCCGGGGTGATCTGATCGGTGTCTATGGCGTCGAGTTTCTTTCCAGGCCGCTTGGGATCCCAGAAGATCAGGGCGCGGCCGCGGATCGTCTTCATGAGGAGAGTGTATCGCGCCGAGCCCTGGCGACGCTACGCGAGCCCTCGGACGGCGTAGAGCTCGGCAAGTAGAGCGCGAAGCCGGTCGAGGGCGTGGTTCGAGGGAAAGTCTATCGAGCGGCGCGAACGTCGTCGATCGCGCGCTCGAAGGCGCTCCGCACCGAATCGAGCGGTTCGGTCTGAAGCGCATCCTGGATGCCGGACTCGGCGCGCGGCGATTTCAACTTCTGTAGCGACCCCGCCGCGGCGGTCCGGACGCGGTGCCACGGGTCGTGGAGCAGCTCGGTCAACCGGCTCTCGACGCTCTTCTCCAAGATGCCCAGCTTTCCGAGCGCCTTGGTCGCCGCTTCCCGCCCTTCGTTTTTGAAGCGCAGCTGCGTGTGATCGAGAAGGATCGGAACGGCGCGCGGATCTTTGAGTCCCGCCATCCCGTCGAAGATGAGGAAGCGGAGCATGTCGCGGTGGCTTTCACGGCCCAGCTCGGCCTGCAGCGCCTCGAAGGCGCCCGGCCGGCCGATCCTGGCGATCGCGAGAAGCGCGACGCCGACATTGAAGGACGACGTTTCGGACGTCGCCATGCGCTTCAGCCGCTTCAGCGCCGAATCGTCGCCGATCCAACCCAGCGCCCAGATGATCGCGCGCCGTACCCGCGTGTGCTGCCCCTGAGCCAGCGGCGCGATCCGCTCCGTGAGCCCGGAGACCTTGCGGCCGATCTCGCCGAGCGAGACCGCGGCGGCCATCCGGACGCCCCAGAATCGATCCCGCTTCAGGGCGCGCAGGAGCGCCGCGACGACCCGTTCATCTCCCCGCGCCGACACCTCTCGGGCGCACCGGATCCGCTCGAGCGCGAACGGTGAGCGCGCGAGGCCGAAGAGGAGCTCCTCGCTCGACCGCGGAAATTCCATCTGCTTGAGCACGTCATGCTCGGGGTCGAGCGCGACATAACGCGGGCGCGCCGAAAGCGGCACGTGGATCGTCTCCCGCCGGCCGTGAATGTCCAGATTTACGCGCAGGCGCTTTCCCGCGGCGACGACCTCGAGCGTCATCGGAATGCGGAAGAGGGGTGTGACGCCGTCGACCTCCTGCACCTGCTCCACGGTGATCAGGAGGCTCTTCGCCGACTCGTCCCAGAGCCGGCTCACGCGCAGCTCGGGGTGGCCGCCGTGGTTCGTCCATTGGTCGAAAAACCAGCCCAGGTTCCGCCCGGTCTCCTCCTCGAAGGCCCGCCTTAAGTCCGCGGTTTCGACCGGACCGAACGCGTGGCGCGTCAGGTAGGTGCGCAGGGATCGGCGCCAGGCGGCGTCGCCGATGACCGCTCGGAGCATGTGAAGGACGCAGGCGCCCTTTTCGTAGAGATGCCGGTCGAAGATGGCGGTCGGATATTTCCAGCGCGTCTCGACGAGCGGGCGCCGGTAGTCCTCGCCATCCTCGGTCAGATAGGAGCACATCTGCTCCAGGCGCGCGAAATCGGCGTCGTCCCGCCCGTCGTCGGCTTCGCGGTAGACGATCTCCGAGTAGGTCGCGAATCCCTCGTTGAGCCAGCCTTCGGACCAGTCGCGGCAGGTCACGAGGTCCCCCCACCATTGATGCGCCAGCTCATGGGAAATGAGCGAGTCGTAGCCCTCGTCGAACGAGTCGTTGGCGGATTGGAGCGCCCTCTCAAAGAGCGTCGTCGCGCTCGTGTTCTCCATGCCGCCATAGGTGAAGTCGGGCACGGTGGACTGAGCGTATTTCGGATAGGGATAGGGGTAGCCGAACACCTTGGAGAAGGTGGCGATCATGTGCGGGGTCTTGCGCAGGAGCGCCCGGCCGGCCCGCTCCATGCCGCGCGGCACGTACCCCAAGAGCGGCACCTTCCCCGCCCGGTCTTTGAGCTCCGTATATTTTCCGACGACGAGGGATGTGAGGTAGGCCGGATGCCGCGTCTCCTGCCGCCAATGGAACGTCACGGTCCGGGCGCGGGGATTCTTGCGCCGGGCCACGAGCCGGCCGTTTCCAATCGCGCGATACCCCGCGGGCACGGTCGCGATCATCTCGAGGGTCGCGCGGCTCTCCGTGCTCTCGAGACACGGGATCCACCAGTGCGTATCGTCCGCTTGCCCCTGGGACCAGCCGCACGGAACTCGGTGGGGCTCAGCCTCTGTCGGGCCGACAAAGTAGAAGCCCTTGCGCGGGCTCGCGGCGTACGCGATCTCGAACGTCGCGCGGCCGCCGGCGCGGAGAGGTCGCGGCAATGTGAGCCGAAGCGTATCCCGATCGGACGCGTACGGCAGGTTCCGCCGGCCGGAGCGAACCGACTCAAACCGCATCTCGGAAGCGTCGAGGACCACGTCGCGAAGCCCGTCACGAAGCGCCTCGATGGTGAGCGTCGCGCGGCCCCGAAGCTCCTTCTTCTCGATGTCGACCGAGAGTCTTACTCGATAGTGACGAACGTGGAAGTCGAGGTCCCGTCGGGGTGACTGCGGGGCCGTCCACGGCTTTCTGCCGCTCGGCGGGAACGGATCGAACGGGGGCGTATCGAGCGCCGCCCTTCGGCCGAGAAAGATGGAATGGAAAAACGGATCATGGACCGGCACGGCACCCCCCACGATGGCTCGGAACCGGTGCATCGTCACCGACTTGGGAGAGCGTGTCAAGGAGCGCCCGCTCAAGCTAGAATGGGCGGATGGACCTCGCGTCGACTTGGAGCTCGATCTTCCGCGTCTTCGTGGATGCCACGATCGAGATCGTCCCCTACTTCCTTCTAGCCATTCTCCTCGGCGCGCTCCTGGAGGAGTTCGTTTCCGAACGCACGATCGGGCGATTTCTCACGGGTCGCCGGCCCGGAACGATGCTGCTCGCCTCCATCGTGGGGGCGCTTCTCCCGCTCTGCACGTGCGGGATGGTCCCGCTGGCGGTGTCGCTCCGGCGGCGCGGCAGCGATCTGAAGCACACCTTCGCATTCCTCACGGCCGGGGCCTCGGTCAGCATCCCGGTGCTGCTCCTGACCTGGAAGGTTCTCGGCGCGGAGTGGATGGCGGTGAGGCTCATCGCTTCGGTCCTGTTCGGTCTCCTCGTCGGGTACGGTGGGATCGTCGCGCTGCGGGGTTTGGCGGGAACCTCCCCCGAGCCAATCGAGGGCGTCGAGAAGATCCGGACTCGCTCGCGGGGAGCCTCTGTCTTACGCCGCTTCTTGGGACAGATGAAGGAGTACTTCCCGTGGGTCCTCGCCAGCCTCGCGCTCTCCGCCGTGGTCGATACTCTCGTGCCGCGGCACTGGATCCATGTCCTCTACGGCCAGAAGATGGTGGCAGGCTCCCTTCTCGCCTCGCTCTCCGGCGTTCCGTTCTATTTCTGCTCCGGAGCGGAGCTTCCCCTCGTGCGGGAGCTCCTCGAGAAGGGAATGGGCCGGGGGCCCGGGACCGCGATGCTCCTCTCCGTGCCGATCGTGAATATCCTCACCTTCGGCGTCGTCGCGCGATGGCTGGGCGCGCGGGGGGCGCTGGCCTACCTCGCGCTCTGCGTGGCGACCTCTACCGCCCTCGGATCAATCGCGGGCTGGCTGTGGCGGTGAGGGCGGAAGGCCGAGGGGTCATTTCCGCGGCGGTTGGCTCGGGCGCATCTCCACTCGGCTTGGAAGCGAACGCGACGGTTGGCCGAGAAGGTCGAGGATCACCTGGGCCACGTCCGACGGCGCGAGCTTCCATTCCTTCGCCGGATCAGGTGGAGTCCCGCCGAAGTAGGTGTTCACACTGCCGGGCATGATGTAGCTCACGCGGATCCCGTCGTACCGGACTTCCTGCATCAAGGCTTCGGACATGCCGTTCAAAGCGAACTTGGAAGCGTTGTACACGGTCGCGGTCGGAAAGGCGTTCTTCCCCGCGAGGCTCGAGATGTTGATGATGTAGCCCCCGCCGCGGCGCCGCATGCGAGGAATCGCGGCGCGCGAGCAGAGAAAGACACCGGTCACGTTGGTTTCGATCACGCGGTTCCACTCCTCTAGGGTCATCTGCTCGAGGTTCTTGAAGAGGCCGACGCCGGCGTTGTTGACCAGAATGTCGACCCCGCCGAAAGCGCGGTCCGCCGCGCGAAAGAGCGTCTCCACCTGATCCTCGCGGCGGACATCGCATGCCTGCGCGGACACCCGCGCCGGGTGCGCCGCCCCTAGACGCTTCCCAACCGCGGCCACCTCTTCCTCGTTGCGCGCCGAAATCACCACCTTGGCGCCCGCTGCGAGCAGCGCCTCGGCGGCTGCCAGTCCGATTCCCTTCGTGCTGCCAGTGACCACGGCTACCTTGTCCCGAATCGCTTCACCGCTCATGTCCCCTCCAGGCCAAGCCCGTCGCGGAGCGCGGCGGCGAGGCCGTTCAAACGTCCCGTAAAGAAGTGGTCAGCGTCCGCCACGAAGCGCGCCTCGACCGGACCGTACGGCTTGAGCCGCGCGGCCAGCGCGAGGACGTCCTCGCGGCTGCCGTACTGATCGCGGTCCCCCTGCACGATCAGCATCGGAGCGGGGGGCCGGGTTAGAAAGTCAAACGTCCTGCCGTCGATGTTCACGGTCACCGGCATCCCGAGCCCGATGAGCCGTTCGAGGTGATCGTCATGGATTGCCCACATGGCGCCCACCCATGATCCGAACGAGAATCCGGCGAGCCAGAGTGTCGCGAGCCCGCTGCGCGTTCGGGCGTACGCCGCGGCGGCGGCCACATCGCCCGTTTCGCCGTCGCCGCCGGAATGGCTTCCGCTGCTCATTCCGACGCCTCGAAAGTTGAATCGGAGCGTCGAATGCCCGGCCTGGTCGAGCACCTTGTGAACCGTGTGAACGACCTTGCTGTGCATCGATCCACCGTGCGCCGGATGGGGGTGGCAGATTACCGCAGCGGGAAGGCCTCGCCCCGGATCGGACCAAAGGCCCTCCAGCGTCCCCTCCGGGCCGGGAAACGTCACCGACGTCACGCTGCGCGTGTTCGTTCGCCCCTCCTGGTCCGCCCGCCCGGCCGCATCGCGCTGCGGCGTCCAATTCCCGCGTTCCGGCCGGTCAGTCTCTCCGTTATAATGAGGGCGCTCAAGTCTCAAAATCCCTGCTCGAGGAGGTCCTGGGTGGCACTTCGTGTCGAAAATCTGACGTTTCTCGGGCTGAATCGCACCGATCTTCTCGAGATCTACCGCCTCATGCTCCTCTCCCGGCGCCTCGACGACGAGGAGATCAAGCTCAAGAAGCAGAACCTGATCTACTTTCAGATCAGCGGCGCGGGACACGAGGCGGTGCTGGTCGCCGCCGGCAAAGCGCTCCGCTCGGGCTCCGACTGGTTCTATCCCTATTACCGCGACCGCGCCCTGATGCTGACGCTCGGCATGACGCCGCTCGAGATGCTCTACGAGGCGGTCGGCGCCGAGGCCGACCCGAACTCGGGGGGGCGGCAGATGCCATGCCACTGGGGCCTGAAACGCGCGAACGTCGTCTCGCAGTCGAGTCCCACCGGGACCCAGTTCCTCCAGGCGGTGGGATGCGCGGAGGGCGGCCGGCTTCTGGCTTTGATGCGCGATCTCAAGCAACGACCCCCGTTTCGTGAAGACGAGGTCGTCTACGTCTCGGCGGGCGACGGCACGACCAGCGAAGGCGAGTTCTGGGAGGCGATCAATACCGCGGCCACCGATGCGCTCCCGGTGCTGTTTCTCATCACCGACAACCAGTACGCGATCTCGGTACCGGTGGAAGCCCAGACGCCCGGCGGCGACATCGGCCGCTGCATGGGCTCGGTCCCAGGCCTTCGCGTGATGCGGGTCGATGGGACCGATCCCCTCGCGTCGTACCAGGCGGTGGTGGAGGCGGCGCAGCACTTGCGCGCGGGAAAGGGCCCGGTGCTCCTCCACGCGATGGTGATCCGACCGTACGGCCACTCCATGTCGGACGATGAGCAGTCGTACAAACCGCCGCGCGAGCGCGAGGAAGAGGCGAAGCGCGACCCGATCCTGAACTACCCGAAATACCTGATCCGCGAGGGGCTCGCGACCCAGGAAGCGATCGAGCGGATCCAGAAGGACGTGGAAGCCGAGATCGCCGGGGCCGAGGCCGAGGCGCTGAAGGCCGTGAAGCCCAAGCCCGAGACGATCTACGACCATCTCTACTCTCCGACCGTCGACCCGACGGGCCGCGAGTTCGAAAGCGAGCCGCGCTTCGAGGGACAGCCCGAGACGATGGTGACCCTCATCAACCGCTGCCTGAAGGACGAGATGACGCGCGATCCGCGCATCGTGCTCTTCGGCGAGGACGTGGCCGACGCGACCCGGGAGCAGAATTTGGAATCGGTGGCCGGCAAGGGCGGGGTCTTCAAGGTCACCTACGGGCTTCAAAAGCAGTTCGGAAAGCAGCGCGTCTTCAACTCGCCCCTGGCCGAAGCGAACATCGTCGGCCGCGCGATCGGGATGG
>JBGPMG010000017.1:0-22562 GCA_041486815.1 Candidatus Eiseniibacteriota bacterium | reverse complement strand
GCCGTTTACGCTTGCGCGACTTAAGTCCCAGGTGGTGCCGCGCGAATGCGTGCCCGCGCTTTATTTTTCCGGTGCCGGTCCGCTTGAACCGCTTTGCGGCAGCCCGGTTGGTCTTCATTTTCGGCATCGTGGACTCCCTTAGGGTTTCGTAGTCGGCTGCTTAACGGGCCCCGCCGCGGCCGTCTGCCTGGACGCGCCGGCGACCGTCTGCTTTGGCGCCGCAGCGGCCGTCTGCTTTGGCGCCCCGGCGGTGGCGGCCTGCTTCTTCACGGGCGGGCGCCCTCCAGTTTGGGGGCGCGGCACCATGAGGAGCACCATGCTTCGTCCCTCCATGCGGGCCGGGATCTCCACCTGCCCCACTCCCTCGAGATCCTTCACGACTTTCTCTAAGAGTCGATGGCCGGCTTCCGGATGAGCGAGCTCGCGTCCTCGAAAGGTCACCGTGAACTTCACCTTGTCGTGGAGCTCGAGAAACCGGCGGCCGTGCTCGACCTTGAATCGGTAGTCGTGTTCTTCGATCTTCGGGCGGAGCTTCACTTCCTTGAGGTGCGTGACGTGCTGCTTTCGCTTCGCCTTCTGCTGCTTCTTGTTTTGCTCGTACTTGAATTTCCCGAAGTCCATCACGCGGCAAACCGGAGGCTTGGCGGTGGGCGAAACCTCGACGAGATCCAACTGGCGCTCCTGGGCGTAGGCGAGCGCCTCACGAATGCCCAAGATTCCTACCTGCTCTCCATCCGGCCCGATGACGCGGACCGACGGAATCCGGATGCGATCGTTGACCCGGACTTCTTTCGTTGTGGCGATAGTTTTCTCCCTCCTCTAATCGGGGCAGGAACGTGCTGCGGCAGGGAGCGCGGCTCGGGCAAGGAACGGCGGGAAGACGCGAGAGCGTCCTGCCCGTCTGCGTGCGGCCAGCGCTTTCGCGATGGCGCCTCGCCTTACGAACCCCGGTAGCATTGCGCCTCGGGGTGAGAAGCCGGTGGCTCCTGCTTGGAACTCAACGAGCCGCGAGTTTAAGTTCTCGCGGCGATTTCGGCAACGAGTTTTTCCACAAAGGAATCGAGCGGGACGCTTCCCTCGTTGCCCTTCTTCCGGCTCCGAACCGAAACGGCGCGGTTCTCGACCTCCTGCCTCCCGAGCACCAGCATGTACGGGATCTTGAGGAGCTCCGCGTCCCGGATCTTGGCTCCCATTTTCTCTTCCCGCAGGTCGGCCTCGACGCGAACTCCCCGGTCGAGCAGCAAGGACCGGATTTCCTCGGCGTACGGGATTTGGGCGTCGGCGATCGTGATCAGCTGAACCTGGACCGCCGTGAACCAGACCGGGAAGTCTCCGGCGTAGTGCTCGATCAAAGTCGCGAAGAACCGCTCCAGCGAGCCGAGAAGGGCCCGGTGGATCATGTAGGCAGGGTGCTCCTGTCCGTCGGGGCCGACGTACTGCACCTCGAAGCGCCGCGGCATGTTGAAGTCGAATTGGATCGTGGAGCACTGCCACGCGCGGCCCAAGGCGTCGGTGAGCTTGATGTCGATCTTCGGTCCGTAGAAGACCGCCTCCCCGACCGCCCGGTGGTATTGAAGACCCGCCGCCTTCACCACCCGCTCGAGCGCGCCTTCGGCCAGATTCCACTCTTCATCCGTCCCGAAGTAGTCCTTCTTTCGCTCCGGGTCGCGGACGCTCAAGTCCACCTGGTATTCGCTGAACCCGAACGTGCTGAGCATGAATCGCGTGAATTCGAGCACTCCCTGGAGCTCGCGCTCCACCTGATCGGGTGTGCAGAAGAGATGCGCGTCGTCCTGCGTGAAGCCGCGGACGCGCGCGAGCCCGTGGAGCACGCCGGACTTCTCGAATCGGTAGACGGTCCCCAATTCCGCGATTCGGAGCGGGAGCTCCCGGTAGGAGTGCTTCTTCCGCTTGTAGATGAGGATGTGGAATGGACAGTTCATCGGCTTCAGCACGTACTCCTTCTTGTCGACTTCAAGGAAGTACATGTTCTCGCGGTAGAAGTCCGTATGCCCCGATGTCTGCCAGAGGTCGACCTGGGCGATGTGCGGCGTGTTGACGATCGTGTAGCCCCGCTTCAGGTGTTCGGTTTTCCAGAAGTCCTCGATCACCCGCCTCATCGCCGCGCCGCGCGGGTGCCAGAAAATCAATCCGCCGCCGGCTTCGTCCTGCACGCTGTAGAGATCCAACGCCGCGCCGATCTTCCGATGATCGCGGAGCTTCGCCTGCTCGAGACGCTCCAGGTGCTCTTTGAGCCGGTCCTTGCTGGGGAACGCGGTTCCGTAGATCCGCTGGAGCATGGGGCGCTTCGAATCGCCCCGCCAGTAGGCGCCTGCCACGCTCAGGAGCTTGAAGTGGCGCAGCATCTTGGTGCGCGGGACGTGAGGTCCCCGGCAGAGGTCGGTGAAGAAGGAATGCGTGTAGGTGCTCACTTTCGCGTCCGGGATGCCTTCGATCAACTCGACCTTGAACGGCTCCTTCTCTTCCCGGAATCGGCGGAGCGCCTCGTCCCGACCCAATTCCCCGCGCTGGAACTGGTGGTTCTCGTCAGCGATCGTATGCATCTGCTCCTCGATCTGCGCCAAGTCCTCGGGCTGGAACGGCCGGTCGACCTGGAAGTCGTAGTAGAACCCCTCGTCGATCGACGGGCCGATCGCGAGCTTTGCCTCGGGGAAGAGCTTCACGACCGCCGAAGCCATCAGGTGGGAGGTCGAGTGGCGGAGGACGGAGAGTCCCTCGGCGCTCTCTACCGGCACGAGCTCAAGACGCCCCGAGTCGTGGATGGGCGTATGGAAGTCGACAAGGCGGCCGTTCAGCTTTGCCGCAACCCCGAGGCGGAACGCTTCCTGGTACTGCTCGTGGAAGAGCGCCCCCAGCGTGGTGCCGGGCTCCGCCTCAAGCCGGCGGCTATCGATCTCGAGTTGAATCAACGGATGGGGGTTCCCGTTTCGTTCGGTGGTGGGCGATAGAGGACTTGAACCTCTGACCTCCTGCATGTCAAGCAGGCACTCTAACCAGCTGAGCTAATCGCCCGTCATTACTGTTGTTGGCGTCACGATACCGCCGCGCGAGTGTATCCGACCGGCGCCCCAAGTCAAGGCGCTTGAGCGCCGGGGCCGCCCGGACGCACCTCGTAGACGAACACGCCCGGGCTCGCGAAGACGCGCGCGAAGCCCGGGACCTCCTCCCCCGTGGCGAACGGCTGGATCCCCGCACGGCGCAAGACCTCGGCGGGGGAAACAAGCACGTAGCGGGCGTGCGCCTTCCCGGCGGCGGCGTGAAGGTCGGCCGGGGTGTCGACCTGCGGGATCGGCTCGAAGCGCATCCTCGAAAGGAACGCCGCGTGCGGTTTCCGCGCCATGAGCGTCTCCCCCGCCGCGTGGTCGCGCAGGAAGGAGATCGCTGGGAGAAGGTCGTACGGACCGGCCGTAACCCGCTCCTTGTTTGCCGGGTCCTCAACCCACTGGTACGCGGGAAAGGTCGTCGCGAGCCAGAGCGCCAGGAACAAGAAGGTCCGGAGCGGGAACGACCGCTCCACCTTCTGGAGCGGCTTCCCCATCGTCGGAGACACGAACGGCCATGCGGCGAGGAGCGCTAGGAATGCGAGGAGCGGAAGCGAGAATCGGGCTCCGTAGAATATGGGAATCAGAGTCAAGAAGAAGAGCGCGTAGAGGAGCGCGTACCCGGCGATGCGGCGGCCCGGGCGCTCGCGGAGGAGAATGAGCCCACCCAGTACCGCGAAGACACCCCAGGCCAACGGAAGCAGCTCGCGCAGATTGCGCCCCAAGTGGTCGACCGCGTTCTTGAGCATCGCCACGGCGAACCGCCCCGGATCGGTTCGGACGACGTCGACAAACGAGTGGATCTTCTTGTCGCCGTTCCCGTAGAAGAAATTCTCCCAGTTGCCTTCCCCATACACCGTGTAGCCCACGTTCACGTAGTTCGAGTTTGTGAGGGGATTCCCGGTGTGCACCGCGTTGATGATCAGCCACGGCAGTGCCGCCGCCAGGAATCCGGCGGTCCACAGGCCTGCGCGCCGCCATCGGACGGGCGCCGGGCCGTCCGCGGTCCGGACGAGGAGAAGGAGCGCGAGAGCCCCAGGCCAAAGGAAGAGCCCGTTGTAGCGCGTCGAGAACGCCCAGCCGCCGAGGAGCCCGGAAGCCAGCATGGCCCAGCTGCTCGGATTCGAGCGACGCAGGAGAAGCGCGATCGAGGCGAGCGCGACCGCGAAGAAGAACATGTCGGTGCCGACTTCGTAGGTGTTGGCGAGGAAGGTCTCGTTGCCGAGCAGAATGAGGAGGCTCCCGAGTGCGACGGCGGGACCGAGGAGGCTTCGGTGAAGGCGGTACACGAGGAGGCCAACCGTCACGGCTGAGAGGAGCGCGAGAATTTGGGCGGCGCGAAACGGATCGAGGCCGAGCATTGAGACGGCCGCGACCGCCGCCGGGTAGCCCCAACCCTTCGAATCGTAGTTCTCGATCGCGATCCGGCCCTGGAGCAGATCGCGCGCCGCGGGGGCGTATTTCCAATAGAAGTCGGTCTCGACTCCGTAGTTCCCGATCGAATGCTCCGTGAACGCCTTGACGCCCCAGTAGAGCGCGAAGACGGCCAGCGCCGCATAGGCGAGCCATTGGGTCCATCGATAGGAGGGCCCGCTCGGCCGGGAGGTCGCCTGGGTGCTCGCGCGTTCCCGCCCCTTTCGAGCGCGCCCGCCGCGGCCGGAGCCGCCCCGGGCGGGGGTCGCCATCAGAGCCTCCGACCCACCGCTTCCGCGATCAGACGGATCTGTCCCGCCAGCGCCGCGAACTGTTCCGGGTAGAGCGACTGCGGCCCGTCGCAGATGGCCTGCTCGGGCGCGTAGTGGACCTCGACGAGAAGGCCGTCGGCGCCGGCCGCGATCGCGGCCCGGGCGAGCGGGACCACCTTGTCTCGCACGCCCACCGCGTGGCTCGGATCCACGATCACCGGCAGGTGGCTGATGGCCTTCGCGACCGCAACGGCATTCAGGTCGAGGGTGTTTCGCGTGTAGGTCTCGTAGGCGCGCACGCCCCGCTCGCAGACGATGACGCGGTCGTTCCCTCCGGAGATCACGTACTCCGCGCTCATGAGCCACTCGTCCACCGTCGCGGCCAACCCGCGCTTGATGAGGACGGGCCGCTCCACTTTTCCGAGCTCGCGGAGAAGCGGATAGTTCTGCATGTTTCGCGCGCCCACTTGAAAGATGTCGACGTAGCGATCCATGAGCGTGATCTGGCTCTTGTCCATGATCTCTGAGATCACTAAAAGCCCCTCGGAGTCGGCGACCCTGCGAATGAGCTTGAGCCCCTCCTCGCCGAGCCCCTGGAATGAATATGGGGACGTTCGCGGCTTGAACGCTCCCCCGCGCATGACGGTAGCTCCGGCCGATCGGACCGCGGCCGCCGTGCGCACCATCTGCTCCTCCGACTCGATCGTGCAGGGCCCGGCCATCAGCACGACGGAGGCGCCTCCGATCTCCACGTCCCCCACCCGGACGACGCTGGTGGCCGCGCGGAAGCTCCGGCTGGCAAGCTTGAACGGCTCCGGGATGCGGCGAGCCTCGGCGACCCCGGGCATGGCGCGCATCTGCTCGAGCGGTGGCATGGTCCCCTCTCCTACCGCTGCCATTACGACGGGTGGCGGGCTGGGCGCGAGCACGATTTGGAACCCCAGCTCGCGCAGGCGTGACTCGACCGCGTGCCGCTGCTCCGGGGTGGCATCGGGCCGTAGGATGATGACCATGGGTTCCTCAAGCGCAGAAACGCCCATCGCCTAGCCTTCGGCAATGGGCGGAGGTCACGGGGCACAAAACGTAGGCTAACACCGTTGCCGGAGCGGGTCAAACTCCGTCCGGCCGGGGATCGTCCTCCGCAGTGTAGAGGGAAAACGCGACCCATGTTCCCGCTGGAGCCTTCAGAAGGCGGAGGATCATTTCGCGGTCCACGGGGCTCGGACCGATCACGCTGCCAGCATAGCGGACCCGCATCCGGACCGTCCGGGTCTCGAGCGGCGTGCTCGAATTGAGGATCGTGTTCGAACTGGACAGCGCAATCGCCCGGGCCGCGTTTCGGTACGTGACCTCGAGCCGGCCCGTGCGCCGTACCTCTCGGAACAGAGTTTCTCGATCGCGGCTCCCGACGCTCACCCAGAGAGACTCCGCCGTCCGATGGTCGCGCGACGCAGCGGACGCCAAGGAGTCGAGAGCGGAAATGGAAAGGCGTCGGAGCGGTCCGATCTTGAGCACGTTTCCGCCCTGCACCGATTGGACGGTGACGACGCAGGTCGCGCGCCTGCGGATTTCGGCGAGGTCTTTCCCTGCCAGGGCGCTCATGTAGCGCTGCGCCGCGAGCCGGACCCCTCGGACATCCTCCGGCTCTCGAGCGCAGCCCGAGGCAACGGCGGCGACCACAACTGCGATCGAAAGGAGGGCCGGTGTCCGCCGGCGGAAGCTCACTCTAATTCTTGACGGCGCGCATCGAAGGCCGGCCGGGGGTCTTGAGGCCGCGCGCTTGATTGTAGAGCCGCTGCATGTTGAGGAAGTGAACCTGGTTGTAGAACTCGTCACCTTCGTAGGGTCCGCCGAGATATCCCCAATCCTTGACCGCGGTCACCTTCGTTCCCCAGGACGCCATCTTGAATGCCTTGTCGTACGCGGCGTTCAGGTAGCCGTAGGTGTACCGAAACTCCTCGACGGGCTCCTCCATGCGGCCGTGCCCCGGCACCAGCTTGTCGTAGACGAAGGCCTTGGACCTGAGGGAGTCGAGTGAGGCGAGCCAGCCCGTGCGATCGAAGTTGGGATCGAGCATCCAAGGAATCGCGCGGTCCGACACGAGGTCGCCCGCGAAGAGCACCTTCTGCTTGGGAAGGTAGACGACAAGGTCGCCCGCGGTGTGGGCCGACTTCCCCAGCCAGATGATTTCGACCTTTCGGTCGGCGGGGCCAAGAATCTTCCGTCGATCGACCCGGACGGCGGCCTTGAGCGCGCCCGTGGTCGAGTCGATCTTTGCGGCCGATTTCGATTGGGCGATGATCGTCGCGCCCGCGGCCGCGAAAAGGCGATTTCCCCCGGTGTGATCTCCGTGGGCGTGCGTGTTGACCACGTAATGGACCGGCTTCGATCCCGATCGCGCCCGAATCGTGTCCGCGAGGGCGGTCGCCGAGCGATTGTCCGGACCGCTGTCGATCAGAAGGAGGCCGTCGGGAAGCTCGACCCATCCGACCCAGACATAGTCCACCTTGGCCGCGAACACACCCGGGGCGAGGCGGTGGACCTCGACCGTGATCGTAGTGTCCTGGGCCGGGGGCTTGGTCGCAGGAGGCTTCGCGCCAGGCAAGTACGAGGTTTGAGCCGCGGAAGGCGACACGAACAGCGCGACGGCCGACAGGAGCAGGGGCATCAGGGCGGTCGGACGCAGCGTGAAGCGGGTCATGATCCCTCTCGATAGGGTGCGCGGCTTGGGGTCTCGCTTATCTACCCCGTTCAAGCCAACGGGGTCCAGCCGCCGAGTATACATCGGTGTGCCCCCGGGGTGACTCGAACACCCGGCACGCAGTTTAGGAAACTGCTGCTCTATCCACCTGAGCTACGGGGGCATGAGGCCGGACATCAATCGACTACTTGAACCTCTCGGGGAACTGCCTCGCGATCCCAGCGGTCAGCGCGTCCGCGAACATGAGCATGTGCCCGTGCCCCTCATCGTAAGCGCGGATGTCGGCAGCCCAGTCCTTATTGAGCCTGCCTGCGACTTCTGCCGTGGTCAGGTCCAAATGCTTCTGGAACATGGTCTCCACATCCTGTGCCGACCTAAAGATATTGACGTAGTTCAACTTTGGATCCCCCCCACTCAGGAAGGCTGCGATCTCTTTGCCGTTGTCTGTCCATTTCGCCTGGCTGGCTGTCAACTTGGCTCGGTTGCCGGCCTTTGCCGCGGTGACGACTTGGGCAGCGATCAGAATGTGATCTCGCAGCAACGCCGCCAGCTTGTCCCCTGCCTCAACGCCGAAGTACGGCTTGATCGCCCCGCCAATGTCGTCCTGATTCTTGAGCAGCCGCTCCGCGACCTTGTCCGCGTCCTCCAGCCCCGCAAGGGAGCTGATGATGTAGTTCCGTGTGTACATGACGTGTTCTTCCCAGAGTTTTCTCATCGTCAGCCTTAGGTCGGGAGTGGGGTCGGCCTTGGCCGTCGTGCCACCCCAACCGATCAACACCATGGCGAGGAGCGCGATCAAGCTCATCGTGCGTGTCTTCATGACGGTACCTCCCTGGATTTTCCTTCGGACCCTCAGCCGTCTCTGACCCTCTCGACCCTATGTCCCGGAGGTCGCCGACCGCCAATTTGCGAGTCTACCATTTCCGTTCATGTCCACGCGGAGTTGGAAATCGACGATGGTCGGTGCCGCGGCGTGAGAAGTCGAACTCATGATCCTCGCCGCAATTCGGACACATCGGCAGGCTTTCGGATGCTAGGGTTTCAGCTTCCCTTCGTGTCCATTCTGTCCATCCTGTTCCACAAAAGGCCCCGCACCGATGAGGGTTAACCCATCGACGCGGCTTGTAATCGCCTTGGCGAGTTCGACTTCGTGGTGAGGGCGGCGAAAAGTGCCTCTTTTCGTTAGGAAACCGCTGCCCTATCCACCTGAGCTACAGGGGCAATAGGAAGATAGCCCGGGGCCCGTTATGCGCCAAGCTTCCCTTCCGCGCCTCACGGACAGCCTCCCGACGAACTAACCATCAGCCCGCGGCGCGCCTGGCCGCCGTCTTGTCCAGAGCTGCCCGCACCCCCATCGCGAGGCTGGCGGTCGAGCCCACGCCCCAGTAGTGCAGGAACATGATCCGGGGGCTCTCGCCAGTCATGTGCTGGTGAATTGCTACGATGTCGATGCCGGCGCCGCGCAGCGCCTTGAGTACCGGCTGGAGCTCTGATTCGAGCACGGCGAAATCGCCGTCAACAACAGCCTGTTCGTCGGACCCGGCGAAGGCCGCCCATGTGTTCACACCCATCGTGCCGCCCATGATCGCGCTGTGCATGCGCGTCGTCCGTCCTATCACCACCTTGTACACGCCGTCCTTGAGATCGCCTTTCTGATGCAGTATCGCGTCTATTTTCGTAGGGTCGAGGGAGGTTCTGGTCGGATCGATTTCGGCATGAGGTTCATCACCCTTACCGCCGCTCGTCTCTTTGATCCTCGAGAACACCTTCCCAACGGCAGCCGCGAGCCCCTCCTCACTCCCCATGCCGCCGATGTGCATGAACATGACCTTCGGGGTGTCCCAGAAGAAGTGATTGTGGAGCGCCGTGACCTCGAGCCCGTTGTCGAGCGCCGCGCTCATGACCGGATTCACCTGGTCTTCCAGGAGAACCATGTCGCCCATCACGACCACATGCGCAGCCACGCGCTTGAACGAAGCCCACGATGTCAGGCCCATTGGCGGGGTCAGGCGAACGCCCGCAGCCCGGACGTCCAAGTCGCCGCGTGGAACAGACACCTTGAAGACGCCCTCCTTCGGGTCGAGTTTTCCCTTGGCCCCGGCTAGTTCCTCGATCCGGACCGTGTCGAGCTGCGTCGGACTGCTGACCGGCGCTCCCGCTGCGCTCGTCACCACGGCGATGAGAATCAATGCTGGCGCGAACCGTCTTCTCTTCATGATGCCTCCGCCAAGGTCGGTCTGCCGTTCTTGCTCACCCACACGGCCGGCGCTGATCGAAAATTCCCGATTTCCGCCTTCTTGGTGATCTTCCCCGCCGTGCCGTCGTACTCCGTCATGCCTCGAATATAGTTCAACACATCGCCGTGCTCGAATCCCTGGACCAGAATCTTGAGTACCCCGGGGCACTATGCTACCCGTTCTCTAGCTGACACGGTTCACTCCCTCCCCATCCACTCGAACCGATACGCCATCTCGGGACCTCGATCGCCCTCGTACGCGAGCTGCGCGATCAACAGCGTGAACGGCTCCGTGTACCTGGCGATCCGGAGCGGTCCGGCGTCCAGGGGATCGAATCCGACGTCGCGGATCAATTGAGCGGCGACGTCCTTCGCGCGCTGATCGTCGCCGCAGTAAACGAGAGTGGGTTTCTTCGCCCTGCGCCTGCCCGCGAACACGCCGAGCAGCACTTCGCTCGGCACCGTTCCGAAAGCGGCGACGACGTGGGCCCCCCGCACCTTCTTTGCGAGCGCTTCCGCGCCTGAAGAGGTGTGAGCCATCACGAGATCGGTGTCGTTGGCATTCATCGGAAGCGAGCAGCTCACGACGACCTTGCGCTTGAGGTCGCCTGCCTGCTTCAGCACGTCGTCGACGCGGGACCAGTGCACGGCCAGTAGCAGCACGTCGGATTCCCGCGCGGCGTCAGCCGGCGTTCCGGCCCGCGCTCGTACTCCTGCTTCACGCGCGAGCCGCTTCAGCTTCCGCTCGCTGCGCGCGTAGCTGAAGACCACCTCATGCCCTGCTCGCGCGAAGAGCGTGCCGAGCTTCCCTCCCATCAACCCCGAGCCCAGGATACCGATCCGCATGGCCGCTCTGAGTGCCGTCACCGATCCACAAGCGTCATCTGCTTCTCGTTGTAGCGCGGCCCCGATACCCTGTCAGGGCTGAGCGCGGCGTCGAGTACAGCCACTTCCTCGGCGCCGAGCGACACGGCCGCTGCGCCCGCGTTCTCCTCGAGGTGCTGCCGGCGCTTGCTGCCGGGAATCGGCACGATGTCCTGGCCCTTGTGCAGTAACCATGCGAGCGCGATCTGCCCCGCAGTCACGCCCTTCTGCGCGGCGAGCTCTCGCACGGAGGACGCGGCCCGCATGTTGGCCGTGAAGTTCTCGCCCTGGTAGCGAGGATCGCCGCGGCGGTAGTCGCCCTCGGGATACTCCTCGGCACGCTTCACGGAACCGGTGAGGAAACCGCGGCCGAGCGGCGCGAACGGGACAAGGCCAATGCCGAGCTCGCGCAGCAACGGGATGATGTGCGGTTCGAGGTTGCGCTCCCACAATGAATACTCGCTTTGGAGCGCCGCGATCGGATGCACGGCGTGTGCGCTGCGAATCGTCCGCTCACCTGCCTCGGATAGGCCGAGGTAGCGCACCTTGCCCTCCCGAACGAGCGCGGCCATGGCGCCGACGACATCCTCGACCGGCACTGCGGGATCGACGCGGTGTTGATAGAGTAGATCGATGTAGTCCGTCTGCAGTCGGCGCAGCGAGCCCTCAACCGCCTCGCGGATGTGCTCTGGCCGGCTGTCCACACCCGCAATACCACCCTTCTCGTCGAACTTGAAGCCGAACTTGGTCGCGATGATCACGTGGCCGCGCTTCCCCTGGAGCGCGCGGGCGAGCAGCTCCTCGTTGGTGTAGGGCCCGTACGCCTCGGCCGTGTCGAAGAACGTCACGCCGAGTTCCATGGCGCGATGGATGGTGGCGATGGACTCGCGCTCGTCGCGTTCCTCCGGAGTGCCGTAGGCGAAACTCATCCCCATGCAGCCGAGCCCGATGGCCGACACCTCCAGACCGCTGCTTCCTAGTTTGCGCTTCTGCATTGTTTCTTCTCCGTGCGTTGTGGGGTCTCTGCTCTATCCGTCTCAGCTACGGGGGCGCGATGCATGCGAACGCGTACAGCTAAGCCAACGTCTCGCCAAAGAACGACTCGAGCCGGCGCCAGTGCCGGTCGGCAGCCTCCTGGTCGTACGCCCCGACGTGATCGCTCACGGCAAATCCGTGCCCTTTCCCTTTGTACAGCTCGATGTGATAGTCGACACCCGCCGCGCCGAGCGCCGCCGCCAGCGCGCCTTGATGCTCCGGCGTGCAGCTTCGGTCCGCGTCAGCAACGCCGAAGTAAAGGAAGGCCCGGATCCGGTCCGCGAGGCGATGTGGACTGTCCGCTTGGTCGGTCGCGAGGCCTCCTCCGTGGAACGATGCCGCGGCACGAACCTTGTCCGGATGCTTTCCGGCCGTTAGGAAGGACATCCGCCCTCCCATGCAGTATCCGGTGATTCCGATGCGATCCCCGCGGACGTCGCGCTGCGCGGCGATCGCCTCGAGATACGCACCGCTATCGCTGCCGACCCGCTCCGCGGTGATCGAAGAGACAAGCTCCATCAGGCGGGCTCGCTCGGCCGGATCGCTCCATACGGTGGCCATGTCGAACGGCGCGTAAGTCCCAGCCCTGTAGAAGACGTTCGGCAGCAACACGAAGTATCCGAGATTCGCGAGGCGCTCGGCCATTTCGTGCATCGCCGCCCGCACTCCCCCAGCATCCGGATAGAAGAGGACAGCGGACCGCGGGCCCTCGCCCACGCGATACGTCCACGCGTGGGCGATGCCATCCTGGGTCTTGATGTCGATCTCTTGGCGTCTTGTGCTCATTGGGCGAGTCCTCGAGTCTGATACGCACGGCCACGCTTGCCCGGGGACAAGGCCAGAACGCCATTGGAATTGCGCGACATGGGTGGATTGTACGTCCGCAGGACTAGTGGGAGAAAGTCAGAGAATCCAGAACTGCGCATTCTGTTGTTGAAGAAACTCGCGGGCGTTGGGACCTTGGAGGTATGCGAGCGTGGATAGCGTGCCGGCCTCGAGGCAGGATTGGCCCAGGACGGTCACGGAGCGAGGCGCGCCCTCCACGGGCCAGCCGGTCCTGGGATTCAGAATGTGTCCGAGTCGTTTCCCTTTCCAGAGGACGAAGCGGCGGGCGTCCCCGCTCGTAGCGAGCCCGCCAGCGGGAAGGTCGATGCGGTACAGGGCACCCTTTCCGGGATGATCCGGATCGTCGATCCCGACCTTCCAGAAGCGCCCGCCGCGACGAGGGCCGACCGCGAGCAGGTCCCCGCCGAAATTGACCAGAAACGATGCCCGGGTGTGAGCCACGATCAGGGCCGCGGCGCGGTCGACCGCGTACTCCTTTCCGATCCCCCCCAGATCGATCTCCATCCCGACCGGCATCCGAAGCGTTGAATCGACAAAGACTACCCGCTGCCACCCGACGTGGCGCAGCACGTCGCGTATCTCGGCATCAGACGGAAGATGCCGGCCACCGTCGAATTTCCAGACTCGGCGAAGCACGCCTGAAGTGATGTCGAACATCCCGTGCGACATCTGGTGACACGTCGCGGCGTATCGGAGGAGCGCCTCCGTTTCCTCGTCAACCGGGACCGGCAGCCCGCCCGAATGGTTGATCTGATGGACGATGTTGTCGGTGCGGTACCGGCTGAACTTCGCTTCGACCCGCCGAGCCTCGCGCTCCGCGATCCGGAGGACCGTTTCGGCAAGCGCGCGGTCGTCGGTATCAATTAGGACCTTGCAGGGGCTCGCCATTGCCTCGAAACATCCCTCGAACGTATCCTCGATCCGCGAGAGCGAGGGCGCTCGGGCATCGCGTGGGGTGGACATGCCTGCGGTCCGGGACATGTGCCGCGTCAGAGAGGGACGGAGTAGGCGACCACCAGTGAGCCGATGCTCACTGCGGGGAACAGGTCGAAGTCGCGCTGCACCCCGACGACGTTGCTAGGGTGACCCTTCCCGAACTGCCGGATGTACTCCGCCCGAATGCTCCACTCGCCCGGCGTGCCCGGCGCTTTAAATCCCAAGGTCGCTCCCAGCGTCGCGGTGCGGAGGGGCCCGAGCCGCTCATCGCTGGAGACGAATGCGGGGAGTATCGCCCCCTGGATCAGCCCAAACGTGAAGAAGTCGGCCTGCGACTGAGAGTAGTAGCGAACGTGGGGTTGGATATAGATGCTGTCGCCGAGCGTAAGGTCCCCCAGCTCGCGGCGGTACTTGAGATCGAACGTGTTGGAGCGCACGCCCCAGTCATCCCAATAATAGCGGTGTGACAGGTAAAGAACGTCTCGTGTCAGGTGGTAGACCGAGCTAGTAAGGACGTCTCTCCGATCGCGACGTGCGGGGCGGTTCTCGGTAATCTGCCCCACCGCGATTCCGCTCGACGGATCCATGAGGCTCACCACCTTGTAGGGCTCGGTCAGGTATCCATCCTCCACGCTGCGCGAACCGGTTACGCCCAGCATCCATCGCCGCGTTAGGATCTGCGAGAACCCGACTATACCGCCGTTGACCCGTTTGGCGTTCCATCCGGTGCCGACGATCACGGTGCTATCCGAGAGCGGGAGTCGCGTTCCTCCGGTGGGAAAGACGTCGTCGCGGTTGAACCCGGCCCCCACGGTCAACGACGTCAGGCGGTGCAGGAGCGAGATCGAGAGTTTGGTGTTGCCTCCGATCGACTGATAGTCCCGCTCCCGCGAAAAATGTCCGCCGAACACGGGCGTGATCAGGCCGAAAGGCTTCTGCCAATCGGCGTCGACCGCGACCCGCGTATCGCCGAATCTCGTGACTGGGATCTGCCCGGGATCTGGCGCGGCGCCACCGGCGCCTCCCGAGGCGGCAGTCACGGTCTGAACTTGGCCCTCAACCGGTGCTGGAGCCACGACGCCCGACGGCAACGCGCCGCTCGGCGACGCTCCCGTGATCACGTCGATGCCGATTTGGCCGGAAAGCGATTGTCCGTCCGGAAAGAGGCGAGTCACCCGAACCGTGGGCTCCACGACGTTCGCCCTTCCCTGCTCCCCGTAGAGGAGAACCGAGGCGTCGAGCTGCGAGGCCCCGCCGTCCGCGCTGGCCGCCGCTGGCAGCCCCGTGGCAAGAAGGACGCACGCCGCCGCGCGAAGCGTCGTTCGTATGGTTGGAGCCCGGCCCGGAAAACCTAATTGCATCCGCATCCGCCGCCGCCGACCTCCTGGCCGCCGGTCGAGCCTTCCTTGCTGAAATAGACGTGATCGTCGACGGCCTGGATCATCGGATTCGGAACGAAACTCATCTTCTTCTGGGCCAAGAGGTCACGATCCCATGGGCGTACCGTCGCGCAGCCCGCGGTCAACGCCAGGAAAAGGATCCCGGCAGCCGCCCCGCACCGATATCCCGCGCGCCGCGTCATTGAATGAGTGCCTGCTGAATCTGCGATTCGATCATCACGGTGTGCTTCGGGTCGAAGCCCGAGTGCGCGGACAGAATGGCACCAGTCGGTCCGACAATGTAGCTGGTGGGCATTCCCCAGACCTTGAACGCTTTTGCGGTCTTGCCTGAAGGATCGAAGGCGACCACAAATGGGGCGGGATATCTCGCGAGAAATTCCTCGGCCGCCTTACGGTCCTTGTCGAGGTTGATCGCCACGATCACAAGGCCCTTCCCGGCGTATCGATCGGAAAGGGATTTCATCCACGGGAAGGATTGTCGGCACGGGCCGCACCACGAGGCCCAGAAATCGACGTACACGACCTTTCCGCGGAGAGAATCAAGCGACACGGTTCCGGCCAGCGTAGGAAGGTTAAATGCTGGGGCGGGGACGGGAGACCCTGCCCCGGCGGCAAACTTCCCCGCGTGCGCGGCGGTAGCGAGGCAGAAGAGCAGGACCAACGTCAAAATCCGCGATTTCATGAGTACGCATGCCCCATTTTCTCGAGTGACGCCCTGGGCTGTGCGGGCGACGCGGCCCTTCCGGGATCAATGGTGGCTCCTCGGGGTTACACCCGTCGGCTCGCCTCCGGTTCCGCAGAATCGCCTGGCGGCCTTGGACGATGGGCCTAGCCCCTGCTCGATCCACCCGAGGTGAGCCCGTCCGGCATCGACCTACTCGAGGAAGCCTTTGCCGGACCGCCTTCATGGTCGCCTCGGTTGCGAACGCCTTGTGCTCCTCGTGCCAAGCAAGGCGGGGAGATCGCAGGCCACCAGATCGCCAATACGTTCGACCGTGAGATCGGCTTCGGGATAGGCGCTGAGGTTCTTTGGGTCGTGGGCGTAATGCCCCTGGCGCGGAAACACCGTCGTCACGCGGTCGCTCCAGATCTCTTTCATCATAGCCAGGATGCGCAGCTTGTCATCGATCATGACATAGTGCCGTGCCGGATAGAGCGCCGCGACGGCATCGAGCATCTGCTCTTTGTGAACATAGATCAACACCCGGCCCTCTACCGCCGCCCAGAGACCGGAGCGCTGGATCTTCCGCGGCTGGAATACGACATCGCCATCCGACAGAATGACCGTCAATCCCCAGGTGCGCAGATGGCGGATGACGTCGAGGGCGCCAGGGTACAGCCGGCTTGCGAACGGATAGTCGACCAGGAACGACGACATCAAGAGCAGCCGCGTGTCGCTCACATTCTCCAGACGATAGCGCTGCAAGGCGCCTAAGTAATCGGCGTATCCGAGGTCCTGGCGCAGTTGCTCGAAGATCGCCCAATACCGGTCGCCGTTCGCGGGCCCGAACTCCGTCGCGAGGTGATCGCGGAGATCGTCATTCACGCGATCGTTATCCAGAAGCGTGTTGTCGCAGTCGATGAGGAAAACGACGTCTTCGAAGGTGGTCATGACGCTACGATAGCGCGGGCGTCCCGCAGCGCAAAGCTTCCCTTCCGCTCCACCTGGCGGTGACCCGTCAGGCGTCCTGGAACACGGCCGCCCGATTCGTCCGGGGCAGGAAGGCATACACCCGGTTCGCATCCTCATCGTGCGCAATCGTGTGAGCGCCATGCTCGGTGGGAACCACCTCGACGGTTTTCCACGCGTCGATGTCGATGACGTCAATGACCCCAGGGGCTCCGATGGCCACGTAGAGGTGCGCGAGCGAATGGTTCAAGAAGACGACGTCCGGCGGACCGGTCAGATTGAGGGTTCCGAGAACCTCGCCTGATCTGGAGTCGATCGAGACGAGCTTGCCGTCGTCGGACGCGCAGAGGAGTCGATGCCCGGACGGATCGAGCTCGAGGCCGTGGGGGCCGCGTGCCGGCACATCGATGTACCGCTCTACCCGGCCGGCAGGATCGATGACCGCGATTTGGGGCGGATCCGCGATGTTGACGAAGAACACGCCTCGCTCGGGATCGAAGATCGTCCAGCGTGTTCGCCCCGGCATGGGAGTCGTGGCGAGCGGGCGCCGCTCCTGGACATCTACAAGGGTCACGCTCGGCAAATGTCCGCCGCTGGGATCTCCCACGTTGGCGCACAAGAGGACGGCACGGTCAGGATCGTAGGCCAACCCGTTCGGACGATGCCCGGCGGGGACCTTCATCACAGATTCCTCCGACCGAGGCGAGACGATCCCCACCGTGTTCTCGCCCCGGTTCGAGGTGAAGACGAGGTCGCTCGCTTCGTGCACAAGCGCCCCAGCCACACCTTTGAGCCCCACGATCGACCGGACGTAGCGGGCTGCCTTGGTGTCGATCACGTCCACGGCGTCGTTGGCGGTGTGCGCCACGTAGAGGCGGCCGCGGCGGCGATGAATCGCGGCATGGTCGAAGCC
The DNA here is from genome assembly GCA_041486815.1 of Candidatus Eiseniibacteriota bacterium. GTDB lineage: Bacteria > Eisenbacteria > RBG-16-71-46 > SZUA-252 > SZUA-252 > WS-9. The sequence goes on along the minus strand of JBGPMG010000017.1, from coordinate 5,254 downwards.
GCCCTCGCCCCGATGAGGGGGTAGCTCGACGTAGTCGAGGAGCGTCAGCCCCTTGAGTCCCGATCCAGTCCGCTTCACCGCGAGACCCCTTCCGGCTTGCGCTCTCGAATCATCTGCTGGCAGTAGGCGTAGAGCGCGTCGTAGACGATCCACTCAGCCGCGTTGAGCGCGTGGTCATCCTTGAAGCCGAGGCCCCGGAACCCTTCGGCAACCGCCTTGAGCCCCGCGGACTCGGGCTGATTCCAAAGCGAGTTGTCGGTGTCGGCGCCGTTCACGATTTTCGCGAGCAGGACGAGTGCCGGATCCGACGTAAGTCCGTGCTTCTTGACGATGGCGTCAAAGGAACATTCCTTTCCGTGATGCCCGAGCTCGACGCCCTTCACGTCATAGGGCGTGGCCTTCTCCCTCTCCGCGACGATCATCACCTGATCGGCGGGCACAAACAGGAACTCCGCCTTCGAATCCACGAACTTGCGGATGAGCCACGGGCAGGCCACCCGGTCGACATGCACGTTCTCTCGTGTCACCCATTTCATCGCACGTTCCTCCTCGATGCTAGTGTGTGATTCGATGCCGCATCCATACGCTCAATACGCGCTTACTACCCCGCTTCGAAGACACGGATTTCCGCCATCTGGCGCCCGCGGTGTGGAACGCCGAGATAGAGCCGCCGTAGCGATGGCACATAGAGCGCGGTCCGCGCACCGGGTGCCGTTGGGACCCTCGCCACGTTCGCGAACTTGCCTGAAGACGCCTGCCCCAGCACGTCAATGAATCCCGTGCCGCAGCTGGCGAAGAGCTGTCGCGTCGTCTCTTCGTAGAAGAGATCGTCGACATCTCCATCGATGGGAATCGTCGAGGCTCTTCGCCCTGACCGCAGGTCGAAGATGACCACCGCGGCAGGGCGCCGACATCCGACGAACAGGCGATGGCCCTCCTCGTCGAGCGCCATCGGGTAGTTGGCTGTCAGCCCCTCGATCTTCCATTTGCCGATCACGCGACCCTTTGCCCGATCGATAATCGCGACCTCGTCCGCGTCGGGCACATTGGCGAATAATCGCGAACCGGAAGTCTCGAGTTGAAACGACTCAGGGTGGGCGGAGAGCATGATGTCGGCAAGACTGTCACCGGTTGCCGCGTCGAGGACGCGGAGCGCACCGGCGCCGTAGCCCACGTAGACGCGCCCCGCCCTTGGGTCGCAGCGGACATTGTCCGCATCTCCGGACAGTCGCAGCGTGCGAAGGCGCTCGAGCGACGCGCCGTCGAGCATGACGCACGTACCGTCGCCGCCGTTGGTCACGAAAAGCCTCGGCGGCTTCGCGACGAAGCCGACGCCCTGAGGTTCATGGAATCCTCGCAGGCTCTCAACGCGCTCGGCCGAATGAAGGTCCACTACTTCCACCGTTCCATTCCCGAGCGCGGCGACGAAGAGTCTCCGAGCCTGCGGGTCCACGGCCATGTGGTCGATGCGTCCCTCCACGCCATCGAGCGCGATCTTCTGGACGAATCGGAGTGATCCATGGACAGGCGCGAAAGCCGACACGCTCACGCAGCAGGCAAGACCGAGGGCAGCGGCAATGCTTCGCACAGATCCCGCCCTGCCCGGCCGCACCTCAGCGACTTCCCTTCCGAAACGATTCGTAGAGGTTCTCGAACATCGCGCCTCCCTGGGCGAGGCGCACTGGATCGCTCTGCTTGGCGATCGCGAGCCCCAAGATCATCCGGTCCACACCCGCGGCTTCCGGGCGTCCGTACTTGCCGTTCTCCAGATCGAGGTCGTGAACGATCTCGGCGATTGGCCGAAGGCCCGAGTCACGAAGCCGGAAGCACTCGACGAGCACCTCGAACGTGCAGTTCCCGTTCTTGTGGGTGAACTCGGCTCCGGCCATGTCGAACGGGATTTCGCCGCGGCCAATCCTGTATCCCCGGGCGTCGACGAACTTGAACACGGCGCTCGGATCGATGAACCGACGAATCAGCCACGCGCTGGCGATGCGATCCACCATGACGCCGGTGCGCGTCACCCATGTGGCTCCTCGGGGCGGCTCGGGCTGGGCGGCGCTCTGCTTCGCGCTCAACTCGACACCCTCGAGCCGATCCTCGGCGAGGGAGAGGAGCCTCGCGGCCGTTTCCCGACCGCCGGCCCCGAAGCGATCCCGCGCAACGATCTCGCCGAAGCGCTGCCGAAGCCGCTCCAGCCTTTGGGCGGCGGGGCGGCGCCGCGCCTCGTCCGCCGCGCGCCCTCCTCGCATTCCTGAGGCAATTCCCTTGGCGTCCCTGGCGATCTCGGAATACTCGGAATCGCGGGCCTCGCGGAAGAGATCCTCCACAGCACCGTCGGTGAGGCCATCGACGAACTGGGCTTCGCAGACCGCGGCCTCACCGCCTCGCTGGTGGATGCCTCGCGCGATCTCGGCCAGCGCCTTCCGAATCGCCGGAACCGCGGGGGCCACGTAGACCGAGCTCTTGATCGCAACCGCCCCGAGCCGGTGCAGCTCGCGTCCGACCTTCACGCGCAGGTAGTCGGGCTTCGTCGGAATCCGGTGGATGAGCAGGAGCCATTTCGCACTGTTTGCTGGCTGCACGGATCCTCCCCTCTTCTTCGAGGTGCGGGGAGGATACGAACGCTGAATCAAGGTGTCCAATCGCATGATTCAGCTGCGCTATTCGAACACAAGGTTCTTTGCTCCCTCCGGAAATGGGATCGTTCCTTGTCAATCGACCTTCAAACACAGAGTTGAGCCATTCAGAATCGAAGAGATGTACCCTCAGTTGTTGGCTCGATGGAGGTCAGGATGGACAAGAAGCGGCATTGGGATGATGTCTACGGGAAGAAGGCTCCCAACCAGGTGAGTTGGTATCGTCCCCACCTCGAACGCTCGATCCAGTTCATCGAGCAGGCGGCGCTTCCAATGGATTCCGCCATCATCGACGTCGGGGGCGGAACTTCAACACTAGTGGACGATCTGCTCGAACGCGGTTACTCGAATCTCACGGTCCTGGACATCTCATCGAAAGCGATCGCAAGCGCAAAGGACCGTCTCGGTTCACGTGCCGCATCCGTGATCTGGACTGAAGCGGACATAACCCTCGCCGATCTGCCCGAGCATCATTATGACTTCTGGCATGATCGAGCGGTTTTCCATTTCTTGCTCGATGCTGCTGCGCGCCGCCGCTACGTTGCCGCCGTTGGGCGGGGAGTGAAGGCGGGCGGCCACATTGTAGTGGCGACGTTCGGGCCATCGGGACCAGAACGATGCAGCGGGCTGGACGTCATGCGCTACCGCCCCGAGGAGATTCACGCCGAGTTCGGGCACTCGTTTCACAAAGTTGGGAGCTCGAGTGAGGTTCACAAGACGCCTTGGGGTCAGGAGCAGGAATTCGTGTACTGCTACTGCAAGATGCTGGGGTAAGAGGTATGCCGTTCCTGGGGTTCTCGGGTTAGCGGCTCTAGCGGAGGAAGTCGTCCACCGTCTTCACGAAAAGCGCGGGCTGATCCACGAACGTCATGTGGCCACTCTCCGGAAAGATCACAAGCTTCGATCCGGGGATCTCTTCCTGCATCTTCCGCGAGAGCGCGGGATCGCACTCGTCGTGGTCCCCCGCCGTAATCAGGGTGGGCACCGAGATGGAACCGAGCCGTGCGTCGTATTCCACCGAAACGAGATTCCCGTCGATCACGAACTCTCCGTGGGATCCCCACATCGTCCGGTAGAGATCCCACGACATGACGCCCGACGTGAGGGGATCGAAATTCGGGTCGGGCCGCTTCTGATAGAGATGCGGGAAATATCCCTCTCCCCATGACGCCGTCATGTAGTCCGCGGGGTAGCGTTGCTGCTCGAAGCTCTTCCCGTGCCCGAACAGCCCGGCGTGTTCCAAGCTGTCGATCCGGGCCCGGAGATCGGGCGCCATCTGCTCCTTCATCCGGACGAAGACTTCATTCATCGCCCGGGTGCTGGAAAACGTGCCGCAGAGGACCAGGTGGGAGAGGTTTCGCTGGTATTTCAGCGCGTATGCCTGGGCCAGGGCCCCGCCGTAGGAGTGGCCCAAGAGATTGACCTTTCCCAACCGAAGCGCCGACCGCACGGCCTCCACGTCCTCCACCATGTTCTCAATGGTGTAGCCGCTCGGATCCTCGAGCGCTGGAGACCGGCCCGAGCCCCGCTCGTCGATGAAGACGAGCCGGTTCCGGCGCGCCAGTGGGATGAGGTGCGGCAGGAGGTAGTCGTGCGACGCTCCAGGTCCGCCATGGAGAACGATGAGCGGCTGTCCCCTGCCGATCGTCTTGTAGTAGATCCAGACGCCGTTGGCGTCGATGTACCCCTCGGAGATCGGGTAGCCGAGTTGGGGCGATGGAGCGGGCGCTACGGCCGGCGGCCGAGCCGCCGCGGCGGCCCCCGCCTCCTGGGCGGAAGTGGCGCCGATCACGACGCAGGCGGCGATCAGGACACGGCGAAAACTCGGATTCATGCTGGCCCTCCTCGTGAGCAGTCGTCAATTCCCTTCAATGCACCGAAGCCCGTGCCTCGGCCGCGTCGCTCTCCAGCAAGTGACGAAGCTTGAGCAGCGCTCGCTCCTCGAGCTGGCGGATTCGCTCCCGCGAGAGACCGAAGTGCTCCCCAGTCTCGGCGAGGGTCCGGGGCCGATCGTCGAAGAACCCGTAGCGCAAGCGCAAGATCGCCTCCTCGCGACCCGACAGGCGCTTCAACATGTCGTTCAGCTGCTGATCGCGGATCTGCATCTCCATGATCTCTTCGAGGCTCGGCGGCTGCTCGACGGCCTCGGATTCAATCAATCCGTGGAACGCCTCGTTCCCGAGATCGACGTCCAGCGTGTGGATCGACTGGACGAGGGTCTCCAAACGCGAGACGCGCGCCACCGGAATCCCCATTTCGCGCGCGACGTCGTCGAGTTCGGGCTTCCGGCGCAGCTCCGACTCAAGCCGCCGCTGGGTGGCGACGAATCGCCGCATCATCTGGAGCACGTGGATGGGAATCCGGACCGTGCGCGATTGGTTCGCGACCCCGCGCGCAAGGGCTTGGCGGATCCACCAACCGGCGTAAGTGCTGAAGTGGATCCCCCGCTCGACGTCGAAACGGTCGACAGCGGTGATCAGGCCCAGATTGCCTTCCTCGACGAGATCGAGGAACTCGACGCCGCGATTTCGATACCCGCGGGCGAACGAAACGACGAGGCGAAGGTAGGCGAGGATGAGCGAGCGTCGCGCGGCTTCCGATCCTTGCCGCATTGC
>JBGPMG010000016.1:0-22859 GCA_041486815.1 Candidatus Eiseniibacteriota bacterium | reverse complement strand
CGCGAGGCCGCCCTTCCAGCCGTGCGCGTTGCCGACGAGCCCAATCGGGATCATGCCCACGCCGATCGCGGTGATGATCGGCCAGCGGCTCGGAACAGGATCGTGGGAGTGATGCTCTACGGTAGCGACCATCGGATCTCCTCGCGACGTGTCGATCGGTTACGGCGGGCTATCTTGCCCCGGAGGAGTTGGGTCCCGCAAGGGATTTTCAGGGACCCGTCTTTAGTCCGAGGTTCGGGTCGCTCTAAGCGATCCGGCGGGCTGGCCGACCGGGATGGGGGCCGCCGGGTGCCCGTCGGGAGCGAGGCGCTGGCGGGGCGGCTCCGCGCCCAAGCCCGCGGCGGGCTCCGCGGGCTCGGCAGCCTCGACGTGCGTGAAGCGCGCGAGCAGCCTGTAGACGACCGGCACGAGGAGAAGGGTCAGGAACGTCGAGAAGAGCATCCCGCCGACGACCGCGATGCCGAGCGGACGGCGCGACTCCGCCCCGGCCCCAAGGCCGATCGCGATCGGCAGCACGCCGAAGATCGTCGCGAAGGAGGTCATGAGGATCGGGCGGAGCCGGATCTTCGACGCCTCGACGACCGCTTCGGTGATCTCCAGGCCGCGCGCGCGGAGCTGATTCGCGTACTCCACAATCAGAATCGAGTTCTTGGTGACGAGGCCGATGAGCATGATCAAGCCGATCTGCGAGAAGATGTTCATGCTCTGTCCGAAGACGAAGAGCGAGATGATCGCTCCCACGACCGCGAGCGGAACCGAGAGGAGAATCGTGAGGGGGTGGATGAAGCTCTCGAACTGCGCCGCGAGCACCAGGTAGATGAACACGACGGCCAGGAGAAAGAGGAAGTAGAGGCTTCCGCTCGACTCGCGGAATTCCTTCGACTGCCCCGCGAGCTCCCGCTTCACGCCGGCCGGAAGCTTCGTGCTCGCGATCCGATCCAGATCGTCAAGCGCTTTCCCGAGGCTCACCCCCGGGACGAGGTTGGCGGTGATCGTCGCCGACCGCTGGCGGTTGTAGTGGTTGAGCTCCTTCGGCGCCACCGTCTCCTGGACCTTCACCACGTTGGCCAGCTGCACCAACCCGCCGGTCCCGCGCAGGTAGATCCCCTCGATCGCGTCGGGAGTCGACCGATCGGTCGCCTTGAGCTGGGCGATCACGTCGTACTGCTTCGTTCCCCGTTTGAATTCCGAGATGACCTTTCCACCCAGGAACGTTTCGAGCGTTCCCCCAATGTCGGTCACCGAAGCCCCGAGCTGCGCGGCACGGTCGCGGTCGATCGAGATGTCGAGCTGCGGCTTGTTCAGCCTCAGGTCGGTATCGACGTTGACCAGATAGCCCAGCTTCTGGGCGTCGCCCAACATGATCCCGACGGCCTGCCCGAGCGTTTCGTAGTCCTGGGCCTGCAGGACGTACTCGACGGGCGAGGAGGAGAAGCTGCCGCCGAGGCTGGGCGGGTTGATCACGAACGCGAGCACGCCCGGGATGCCGAGCAGCCTTGGGAAGAGCTGCTGCACGATCTCCTGCTGCGACCGGGCGCGGTACATCGGCACCTGGATCATCGATAGGATGGGAAGCGGTGTGGGAATCCACTGTTTCGGACGCTCCCCGAGCGGCTTCAAGCTGAGGAAGAGGAACCCGTTCGTCACGCGCCCGGGTCCACCGAACCCGAGACCGGTCGCGGTGAAGAGTCCCCTCCGCTCCGGGAGCGGCATGAGGATCGCCTCCACATCGCGCATGTAGCGGTCCGTGTAGTCGAGGGTCGAGCCCTCGGGCGCGATCACGATCCCGAACCCGACGCCGCGATCCTCGACCGGGACCAGCTCCCGCCGCATGAACATGAACGCCACCACGCTTATCGCGACGAGGATCCCCGCCACGGTCAGCACGCGCCAGTAGCCGCGCATCGCCCCGCGGAGCAGACGATCGTAAAACGCGTTCAGCCACGTGAAGAACGCGTCGAACGTTCGCGAGGCCCACGAGTCCTTACCCCCATGAAGGGGCCGGAGCATGCGCGAGCAGAGCATCGGGGTGAGCGAGAGGGCGACGAATCCAGAGATCAAGACAGCAACCGCCACGGTCAGCCCGAACTCGTTGAAGAGGCGGCCGACCGTCCCTTGGAGAAACGCGACGGGGATGAAGACCGCGACGAGCGAGATCGTCGTCGCGAGAATGGCGAACCCGATCTCATTGGCGCCCTCGAACGCGGCGCGAAGACGGGGCTTCCCCATCTCCAGGTGACGGTAGACGTTCTCAAGCATGACGATCGCGTCGTCGACCACCAGCCCGATCGCGAGCACCAACGCTAGAAGCGTCAGAATGTTGATCGTGAACCCGAGGAAGTAGGCCACGGCCAGAGCGCCGACGATCGAGACCGGGATCGCGACCGCGGGGATGAACGTCGCGCGGAAGCTCTTCAAAAAGACCAGAATGACGAGCACCACGAGGCACATCGCGACGACGATCGTGTGCGATACCTCGGTGATCGAATCCTGGATGAACGTGGAGGAATCGTAGGCGACATCGAGCTTCATTCCGGTCGGGAGGAGCTTCTGGAGCTCGGGGAGGGACTTGCGAACATTGCTCGCGACCTCCAGCGTGCTCGCGGTTTTCTGCTTCACGATTCCGAGGCCGACCGCCTGCTGCCCGTTCCAGCGGGCCGCGGTGCGCTCGTCCTCCGGCCCCACCTGGACGTCGGCAACGTCGCCGAGGCGCACGATATCGTCCCCGTGCTGCGATATGACGATGGCGGCAAACTCTTCGGGAGTGGACAGCTCGCCACGCGTGCGAACCGCGAATTCGCGGTTACTGCCCTCGACCCGGCCGCCTGGAATCTCCGCGTTCTCGGAGCTGACCGCGCGCTCGACGTCCTGGGTCGTGACGCGGCGGCTCGCCATCAGCTTGGCGTCCAACCAGACGCGCATCGCATAGCGCCGCTCGCCGCCGATGAAGACCGACCCGACGCCCGGGAGCCGCTGCAGCCGCTCCTTGAGCACCACGTCGGCGATCTCGCTCAGCTCGAGCCCGTTGTGGCGGTCGCTCGAGAGGGCGATCCAGAAGATCGGCTGGGCGTTGACGTCCACCTTCGCGACGATCGGATCGTCCGCCTCACGCGGCAGGGTGCCTCGCACCCGCGCCACGCGATCGCGGACGTCGTTCGCGGCCTGTTCCACGTCGCGGGAGAGCTCGAACTCGATCGTGATCACCGAGCCCTGCTCGCGGCTCGAGGAGTCGATCGTCTTCACCGCTTCGAGGGTGGCGAACTGCTCCTCCAAGACGTCGGTGATCTCGGTCTCGATGACGTTCGGGCTGGCGCCCCGGTAGAAGGTGGTGACCGAGACGATCGGCGGATCGATGTCGGGATATTCGCGCACAGGAAGGCGCGTGAACGCGATGACTCCAAAGAGAATGATCGCGAGGCTCATGACCGTCGCGAAGACGGGACGCTTGATGGAGAGTTCGCTGATCTTCATTTGCCGCTCTTCTCTCCCGGCTTCCCGGCGGCGCTCTTCCCAGCCGCGCCGACGCCCGGCGCGCCGCCTCCGGCTCCGCCCTGCGACGGGATCGGGATCACTCGCGCCGTTTCAAAGAGCTTCTGGTGCCCGGCGCGAACGACGCGCTGGCCGGCCTCAAGCCCCTGCACGACCTCCACCACGTCGGGGAGGCGGGTCCCCAACGTCACGGCCGCCCTCGTGACGGTGCTGTCCGGCTTCACGACGTAGACGAACGTCTGGTTCCCCTCGGCGAAGACGGCCTCGCTCGGGATGGTGATGGCGTTCATCCGTTCGCTCAGGACGGCCGCGACGTCCGCCGACATGCCCGGCCGGAATTTGCCGCCCGGATTTCGCACGCGCGCGGTGATCCGGGCGCTCCGGGTCTGCGGGTCGAGGGTGGGATCGATCACTTCAATTCTCCCCTGGAGGGCGTAGCCCGGATACGCGGTCGTCGATACGGAAACCGCGGCGCCTTGCTTGAGCTTCGAGAGGTATCTCTCCGGAGCCGAGAAGATGATCTTCAGCTCTGAGATTCGAGCCAAGTCGGTGATCGCGTCTCCAATTTTCAAATAGGCGCCCGGGCTCACTCGTTTCGACCCGACGACCCCGTCGAACGGCGCGACGATCCGCGCCTTCGAGAGGCGGGTCTGCGCGAGGGCCAGGTTCGCCTCGGCCACCTTGAGAGCGGCCGCGGCATCGTCCAGATCCTGCGCGGAGCCCGCGCCCTGGTCGACAACGCTCTTGGTCCGCTGGTAGGTCGAGCTCGCCTGGTCCCGGATCGCCGAGGTTCGGTCGACCTCGGCCTTGAGCTGCGCGTCGTCCAGCTGCGCGAGGAGCGTACCCTTGCCGACCGGTAGACCCTCGCGATACGGGAGGCTGACGACGTTGGCCGCGATCTCGGAGACCACCGTGATCGCATCCCCGGCCTCGACGCTGCCGACGGCCTCGAATCGATCGAAGACGTGCTCCTGGTTGGCTACGGCCGTCTCGACCGGCATCGGGGGCATGGAGAAGCCACCTCCAGGCCCGCCGCGGGCGCAGCCGAGCGCGACGAGCGCGACGAAGAGGACGACGGCGCGAAATCGGGCGCGCGCTGAACGCGGGACTAGGGTCATGGCTTCGAACTCCCTCCGTTGGCTGCCTTGGCTGGATAAGCGCCCGATGTCAGGAATCGCAACGCCGAAGCGGCTTTCGCCGTGCGGACGAGGGCCTGCGAGTACCGCTGCTGGGCCGCCGCCAGGTCCGCTCCGAGACGGACCAGCTCGAAGGCGGTGGTTCGCCCATTATTGTATTGCAAGACTCCGATCCGCACCTGCTCCCGCGCGGCGTCGGCGCCGTTTTGCGCCGCCTCGAACCGCCGGCTCGCGCGAACGAGCGCGCGGTGGGCGGCCCGAACGTCGTCCTCGAGGGCGCGGCGGGCCGTCTCGTAAGCCTGCGCCGCCCGCTCCGCTTCCGCGCGCAGGCGGTCGGCCTCGCCTCTTCCCTCGCGGAGGAAGAGCGGCATCGAGAATTCGAGCCCCGCGCTCCACGTGGGAAAGTCCCGCTGGTTTACCTGAGACCACGCGTCTCCGAAGTTTCCGTTGATGCTGGTGGTGAGCGTATCGGTCCCGAAGATCACCGTCCGTCCTTGCCCCGAGAGCCCACGCCCCCCGAGCGACCCCACGAAATTGAGCGTGGGAAACCGATTCCACGCCGCTCCCTGCGCCCGAGCCTTCGCCGCGGCCCAATCGCGCTCCCGCGCCCGGACTTCGCGGTTCTCGCTCAACGCGCGCGCCACGACCGAATCCTCGGGCTCGATCGGGAACTGCGCCGGCGGATCATCCACGGGGTGAAATCGGGGAAGGCCGCCGGGCGGGCGATGGCCGATGAGCGCGGCGAGTCGATCGGAGGTCAAGTCCAGCTCCTCCTCGCGGTCGAGCAACGCCTGCTCCTGCTCGGCCAGGAAAACCCGCGCGTTCGCGCGATCGCTCGGCCCGACGAGCCCCGTGCTCGCCCTCACGTCCGCTTGCTTCTCGAGCGCCAGCGCCTGATCGCGTATGAGGCGGGCGACCGCCAGATCGCGCTCGGCGGCGTAGAGATCCCAGTACGTCTGCTCGACGGCCGCGGTGACGCCGAGGATGACGTCGGCGTAGCGCGCCATCGCTGCCTCGGCCTCGCGCTTCGTGGCCTTCGCCTCGCTCCCGGTCCCCGGGCCGAAGCCGTTAAGGAGAGGTTGGCGCAGTATGATCCGTCCGTTCGCATCGTATTGCGGATTCACCGCGGAGAACGTGGAGTTGGTCTCGGTTCTCGAGGCGTCGATCAACGCCTCGATATCGGTGCCGAAGGGGAGCTTTACCCTAGCGCCGCCTGTGCCCGCGGTCCGCTTGGTCTCCAAGACGTCCGCGCCGGCGAAGGGCGACGTGGTCGGCTGATGATCCTTGGTTCGCGCGCCGTTCAGGAAGAGCTCGGGGTCGAACGCCCCGCTTTCCCGCCGGTGCGCGCCGCGGGCCGCGGCGAGCTCGGCGGCAACCGAGCGGACAGCGGTCGAGCCTCCTTGGAGCGCGGCGTTAACGGCCTCTTGCAGGGTGAGCGGCGCCCCCTCGATGCTCGCCATCGCGACCGCGAGCGCGCTGTCCGGGTTCGTGGTCGCGGCCGCGCTGATCTGTTCCGCGCTCGCGGAGGGCCCGATGCAAAGGAAGATTGATGTACCAACGGCTATAGCCAGCGCGAGACGTCCGAACGGCACGCATTCCTCCCTAGGCCCCCAAGGCGCGGATCGCGCGGCTTAGAGGATCGTCAAGTTGTCTTGGATTCCTGGGGCACGACGTCCAAGTCGAGCCGCTCGACGCCTCGGAGGATGGTGACCGCCGAGCGGACCCCGACCTCTTGGTCGGTAAGCCTCGCCTGGAGGTCGTCAATCCCCCGGATGGGCGTTTCCTTGAACGCCACGATCACATCGCCGGGTCGGAACCCGGCCTGCTCCGCCGGGCTACCCGGCTCCACCGCTTCGATGCGCACGCCGCTTTCGACCGGCAGCTGGAAGAAGCGCGTCACCTTCCGGGCGATCGGCACGCTTTGACCGGCGATGCCGATGGCGCTCCGGCGGACCCGGCCTTCCCGTATGAGCTGCCCCGCCACAAGCTTGGCTGTGTTGATCGCAATGGCGAAGCAGATGCCCTGGGCGGGCATGATCATCGCGGAGTTTACCCCGATTACCGTCCCTTGTGTGGTAACAAGAGGGCCCCCCGAGTTGCCGGGGTTGAGCGCCGCGTCGGTCTGGATCACGTTGTCGATGAGCCGTCCGGACCCGGACCGAAGCGACCGCCCGAGCGCGCTCACGACCCCCGCGGTGACGGTCGCCTGAAATCCATACGGACTTCCGATCGCGACGACCAACTGACCCACGCGCACGTCGCGTGAATCGGCGAGGCGGGCGGGGGTGAGGTGGGGCGCGGTGATCCGAACGACGGCGAGGTCCGTCTCGGGGTCGTCGCCGATCAGATCGGCCGCGTGATGCTGCCCGTCGGGCAGCGCGACGACGATGCGAGCGGCATCGTGGACGACGTGGCTGTTGGTCAGAATGAAGCCGTCCGGCGTGAAGACGAAGCCGGACCCGGCGCCGCCCTCGGGCATCCGGGGCGATCTTCCTGGGCCGCGCGCTGCCCGAGCCCGCCGCTCGATCTCGATCGACACGACAGACGGAGTGACCGCATCGACCGCCACCGTGACGGCGCGCGAGTAGGCGTCGAGCGGTTCCGGTGATTCCTCGGGGTCCCCAAAGCCGTCTCCTGGATCGGGGATCGGCTGGGCAGGCTCGTGGGGTATCATGCGAGTTGAGATGCTGGAAGCATTCAGGCGATGCGGGGTTCGGGACGATGCGGGAGGGTCATGGCCGCAGATAATGTATCAGAATTTCGGATCGGGGTGCCGTCCCGCGGCGACCTCGTGGGGTGGGAGCTGGGCGGCCCGAACGCTTCAAGAGGTGTTGGAATTCTGCCCGGGCTCGGCGACCACGCGGGACGCTATGCGCCGGTTGGCGCCGCGCTCGCCTCCCGCGGCTTCGCGGCGCAGGCGCTCGATCTGCCGGGCCACGGCAAATCGTACGGCACGCGCGGGCATGTCGACTCCTGGAACGAGTACCGGGCCGCGGTCACGCTCTGGATGGATCGGGCGGCGATGGCGTCCCCGGCGCGGCGGTGGTCCCTCATCGGGCAGAGCATGGGCGCGTTCGTGGCGCTTGATTGGGCAATGGCGAACCCTGCGCGCGTCGAGCGGCTCGTGCTCTGCGCCCCGCCGTTTCAGCTCGCGTTTCGGCCTTCCCTCCTCAAGGTGAAGGCGGCGCAGCTTCTGGTCCGCGTCTGGCCCGGGTTTTCGCAGGGAAACATGATCCTGCCCTCCATGCTCTCCCACGATCCGGAGGTGGTCCGCGAGCACGCGATGGACCCGCTCGTCCATTATCGGATCACCGCCCGGCTCTTCCTCGAATTCCAGGCGATGCGGTCTTCGCTCCGCAAGCGGGGGCGCGAGCTTTCGACTCCCACGTTGCTGCTACAGGGGGGCGACGATCCGATCACGGCGCCGGAGGGAAGCGAACGCTGGGCGGGATCCGCACGGTCGGGGGTCGTCACGCTCCACCTCTACCCAGGTCTCTACCACGAGATCCTCAAAGAGGTTGGCCGCGAGAAGATCATCGGATCGATGATCGACTGGCTCGAGGGCGTCCCGGACCGCTGAGCAAGAGCGACACCGCGGCCTTCCACCCCGCGACATGGCGATCGCGTTGGGCGCGGCTCATGCCAGGCTGAAACACCTTCCCCGCGCCGGCTCCACCGGGAATCGCCCCCGCTTTCGCCCAGACGCCGGCCCCGATCCCCGCGAGATGCGCCGCGCCGAGCGCCGTGACCTCCACCATGGCCGGTCTTTCGATCGGAACGCCCAGAACGTCGGCCTGAAACTGCATCAGGAAATCGTTGAGCGAAGCGCCGCCGTCGACGCGGAGACGGCGAATCCGCACGCCCGCCTCGCGATTCATCGCCTCGACCACGTCCCTCGACTGAAAGGCGATCGATTCGAGCGCCGCGCGGGCCAGATGGGCGCGCGTCGTCCCCCGCGTGAGCCCGCACCAGATGCCTCTCGCTTCAGGCCGCCAGTAGGGCGCGCCGAGCCCCGCGAACGCGGGCACCAGGTAGGTTCCCCCCGAGTCCGACACCGAGCGGGCGAGCGGCTCCGATTCCGCGGCCGTGGCCAGGATCCCGAGACCGTCGCGGAGCCACTGGATCGCGGCCCCGGCGATGAACACGCTCCCTTCGAGCGCGTACGCGGCCTCGCCGCGTGGACCGCACGCGGCGGTGGTGAGGAGCCCCGAGCGCGAAGCCACCGGCTTCGATCCGGTGTGGAGCATGAGGAAGCATCCCGTTCCGTAGGTGTTCTTGAGTCCCCCCGCGCTGACGCATCCCTGTCCGAAGAGGGCCGCCTGCTGATCCCCGGCCACGCCCCGGATCGGAACCCCGTCGGGAATTCCGGGAACGCCGCGGGTCGCGCCGAAGTCGCCCGCGGATGCGCGCGCCTCGGGAAGCAGGGCGGCCGGAATGCGGAAGAGCGAGAGGAGATCCTCGTCCCAGCCGTGCTTGCGGATGTCGAAGAGGAGCGTCCGGCTCGCGTTCGTGAAGTCGGTCGCGTGGACGCGCCCTCCCGTGAGCTTCCAGAGCAGCCACGCGTCTATCGTGCCGAACGCCAGCTCGCCCTTGCGCGCTCGGGAGCGGGCGCCGGTGACGTGATCGAGGATCCACTCGAGCTTTGTCGCCGAGAAGTAAGGATCGAGGCGCAGGCCGGTCCGCCGGGCGATCGCGCGCTCGTGCCCGGCACGGCGGAGTGCCTCGCACCTCGGGGCGGTGCGGCGGTCCTGCCACACGATCGCCGGCGCGATCGGTCGGGAGGTCGCTCGATCCCAAACGAGCGTGGTCTCCCGCTGGTTCGTGATCCCGATCGCCGCGGGAGGCCCCCCTCGCTCCTGGTCTTGAGCGAGGGCTTGCCGGACGGCGCGTAGCGTCGTCTCCCAGATCTCCTCGCCGTCGTGCTCGACCCAGCCCGGTTGCGGAAAGTGCTGGGGCAGCTCGGCGTATCCGCGCGCGACGACCGCGCCCTCCGCGTCGAGGATCATCGCCGTGCTTCCGGTCGTACCCTGGTCGATCGCGAGCACCCGGGCGCCCGCCGTTCCATTCATCGCATTCCCTCCTCGATCGCCCGCTCCTCCTCGTCCAGGGCGCGCGTGAGCCGGGCGACCTCCTCTCCCTGGCGCGGCGCGCTCCACTCCAAGTGCGGCGCCATCCACGCGGCGGCCGGCGCTGCCGCGCGGCGCAACGCCCGCGCGTCGAGCCAGAGCCTGGTCCGCCGGAGAAGCACGTCCTCCAACCGGCGCGCCCGCTCCCCCGTCACCGCGTGAACGACCTCCCCCTCGGTGAGTGAAGCTCCTTCGCCGAGATCCAAGGTTCCTGGGTACCGCGCGCCAAGCGCGTCGACCCGGCCCGCGCGATCCGCCGCGATCGGCGTCGCCGCGGTGCGGCAGGGAGCTGTCGACGTTCCCAACAGCGTCGCCGCGCGATCGACGACGCGCTCCGCCAGGCTCCGGTGCGTGGTGTACTTCCCGCCCACGATCGTGATCATTCCATCGTCCTCGACGAGGCGGTATCCGCGCGGATTGGACCACGGCGTTCCCGCCCGGCTCTTCGCCATCGGACGTAGTCCCGCGAACGCGCGCACGGGCCGGCGACCGTCGGCGGCCGCGGGAAACGCGCGGCCCGCCTCCTCGATCAAGTATCGAATGTCCTCCTGCGGGGGCGCGACTCTTTCGGGCGGGCGCTCGTCGTCTGTGTCGGTCGTCCCGATCAAGGAGTACCGGCCCCAGGGGAGGACGAAGAAGACCCGGCCGTCCCGCCGGGCGGTGAGCAGGAGGGCGCGATCTCCCGCGATTCCGGGGAGCACGATGTGCGTGCCGCGCGTGCGACGGAGGGTGGCGCTGCGGGCTCCGATCGCCATCGCCCGGATCTCATCGACCCAAGGCCCCGCGGCGTTGATGACGATGCGCGCGACAGCTTTTCCCTCGGAGCCGTCGATCGCGTCCTTGTGGCCTGCCTTCCAAGCGGACCCCTCGCGCCGAAGCGAGGTGAGCGCGGTGTACGTCTTCACCTCCGCGCCCGCGCGGCCCGCCTCGACCGCGATCGCGACGCAGAGGAGCGCGTCGTCCATCTGCGCGTCCCAGAAGAACGAGCTCCCGAGGAGGCCATCCCGGCGAAGCCCGGGCTCGATCGAGAGCGTCTCCGGGACGCCGAGGCGGCGGTGCTCGGTGAGGGGGTGCCGTCCCGCGAGCGCGGCGTAGAGGGCGAGGCCGACGGCGACCCATGCGGCGGGGCGTCCCTCTCCGCGGTAGTGCGGGATGAGGAACGGAAGCGGCCGGACGAACGCCGGCGCCGTCGCGAGGAGGATGGCGCGCTCGCGAAGCGCCTCGTGCACGAGCCCGAATTGAGCGGTCTCGAGGTAGCGGATTCCGCCGTGGATCAGCTTCGAGGTCCGGCTGCTCGTGCCCGAAGCGAGATCGCCCGCTTCGAGGAGAAGCACGGACAATCCTCGCAGCGACGCGTCGCGTGCCACGGCCGCACCGTGAATCCCACCGCCCACCACGAGAACGTCGAAAATCGCGAGCACCCTCCTGGACTCGGGACGCCGCACGGCGCGCCGCGCGAGTCTAGGGCACCTTCTCGCTGCCCGCCAGCCGCTTCGATGGTATCCTGGCCCCTCGCGAGCATCGACCGAACAGTAGGAGAGCCCCTTTTCATGCAGGAACTTCAGGGACGCTGGGCGCTGGTGACGGGAGCGACCAGCGGCTTCGGTGAAGCGATCGCCCGCCGCCTGGCCTCCTCAGGGTGCCATGTGGCGATCACCGGGCGACGCGCGGATCGCCTCGAGCGGGTCGCGAAGGAAATCCGAGCCGAACACTCGGTGGAGGTCCGAACCCTCGTGTTCGACGTCCGCGACCGGGAGGCCGTCAGGAAGGCGATGGCCGGCGCGGAGGCGGTCCTCTCGAAGCTCGATATCCTCGTCAACAATGCCGGCCTCGCGCTCGCGATCGACCCGATTCAGTCGGGCAACCCCGACGATTGGGACCAGATGATCGACACGAACGTGAAGGGGCTCCTCTACGTCACGCGCGCCGCGCTGCCGGGCATGCTCGAGCGCGGCCGGGGACACGTGGTGAACATCGGGTCGGTCGCGGGCCACCAGGTCTATGCCGGCGGTGCGGTCTACGCGGCGACGAAGTTCGCCGTACGGGGCCTTTCGGACGCTCTTCGGCACGACGTCCTCGGCACCGGGATCCGGGTCACGAACGTCGAGCCGGGCCTCGGGGAAACCGAATTCAGCATCGTGCGGTTCAAGGGGGACCAGGCGCGCGCGTCCGCGATCTACGAAGGAACGCAGCCGCTTCGGCCCGAGGACGTGGCGGACGCGGTGCACTGGGCGGTAACGCGCCCGCCGCACGTCAACGTGCAGTCGATCTTGTTGATGCCGACCGATCAGGCGGCGATCGGAGCGCTCCACCGGAGGAAAGCCTGACCATGACCTCGAAATTCTCCCCGTCTTCGCTGAAGCAGGTCCGGGCCGCGACGCTCCTCCTGACCCTGCTCCTCGGGTCGTTCGCACCGTCCACCGCCCGCCCCGGCCAGCCGCCGCTCGCCGCCGAGGAGCGGGGCGGCGGAAAGCCGACGCTCGTGCTCATCCACGGTCTCGGCCAGGACCGGGACGTTTGGGATCGCCTCGTCTCGCGGCTCCAGGGCCGATATCGCCTCTTGCTCGTCGACTTGCCGGGGCACGGCCAAAGCGCCTCGATCCCTTCCGTTTCGGTCAGCGCGGTGGCGGACGTCCTCGATCGCACGCTCAAGGAGAGGAAGGTGAAGCAGGCGCTCCTGGTGGGCCACTCCTACGGCGGACTCGTGGCGCTCGCGGAGGCGGCGAAGCATCCCGAACGCGCCGCGGGGGTCGTCTCGATCGATATCGCGACGTATAGCGACGCCGACTCGGAGCGCGTCGCGAATCTCGAAATGGTCATCAAGGAGCGCTATCCGCTCTTCATCCGCGGGGTGTTCGAGACGATGACCCACGATTCGAGCGAGGTCGATTCGGTCATCGAAAAGGCAGGCCGCGTGCCGCGCGATGTGCTGGCCGGATATTTCCGCGACGCCTGGCGGACCGACCTCAGACCGAGCATTCGAATCCTCAAGATTCCAATCCTCGTCGTGGCGACCGACGCCACCTGGCCCGCGGTGGAATCGTGGACCAGCGCGAGGAAGCGGTTGGGCTATGAGACCGCCGGCCCCGCCGTAGGGCGCAGGATTTGGGGCTCGGCCCATCTCATCCAGTTGGACCAACCCGACACGCTCGCCGCCGTGATCGCCGACTTCGCGGAGACGCTGAAGAAGAAGTAGTCGCAGGGCCGGCCCAGGGGGACCGTCCGCGGAGCGGACCCCGCGCCGGCAGAAACGAGATCGGGGCGGCGCCTCGCGGCGTCACCCCGTCCCACTGCGGAGGCTAGTGATTCTTGCGGCTGCTACGCCCTACGGACGTTCGCGGCCTGGAGGCCCTTGGGGCCCCGGACGACGTCGAACTCCAACCGCTCGCCTTCGGCCAGCGTCTTGAAGCCCTCGCCCTGGATTGCCGAGTAGTGAACGAAAACGTCTTCGCCACCCTCCTGCTGGATAAAGCCAAAGCCCTTCGCCTCGTTGAACCACTTCACCGTTCCATTCGCCACTGATTCTGCTCCTTCTACTACGGGGTACGACACCCCATCACGCCGCCTCGCGGGCGGCACTCCCGGCCACTTTGGTCGGGCTACCGGGCGACGAATCGCCCAGATACAACAAAAGCCGCAGGCTTGTCACTCCCGCGGCATACACACCTTCCGTGCTTCCAACTACCGTCAGGCAACTACAATGATTATCGGCTCCAGCCGCGTCAATGTAAAGCGCTTTTTTTCACAATCGCCCAGGGTGGTAGACTCCCCGCGCATGAGCGCCGCGGCCCCACTCAAGATCGGCATCCTCTACGACGCATGGCACGAGGCGCAGGAAGCGGACCGCGTCGCTCCCTCCGAGGGCGCCGGCAAAGGACCTCGGCAACGGCGTCCGAAGTCCGATCGCGAGGAGATCTTCGATGTGCTCGCGAAGCGGGGGCACCGGCCGGAATTCCACTGCCTCGACGGCCGCGCCCGCTCGCTCAAGGCGCTGGCCGGGGTCGATTTCGATCTGATCTTTAACCTCACCGAGTCGTACGCCGGCGACGACACGATGGACATCAATATCGCCGCCTACCTCGACCTGCTGGGGCTCCCCTATACAGGCTCCGGTCCGTCCGGCCTCCACCTGGCCCAGGACAAGGCGGTCGCGAAGCGCCTCTTCCAGTTCCATGGCATCCGCACGCCGCACTTCGCGACGGTCTACCAGGGCCGCCTCCAGTGGTCCGACGACCTCCAGTTCCCCGTCATCGTGAAGCCGAAGCGCGAGGACGGATCGATCGGCATCGAATTCAACGCCGTCGTCGGATCGATCAAGGAGATGATGGAGCGGATCGACGCCCTCCACGCCGACCTCGATTCGCCGGTCCTGATCGAGGAGTACATCGAAGGGCGGGAGCTCTACGTCTCGGTTCTCGGGAACGACCCCCCGGAGGCGCTCCCGGTAGTCGAGCTCAACCTCTCGGACCTGCCCCCGGGGACGCCCCGAATCGCCGGGACCGAGGTGAAGTGGGAGCGCGGCACGGAGGCCTACCAGCGCACCAAGCTCCGCGTTCCGACCGACCTGCCCCAGGCGACGTGGAACGAGATTCAGAAGATCGCCGTGGCCGCCTTCCGCGCGCTCGAGATCCGGGACTACGGACGCGTCGACCTTCGGCTCACGGAGGACGGAACGATCCATACGCTCGAGGTGAATCCGAACCCGTGGCTCCACTCGACCGCCGAGTTCGCGATGGCCGCGCGCGAATCGGGGCGG
Organism: Candidatus Eiseniibacteriota bacterium; assembly: GCA_041486815.1. GTDB lineage: Bacteria > Eisenbacteria > RBG-16-71-46 > SZUA-252 > SZUA-252 > WS-9. The sequence continues at coordinate 8,352 of JBGPMG010000016.1, read as the reverse complement.
GATCTTCCTCGATTGATCGAGGAGATCGTCGACCTCGCGATCACTCGGTACCGCGGGAAAACGCTTTCAGTACATTCCTCGTAATTCGCGCCACGTCAGGATTCCCCGCTTTCGGGTGAAGTCGGGGCGATCCCCAGTCGTCGAGCCCCCAGGCCCATTGCATCGTTCCCGTGGCGAACACGATCGCGCCCGACCGCGCCGTGTAGATCGTCGTCTCCGTGACGCTCGGATGCCCGTTCGCCGGCGTGATCGGCGTGCGCGCGAGCACCGTCATCCCGGGAGGCGACCAGCGGCCGTAGAGGGAATCGTCCGCGAACGAGCGGTCCACTTCGTATCCCTCGAGGCTTGGAAGGCGGCTTGTCGTTCCTCGGGCGATCCCGGTTCCCTCGTAGACCCAGTGGCCCCGGCGCTCGGGGAGCGGAACGAAATCGGCCTCCACGTTCTCACCCGAGATCATCATCCCGACGAGCGCCGATTCCGGCCTCCGCGGGTGGAGATCCCGGAAACGAACGGTCAGATCGGCGTCGGCCTCGGTGTCATAGAGCGAGTCGAGCGCCGCGTCTTTGGAGCAGAACATGATCCGGCTCTCGCCCCCAGCGCCGGGCGACTCCATCCGGATCTGCCAGTAGCCCACGTTCGCGGCGAAGATCCCCAGATGGGTTCCCCGATCGCGCGCCGCCTCGATCCGGTCGCGCATGATCCGGGACCAGTACTCATCGTGACCGATGATCAAGAGCGCGCGCCGTCCGGAAAGAGACTCGGGGTCCCGATGGATGTCGAGGTTGGTCGCGTAGGCCAGGTGGTAACCCGATCGCTCGAGCCAGCGCAGCATCGGGTACTCCCATCCCGCGGGCCGCGGCGCGTGGGCCACCGTGAGGAGCTCACCCGCCCCAAGCCCCGCCCAGCAGCCGGGGCCGGATCCGTACGGCCGGTTGAACGAGACTCGTCGCGCGCGCTTCTCGCCGACGCTGTTGAAGTCGTAGAGGCTCTTCCCGCCCCAGTTGTTGTAGGCCTGCCAGGTCGTCACCGAGCTTTGGAAGAGGAGCTTTGCGTGGTCTTGGGTCGGACCCTCGCGGACAACGAAGGGGACAAAGGCCTGCCTGCCGTCCCCCTTCGCCGTGAGCCGCGCCAGATAGACGCCGCTCACCCAGTCCGGACCGACGGCCAGTGTGTACGAGACCGGCCAGTCGCACGCTATGAGACCGTCGCTCGGCCTTGGGCGAGGCGCCTGCCGAGGGGCGCCGGGGAGGTCACGCGCAAGCGCGACGCGCCTCGCCCCGATTCCGCCGTACCAACCAAGTCGGTACACTTCGATGTCAAAGAGATGGGATCTTGTGCTGACGTGAAACGCCAGCCTCTCCCCGGGTGCGACGCTGGAGTTGGAAGCATATCCCTCTATTTCTCTGTGTGTTGCTGGCTTTGACAGTCCCCAATTTCGGGTTCCGGGTCGGGCGTTCTCGGCGGCGGTCGGGTTGGTCGCGACGCCCCGGTTCGGAGCCGGGTCGGCGGCCGAGAGGAGAAAAGGAAGGATCAGGAGTGCCGCGACGCGAACGATGTGGACCCTGGCCGGCCCTTCGCTCCTACGTCGGCGGGCGCCGACCATCCTTGACAGGGAGGCAGGATTCCCGGAACATCGCAAACGATTGCCCAGTATCAATGTCATTCCCCGCGCCGACGACCCCCACATACCAAGGAGAATCGGAATGAACTCGCAGTCAAGCTTTCGTCGTATCCGAGGCCGCGACCGAGCCCCGCTCACCGTCGCGCTCGTGTTGGCCACCGCCATGGTAGTGGCCTCTGTCGCACCCGCCCTCGCCGCGGGCGTCAAGCCGCCGGCGGTGAAACTCGATTTCGAGAAATATACGCTGCCGAACGGCCTGGAGGTGATCCTCCGTGAGGACCACCGCCTGCCGCTGGTCGCCGTGAATACCTGGTACCACGTCGGCCCGGCGAATGAAACCGCCGGCCGCACCGGCTTCGCCCACCTCTTCGAACACATGATGTTCCAATCGTCCGGTCACGTCGGCGAGGACCAGATCTGGAAGTATCTCGAAGGGGCCGGCGCGTCGTTCATCAACGGCACGACCGATTTCGACCGCACGAACTACCTGGAGGACCTGCCGTCGAACCAGCTCGAGCTCGCGCTCTGGCTCGAGAGCGACCGCATGGGATTCCTCCTCGACCGCATCAACGCGGCCTCGCTCGCGAACCAGCAGGACGTGGTCCGGAACGAGCGGCGCCAGAGCGTAGAGAACGCCCCGTACCAGATCGTCGAAGAGCAGATGTGGCACATGATCTTCCCGAAGAATCACCCCTATTACCCCTGGGTGATCGGATCGCATGAGGACGTCCAGGCCGCGAAACTCGAGGACGTGAAGAACTTCTTCCGCAGCTATTACTGCCCCAACAACGCCAGCCTCGTGATCGTCGGCGACATCGACAAGGTCAAGACGAAGGCGCTGGTCGCGAAGTACTACGGCTCGCTCCCGCGGGGAGCCGACGTCCCGCCGATCACCGCGACGACCCCTCCGATCACCGAGGAGCGGCGCGCGACCTTGACCGACAAGATCACCCTTCCCCGCGTCTACATGTGCTGGCTGACCTCTCCGATTTTCAAGCCGGGTGACGCCGACGCGGGCGTGGCCGCGCAGATCTTGGGCGGCGGCAAGGCGAGCCGGCTCTACAAGTCGCTCGTCTATGAGAAGCAGATCTGCCAGGACGTTTCGGTCGTGCAGCAGTCGTACACGCTCGGCTCGGTCTTCCAGCTCACGGCGACCGTGAAGCCGGACAAGACGACCGCGGAAGTCGAGAAGGCGATCGACGAGGAGCTCGCCCGCTTCGCGGCGGAAGGCCCGACCGCCGCGGAAGTCGCCGCGACCCAGAACTCGATCTACTCAGCGACGGTGACGAGCCTGGAAAATTTCGGTGGATTCTCAGGGGTGGCGGACCGCCTCAACCAGTACAACCACCACTTGAAAGATCCGGGCTTCCTGAACAAGGACCTCGCGCGGTTCGCCGCGGTCACGCCCGCGTCGGTGAAGAAGTTCGCGAACGATCAGCTCAAGCAGAGCGCGCGCGTCGTGGTCTATGCCATGCCCGGCGACAAGAACCTTCCGCCGGACCCGACGGCCCCGCCGAAGCCCGAGAAGGAAACCGCCCAGGTGGAGTCGAAGGAGCCGTGGAGGAATACGGTGCCGAGTCCGGGCCCCAACAACACGGCCCAGCTCCCCTCGGCGAAGCGCACGGAGCTGCCGAACGGGATGGCGCTCTACGTCGTCGAGTCGCACTACCTGCCGATCGTCTCGGCGAACCTCGTGTTCCGCTCGGGCAGCGCCGCCGATCCGGCCGGCCTCCCCGGCCTCGCGGGCTTCACGGCGTCGATGATCGATGAAGGAACGGCGAAGCGCGACGCGCTCCAGATCGCGAACGAGGCCTACGCGCTCGGCGCCTCGTTGAGCACGGGAACGCAGACCGACGGAAGCAACGCCAGCATCCGCGCGCTCAAGCAGAACACGCCCGCGGCGATGGCGATCCTCTCGGACATCGTGCAGAACCCGTCGTTCCCCGCGAAGGAAGTGGAGCGCGTGCGGAACGATCGCCTGACCGCGCTCATGCAGCAACGCGACCAACCGTGGCCGACGGCGCTCCGCGTCATGAACGCCTGTCTCTTCGGCCCGACGCATCCCTACGGCCACACGCAGCTCGGCACCGAGGAAGCGTTGAAGAAGATGACGCGCGAAGATCTCACGACCCTGTACAAGTCGACCTTCAGCCCGAAGAACGCGGCTCTGATCATCGCGGGCGACGTCACGGTCGCCGAAGCGAAGAAGCTGGCTCAGGACGCGTTCGGAACCTGGAAGGGCGAGGCCACGACCGCGGCGATGCCGGCCGCGGGAACGACGGCGAACTCCCGCGTCGTGATCGTCGACAAGCCCGGCTCCAACCAGACGATGATTCTGGCGGGACAGATGGGCGTGAAGCGCTCCGACCCGGACTACGAGAAGCTCGACGTCATGAACACCATCTTGGGCGGGCTCTTCTCCAGCCGCATCAACATGAATCTTCGAGAGGACAAGGGATATAGCTACGGCGCCTTCTCGTTCATCGGCCAGAACCGGGCGGTCGGCCCGCTCATGGCCGGCGCCGCGGTGCGGGGCGATGCGACGGGTCCCTCGATCCAGGAGATCCTGAAGGAAGTCGCGAAGCTCAAGGACGGCGGCGTGACAGAGGACGAGCTGAAGCTCGCGAAGGAGTCGATCATCCGCTCGCTTCCGGCCAACTTCGAGACCACGTCGTCCACCGCCGGAACGATGTCCGGGATCTACCTCTATGATCTACCGCTCGACTACTACCAGACCCTCCCGGGACGCGTACAAGCGATCCAGTCCTCGGACGTTATGGACGTCGCGAAGAGGCACCTGGTTCCGGATCGGATGGTGGTCGTGGCCGTAGGAGACCGCAGCAAGATCGAGCCTCAGATCTCCAAGCTGAACCTGGGCTCGATCGCCTACCGCGACGCCGACGGCAAGGAGGTCGCTTCGGCGTCCGCCTCGAGCCCGGGAACGTCGAACTAGGAGCAGTCGGCCGCCCGCGAAGGGGCAAGAAGAATCTGGGGCCGGTTCCCTCTTCGGGAGCCGGCCCCTTCGTATTTCAAGCGACCCGGTTCGCGGTGACGTCTTTCGCGGTTCGCGGCTGGAACCGCCGCTCGCCGTTACGTAGCGTCGGCTCCAGCGGCCGAAGGAACCGCGATGTTTCCGCGGCGGGCCAGATAATCTTCGACGAAGATCAGCCCATTCTCCCCCGCGCGCCGAACGATGCTCAGGAGCTGGTCCATGCTCGAGACCTCCTCGAGCTGCTCGTTCACGAACCACTGCAAGAAATTCCGCGTCATGTGGTCGTTCTCCTTGATCGAGAGATCCACCAAGCCGCTGATCTGCCTCGTGACCGTCTCCTCCCAATCCAGGGAGAGCTGGACCGCCTCCTCGGCGCTCTTGAAGCCGGACTTCGGAGCCGGGATCGCCGGGATGACCACGCGTGCGCCTGCGTCGACCACGTAGTTCACGAATCGAAGGGCGTGGTCCTTCTCTTCCATCGCCTGCTTGTGGAAGTGCTTCGACAGCTCCGGCAGGTTCTCGGTGCCGAAATGCGCCGCGATCGAGACGTACTGAATGCACGCGCCGAACTCGTTCCCTATCTGCGTATTGATGGCGGTTGCCATCTTGTCGCTGATCAGCATGCTTTCTCCTAACTTGGGGTGAGGCTGTGGCGCCGCTGCGCCTGGAACTGGTGTCCCCAAGGGGATTCGAACCCCTGTTGCCGCCGTGAAAGGGCGGTGTCCTAGGCCAGGCTAGACGATGGGGACAACCCTGGATGCACGAGACCCTACGGCGGGCGGATACGATCCCGGACCAACGCGCGACGGACTATACCGTATTCGATACGCGCCCCGCCAGACGGCCCCAGCCCGGCTCGCGATCGTGGCCCGATCCGACCAATCCCTGCGAGATTCCGCCCTTTGCCTTCGAGTCTCCCTTTCATGAGCAGCAATAATATATTGAAGATAAACGACTTAATGGCTAGGCCTACCCCGGCACGCCCCATGCGTCCACGTAGGAGTGGGATTGGGGAAGTGGGTGGGTTGCGGCGCCTAAGGGCGCGGACGAGCCAAGGAACAAGGAGGTTGAGATGACACGGTTGCCGAAGAAGGTCCTCTTCAAGCTCGCGCTCGCCAGCTCGGCGTTGCTCGGACTTCTAGGACTTTAGGGAGAAGCGGATGCTCCTCACCTGCTACATCGCACTGGTCGTCGCGGCGGGAGGGATCGCGCTCTGGGGTGTGGGCGCTCCCGATCCGACGGTCGGTTGGCTCTCGCTCCTCTTCTGGCTGCTCGCCAATTTGCTCGGCGAGGTGCTGTGGCTCCCGGCGCCCAAGGGGCGCGGGTACCTCAGCATGGCCAACGCCGCGAACTTCGCGACGCTAATACTATTGTCTGCCTCCTCTGCAATCGCCGTGACCGCCGCGGCGGGCCTTATCGCCGACCTCCTGTTCCGTCGCCGGAAGTGGTACCAGGCCCTCTTCAACTCCGCGGCGTGTGCGTTGACCGTCGCCGCCGCTTCCATGGTCTTTTCGCGGACCGGCGGGATGAGCTCGAGCGTGGACGCGATCCTCTCACCGCTCAACGCGGTGCCGCTCCTCCTGTCTGGGTTGACCTACTTCCTGCTGAACACGTGGCTCATCTCCGGCGTGGTGGCGCTCCACCAGCGGGAAGCGGTCTGGAAGGTCTGGCGGACGAGCTTCGCGTTTTCATATGAGCTGGTAGGCGCCGTCGTGCTGAAGCTCCTTGGATATCTCTTTGCGATCCTCTTCCTGACTTGGGGATATATGAGCGCGTTTCTTGCCGTCATCGCCACGTACTTCATTCGCGATGCCTATATGCGTTACGTCTCTCAGACCGAAGCGGCTCCCCGTCCCGGGAACCAGGCCGCCGACCGGAGGCCGACATCATGAAACTCTCCAACCCGATCGTCCGCTGGACCGCTCTGGTATTCGTGCTTGCGGCCTTCTCGGGCTGTGGCAACTCCGCGGTCGGTCCCGCCCTTAAGGGTAGCGGCGGCGGCGGAGATCCGAACCCCACCCGGACCGGACCCGACGTCCTCGTGGTCCATCCGGACGGGACCACGAGTTGGACGCAGCTTCCGCCCGGTGGCGGGAACCCAGCCGGCGACCTCACGAACCCCGGCGCCACGAGCAGCGGGTTGGAAGCCGTGGAGATGGTGGACGGCTCGCTGGGTGCAAAGATGCGGTGCGGCCGGTTCTATCTGATGGTTCCGCCGGGCGCGTTCGAAGGGACCGGAACGATCACGATGTCGATGCCCGATTCGACCGTGATGGTCTGCGACCTTGATATTTTCCCCAGAACGCTGAACGCGTTCAACGAACCGGTCCATCTCGCGCTCTGCGTCAATGACACCGACGCCTCCACGGACACCCTCTCGATGTACTGGCACGACCCCGACCACGACAAGTGGGTCGACATGGGGTGCGACAAGGACTTGAGCCAGCATCCCGAAATGGTGGGCGCGCCATGCCCGCTGAACCCGCGCGGCATCACGACCGAGCTCAGGCACTTCTCGAAATATTCAGGGGGCAAGGCGGGCTGGTAGGCGAAAGCCACCTTCCCGCATCACGAGGCCGCCGGCACCCCTCCCGGCGGCCTCATACATTTTCCGCTCGTTGCAGCGCCCCGCTCGATCCGCCGCCTCGCCAACTCCCTTGCGCCCTCCCAGCGGCGCGGCTATGCTCGTCGGCTGCGAAGCGATCCCGATCCCGCTTCGGTACACCCCGGGAGGATTCATGCAGAAGTTCGCCGGCGTCGACTTTTTGGAAGTCGACGGCCTTCTCAGCGACGAGGAGATTCTCGTCCGAGATTCGGTCCGGAGATTCGTCTCCGACCGGGTGATTCCCGTGATCGAGCGCCACTACCGCGAAGGCACCTTTCCCGCGGATCTCATTCCCGGAATGGCCGAGTTGGGGATGTTGGGCGCGAATCTCCAGGGATATGGCTGCGCCGGGCTCAACAACGTGGCCTACGGTCTCATCATGCAGGAGCTGGAGCGCGGGGACAGCGGCATCCGTTCCTTCGTCTCGGTCCAGGGCGCGCTCTGCATGTACCCGATCTACGCCTATGGCTCCGACGCGCAGAAGCAGAAGTACTTGCCGGGAATGGCTCAAGGCAAGATCATCGGCTGCTTTGGGCTCACGGAGGCGGACTTCGGGTCCAATCCCGCGGGCATGCGCACGGCGGCGCGCAAGGACGGCGACTCGTACATCCTGAACGGAAGCAAGATGTGGATCACGAACGGCGGGATCGCGGATGTCGCGATCGTCTGGGGACGTCTCGACGGGGTGATTCGCGGCTTCCTGGTGGATCGCGGGACGCGCGGCTACTCCACGAAGGATATCCACGGCAAGTGGTCGCTCCGCGCCTCCGTGACCTCCGAGCTGACGTTCCAGGACTGCCGCATCCCGCTCGACAACATCCTTCCCGGCGTCGAGGGACTCAAAGGCCCGCTGGGTTGCCTCAATCAGGCGCGCTACGGGATCGCGTGGGGCGGGCTGGGCGCGGCGATGGCGTGCTACCACGAGGCGCTTGAGTACTCGAAGACCCGCATCCAGTTCGACCGCCCGATCGCGGGTTTTCAGATGGTGCAGGAGAAGCTCGCCTGGATGATCCGCGAGATCACGAAGGCCCAGCTCCTCGCGCTCCAGCTCGGCCGGATCAAAGACGCCGGCAAGATCCAGGCGCACCAGGTCTCGCTCGGCAAGATGAACAACGTGCAGGTGGGGCTACAGTG
>JBGPMG010000015.1:0-22930 GCA_041486815.1 Candidatus Eiseniibacteriota bacterium | reverse complement strand
GATGGACCGGGAGCTCAAGCAGATCCCGGAGGTGGCGACGGTATTCGGCAAGATCGGCCGCGCCAAGACGGCGACCGATCCGGCCCCTCTCTCCATGGTGGAGACCGTGATCACCCTCAAGCCGGAATCGGAGTGGCGGAAAGGGCTCACCTGGGAAGGCCTCATCGCCGAGATGAATTCCCGGGTCCGGGTTCCCGGAATGCCCAACATCTGGTGGATGCCGATCCAGACCCGGAACGAGATGCTGGCGACCGGGGTGCGGAGCGCGGTCGGCGTCAAGGTGTTCGGCCCCGACCTCGCACAGATCGAGCGGACCGCCGTAGAGATCGAGACCGCCCTTCAAGGGGTCCCCGGCACCCGGAGCGCCTTCGCCGAGCGGGTCACGGGGGGCTACTTCCTCGACTTCGACATCGACCGGGGGGCCGTCGCCCGATACGGCCTGACCGTGGAGGACGTGCAGGACGTCATCGAGACCGCCATCGGCGGCATGGTCGTCTCGCAGACGGTCGAGGGCCGGGAGCGCTACACGATCAAGGTGCGCTACGCGCGGGATTTCCGGGGCGATCCCGACGCGCTCCAGCGCGTCCTGATTCCGACCCCGTCGGGCGCGCAGGTGCCGCTGGCGCAGCTGGCTCGCATGGAATTTCGCACCGGCCCACCCATGATCCAGGAGGAGGACGGCCAGCTGTTCGGGCTGGTCTCGGTGGACGTCGCGGGGCGCCCTCTGGCGGACTTCGTTGCCGACGCGAAGCGGGCCGTGGCACGCAGCGTCACCCTCCCGCCGCGCTATCGAATCGACTGGTCGGGACAGTTCAAGTATTACGAGCGGGCGAAGGCGAGGCTCACGCTCGTGGTCCCGCTCACGCTCCTGATCGTCTTCGGGCTCCTCTACCTCAACATGCGCTCGGTGGCCGAGTCGGCCATCGTGATGCTCGCGGTGCCGTTTTCCCTCGTCGGGGCGGTCTGGATCCTTTGGATCCTCAGCTACAACTTAAGCGTCGCGGTCTGGGTCGGAATGATCGCGCTCGCGGGCCTCGACGCGGAGACCGGGGTCGTCATGCTTCTCTACTTGAAGCTGGCGCACCAGGACCACAAGGCGCGAGGCCTTCTCAGGGACCGCGCGGACCTCACCGAGGCGATCGTCGAGGGGGCGGCGCACAGGATTCGGCCCAAGATGATGACCGTCTGCGCGATTCTTTTCGGCCTCGTGCCCATCATGCTGGGCGAGGGGAGCGGAGCGGACGTGATGAAGCGCATCGCGGCGCCGATGGTCGGGGGCGTAGTCACGTCGTTCGTGCTGGAGCTAGCCGTCTATCCCGCGATCTTCGCTTGGTGGAAGGGTCGTCATCTGCCGGAGCGCGCCGAGAAGCCAGGGAATTCCCGAACGGCGTGATACGCCACTCACCCAAGAGGTACCATTATTATGAAAGCGATTGCCGCCTTTGCGCTGATTCTCGGAATAGCTGTCGTGTCGGGATGCGGTGGTGGAAGGGAGGGCGGGATGAAGGAGATACAGGTCGCTGTGACGGACAAGGGATTCGAGCCGAATGAAATCCAGGTGAAGAAGGGCGACGTCGTGACCTTGGTCGTCACACGGCGCAGCGATCAGACGTGCGCGACCGAGATCGTCGTCGCCGGCGGTAAGGTCCGCGCGGCGCTCCCCTTGAACCAGCCGGTGCGCGTGGCCCTTGGGACCATCGATTCAGCCGGCGTCAAGTTTGCCTGCGGGATGGGGATGCGTGAGGGCGCAGTGATCGTCCGATAGCGCCGCGGCCGGTCGGCCGCGTCAGCGCGTCAGGGCGATCCGCTTGACGACGAGGCCGTTCGCGCCCGCGTAGCGAAGGAAGTAGATCCCCGAAGGCACCTCGCGACCCTGGCCGTCGGTGCCGTCCCATTCGCCTCGGAAGGGGCCCGCGATACTCGGGCACGCCCCGCCCTGAAGGCAGGTCAGCACACGCACCAGCCTGCCCTGAATGTTGTAGACGCTCAGCGGCCGCCAATCAGGCGCCTCGATGTGGGTGGTTCCTCGAAACGGATTGGGCGAGGCTTGAAGCACGGAGAGCGCGGGCGGCGATCCGTCCGTCCCCGTCACCGTCGAGAATACGCTCACCGTCGCCCGCGCGTTGTTCCGGAAGACGATCGGGTTCGTGGAACTTCCCGTCCGAAGAACGAACCGAGCGGCGGCATCCTCGGAGAGCGGGCACGTCGGGGCCGTTGCGTCGTCGACGGTGCGCACCAGCACCGCGGCGCCATCACGCGGCAGCGGCGGAGCGACCGTGGCGCTCGTGAGCGGCGTCGTCACATTCCCATAGGGGAGCGCGTTCACCCGGCACGTCGCCTTCTCGTACACGACCTGCCCCGAGGTGACCGGAATCCCCGGCGTGAGGAGCAGGTCCGGGATGATGCCGAAGGTGGTCTGGAAATTCGGCGTCGCGCAGAGGATGTTGTCGCCCGCGAGCCCGTTCGGCACGGTCGCCGGGAACGTTCCGAGCGTCGCTATCTTGACGCCGCTCCCGTTGTAGGTCGCGATCTGCATCGTGCTGACCAGATTCTCGCCCCCTAAGAGCATCTTGATCTCCACGGCTTGAATGGTGCTGTCGCCGTTGAACCCGACCATGACCTTCGTGATATTAGCTATGTGGAACGTCTGGGGGCTCTCGGGATCTGCATTGGCCGGACACCACGAGAGCGCGACGAGGACGATGGTCAGTGCGAGGGCGAGCGTCGATGCGGCGACGAGAGGAGCCGGATGCGTGGCGCGAAGTCGGTGCATTGATACCTCCTGATGCGGGAGGCGCCCCGGTCGACCCCGGCGCCGGGCGCCGTTCGCGGGGAAGTATACGCCCGGTGGGGGCGGGGGAAAAAACAATTGCGTGGGAGGGCCGTCTACAACGATTTCAAGGCGGCCGCCAACTTCGTGATCGATTCCTTGGCGTCGCCGAAGAGCATCATCGCCTTCGGGTCGTAAAAGAGCTCGTTGTCGATTCCCGCGAATCCCGGCTTCATGCTCCGCTTCAAAACAAGAATGTGCTTCGCCTTGTCGGCGTCCAGGATCGGCATCCCGTAGATCGGGCTCTGCGGGTCATGTCGGGCCGCCGGATTGACGACGTCGTTCGCGCCGACCACCAACGCCACGTCCGCGCTTTCGAACTCGGGGTTGACCGTCTCCAAGTCCTTGAGCTCCTCATAGGGCACGTTCGCCTCCGCGAGGAGCACGTTCATGTGCCCCGGCATCCGCCCGGCGACCGGGTGGATCGCGTAGGTGACTTCAACGCCGCGCGCCTTCAGTAGATCCGCCACCTCCCGGAGCGCGTGCTGGGCCTGCGCCACGGCGAGGCCGTACCCGGGTATGATGATTACCTTGCGGGCGTACGCGAGGATCGTGGCGGCGTCCTCCACGGAGACGTCCCGGACCGGCTTCGCGGCCAGAGCCGAGCCACCGGCGGCGGGCGCGGCCGCTTTGGGCGCGGCGCCGAAGGCGCCAAAAAGGACGTTGGTGATCGAGCGGTTCATCGCCCGGCACATGAGATAGGTCAGAAGCGTTCCCGAAGCGCCGACCAGCGTCCCGCTGATGATCAGCACGGCGTTGTGGAGCGCGAATCCCGTCGCGGCGGTGGCGAGCCCGGTGAAGGAATTCAGGAGCGAGATCACGACCGGCATGTCGCCGCCCCCGATCGGGATCACCGCGAGGACGCCGAGAAGAAGCGATCCCGCCAGGAACGCCAGGAACGCCGCGTTTCCGCCCATCCCGTTCAGGACCATCCACGCCAGGACCACGATCGCCGCGGCCAGGAGACCGTTCACGACCTGTTGCAGCGGGTAGGTGACCGCCCGCTCGGTGAAGATGCCCTGGAGCTTCCCGAAGGCCACGATGCTGCCGGAGAAGGAGACCGCGCCGATGAGCGCGCCGAGGAGGATGCTGACACCGCTGTCGACCGGCAGGGATCCGGTCGAATGGAGCAGGTGCCGGTACTCGAGAGAGGAGACGAGCGCCGCGGCGCCTCCGCCCGACCCATTGAAGAGCGCCACCATCTGCGGCATCGCCGTCATCGTGACCGTCCGCGCGGCGTACGCGCCGATCGCCGCCCCCACCGCGATCCCGGCCACGATCCACGTGTAGGAGAGGATCTGGCGGTCGAGCAAAGTGGCGACCAGGGCGAGAAGCATCCCGATCGCCGCGAGCTGGTTTCCGGAGCGCGCGGTCTTCGGGGAGCTCAGCCCCTTGATGCCCAGGATGAAGAGCACCGACGAGACAATGTAGGTGAAGTGGATGGCGCCCGAGAGCGGAGCTGAATGGATCACGGTTCGTTGGGTCCGGACTTCTTCCGGAACATCTGGAGCATGCGGTCGGTCACCATGAACCCGCCGACCACGTTCACCGTCCCGAGAACCACGGCGCAGAATCCGACCACGCGCGCGAGGGTCGAGTCGGCGCCTCCCAGGACGAGGATCGCGCCCACGAGCACGATGCCGTGGATCGCGTTCGTCCCGGACATGAGGGGCGTGTGGAGGATCACGGGGACTTTGGAGATGATCTCGTAGCCGACGAAGATCGCCAGAACGAAGATCGTGAAGTCGTTCAACAGTTGATCGATCACTGGACGCTCCTCGCGCTGCCGCTTCCAGCCGCGCCGGCTGCCCCAGCCGCGGCGGCTGCCCCAGCGGCGCCAGCAGCCCCTGCCGCTCCGGCGGCCCCAACGGCCCCTGCCGTCTGCTCGATCCGTTCCCGCGTGGGAGCGTGCATGATCTTGCCGTCGTGGGTCACACAGGTGTCGCGGACGATGTCGTCGTTGAAATCGAGCGTGAGCTTCCCCTCTTTCAACATCAGGAGGAAGAAGGTCGTGATGTTGCGCGAATACATCTGGCTCGCGTGGATCGGGATCGTGGCGGCGAGCCGGATCGGCCCGAGGATCGTGACGTCGTGCCGCACGACCTCCTGACCCGGTTCCGTGAGCGCGCAGTTCCCGCCCATGTCGGCCGCAAGATCGACGATCACGGAGCCCGGCTTCATCTTCGCGACGGCCTCGGCCGGGATGAGCTTCGGCGCCGGGAGCCCCGGGACGCGCGCGGTCGTGATGATGACGTCCGAGGCCGGAATCCGAGCCAGGAGTAGCTCCTGGGCGCGGGCCCGCGCGTCCGCGGACAGCTCCTTTGCGTAGCCCGAGCGATCCTGCGCCTCCTCCACGGAGAGCTTCGGGCCGACGAAGGTCGCGCCGAGGCTCTCCACCTCCTCCTTTACCGCCGGGCGGATGTCGTAGCCCTCGACCACGGCGCCGAGGCGCCGCGCCGTGGCGATCGCCTGGAGCCCTGCGACGCCGGCGCCGATCACCAGGACCCGGGAGGGCGCGATCGTTCCCGCCGCGGTGACCAGCATCGGGAAGAATCGCGGAGCCGCCGAGGCAGCGAGGAGGACAGCCTTGTAGCCCGCTGCCGTGGCCATCGAAGAGAGCGCGTCCATCCGCTGGGCGCGCGTCGTGCGCGGGATCAAGTCCATGCTGAAGCTGGAGACGCGCCGCGTCGCGAGCGTGCGAACCACGTCGAGGTTGCTGAGCGGGCGGAGCATGCAGACGAGAACGGCGCCTTCGCGGAGGAGATCGGCCTCGTCGCGGCCCAGCGTCGGATGCGGGAGCGGAGGTTGAATCTTTAGGATGGCGTCCGCATCGGACCAGAGAAGGGCGGGATCTGAGACGAGGGTGGCGCCGGCGTCCGCGTAGGCCTTGTCGGCGTGGAAGGCCCCCGCGCCGGCGCCCGCCTCGACGAGGATCTCGGCGCCCGCGGTCTTGAGCTGTCGGATTCCATCGGGGACGACCGCGACGCGCCGCTCGCCTGGGCCCGATTCCCGAGGTACACCGATCTTCATTGCGCTACCATCTCGCATTCGGATTCATGGAGCGGCTGACTTTAACAGAAAGGAGCGGCTTGTGAAATCGATCACACGCACTCGGAGCCGCGCGGCGGGGCGCGCGAAGTCCCGCGGCAAAACCCGCGCCCGCCGTCGGGCCGTCCCCAGGATTCTCCCCGAGTTCCGCGAGTACATGCGAAAGATCGACGGCTACCGCGCGGGCCGGAAGCCGATCCCGCTCATGCGAACGGGACCGTCCAAGATCGCGCGGGCCGTCAAAGGCCTCACCCCGAGCCAGCTCCGGCGTCGTCCGGCGCGCGGGAAGTGGAGCATCGCGGAGATCCTCGGGCACCTGCTCGATACCGAGATCGTTTACGGCTTCCGCTACCGGATGGCGCTCTCCGAGTCCGGCCGGCCGATCCTGGCCTACGACCAGGCGACCTGGACCGAACAGCTCCGCCACCGCCGGCTGAGCGGGCCGCGAACCGTCGCGCAGATCCAACTTCTACGGAAGGTCAATCTCGAGCTGGTCGGTTCCGTGCCTCGACGCACCTGGAATCGTTACGGGATGCACCCCGAGCGGGGAAGGGAGACCGTTCGCAGGACTCTCGAGCTGATCGCGGGGCACGACCTGAACCATCTGGACCAGATCCAGGCGATCAAGAAGAAGTACGGCTGGTAGGGGCCCCGACCGGGGGCGGCCGCTACGCTTTGATATGCGCCCCGCGCGCCGCGTCGAGGAAGGCGCCCATGAGGCGGCGCGTCAAGGGCGCGTCCGGCATGCGCTCAGGGTGCCACTGAATGCCGATGTAAAACGGGTGGTCGGTCCGCTCGATCGCCTCGATGACGCCGTCGGGGCTTCGCGCCGCCACCCGAAATCCCGGGGCGACCCGGTCGACCGACTGATGATGGAATGAATTGACCAGCCCGCCTCCCTCGCCGAGGATCCGCGCGAGGAGCGTGCCTGCCTCGAGCGCGACCGCGTGTTCGGGCGCGTCCTTGTCCTCGTCCTCCTCCTCGTGCTCCAGCGCCCCCGGCATGTCCTCGGGGATGTGCTGCAACAGCGATCCTCCGAACTCCACGTTCATCACCTGAATGCCCAGGCAGATGCCGAGCGTGGGAGTGCCGCGCTCCTGCGCGGCGCGCGCGTAGTAGAGATCCGAAGCGTTCCGGGCGGCCGATCCCAGCATGTCGGGGTGGCGGACCGTCTGCCCGTACCGTGCCGGCTCCAGGTCTTTGCCGCCGGTGAGGACGAGCCCGTCGAAACGACCCACCGCTTCGCGCGCTTCCTCGAGGGTCGAAACCAGGGGCAGGATGGCCGGCATCGCGCCGTTGCGCGAAAACAGATCCATGTAGGTCCCGAGGAGGAAGTAGGCATCGCCCCGCCTTCGAGTCGGTCGGATGTTGGGACAAATGCCGATCAACGGCTTCACCATCGACTCCTGGTCCGCTAGTAGCCCCGCTCGGGATCGACGCGGTTTAGAAGGGGAATCCCCTTTGCGTCCCGGACGAGATTCGCGCGGAAGAGCGCCATCGCGCGGGGCCAAAACCCACGCGACAGGCCGGAGACGTGGGGCGTCAGGATCACATTGCCGAGCGTATAGAGGCCACTCTCGCGCGGCAAGGGCTCGGTTTCGAACACGTCCAGCGCCGCTCCGCCCAACGGTCCGCCCCGGAGCGCGGCGATCAGATCCTCTTCGTGGACGATCTTCCCGCGAGCGATGTTCACGAACCACGATCCCCGGCGCATCCGCGCGAACGCCTGCGCGCCGAAGATGCCCCGGGTCTCGGGGGTGAGCGCGGCGCTGACGACGATCGCGTCCGACTCCTCGAGCAGGCGGCCGAAGTCCGCCGGGCCCAGGACCGCCTCGATCCTCGGCTCCTCGCGAGGGAGTCCGAGCGCCTTGAGCAGTTCCGGATCCCACTCCGAGCGCCGTTCCGGATGCCGGCGGAGCGCGAGGACGCGCATCCCGAGACCGCCGGCGCGCCGAGCCACTTCGCGTCCGATCGCGCCGTAGCCGAAGAGTCCCAGCGTCTTGCCGTTCAGCTCGTCGGGAACCTCCGTCCCCACCCACCAATTCTCCCGCCGCATCCCCGTGGTCGTCTGCTCCACGATCGCGGCCCGGAATCGCCTCGCCAAGGCCGTGAGCATCCCGACGACGTGCTCCGCGATCGGAATCGCGTGGGCGCCGCGCGAATTGGTGATCACGGCCCGCGTCTTGAGGAAGCTCGGACGGAGATAAGCTCCCACTCCGGCCGCGGGAGCGTGGAGCCAGCGGAGGCGCGATGCCTTCTCCATCGCCTCCTCGCCCGGCTCCCAGGAGAAGAGAATCTCCGCCGTCCCGATCGCCGCCTGAAGCTCTTCGTCCGAGGCCGCCCTCGTGATCTCTACGTCCGGAAAATCCCGGCGGAGGGCGTCCACTTCGGCGTCCGGGATCGCCCAGGCCGGCGCCGTGCTGTACAGGCCCAGCAGCAGACGCCGCGTCCTTTCGGGGCTCAGAGGATCGAGCCCTCCGACTTGAGGAGCATGCGGCGCAGCAGCGCGACGGGGAGCGCTCCCTGCGAGAGTATCGTCGCGTGGAACCGCGCCAGATCGAACCTCTTCCCCTGCTCGCGGGCCACGTCGTCGCGCAGCTTCCGGATCTGGAGCGCGCCCAGCGTGTAGATGCTGTACGTCGGATCAAAGGCCGCGCGCCCCGCTTCGCGCTCGGCGTTGACCCGCTCGAGACCCGCGTGATCCATGAAGTATTGGATGCCCTCCTCCATCGTCATGCCCCGCGTATGGAGGCGGATGCCGACCTGAAGGCGGCACGACCGGGTGAGCGCCCAGCGCATGACGCCGAACTCGATCTTCGGGTCGCCGTTTCCGTAGCCCTGATTGAGCACCGCCTCCTCGGTGTAGAGCCCCCAGCCCTCCGCGAAGGCCCCCGAGCCCAACGCCTTTCGCACGAACGTCGGAGAGTTCTTGGCGTAGAGGAAGTGCGTGTAATGCCCCGGATAGACCTCGTGAATGGAGACCGACGGAAGCGTCCACCGGCTGTAGCCCTGGAGGAACTGCTCCACTCGATCCTTGGGCCAGCTCTTGTCCGGCAGCGTGATGTTGTAATAGGCCTCCGTCGCCTTGGTCTCGAGCGGACCCGGCCCGTCAAAGCTCGCGAACGAGCGGCTGGCCGCGTATTCCGGAGTCGGGCGGACCTGGCACCGCACCTCCGAAGGGATCGCGATGAACTTCGATTCGATGCAGAACGAGCGTATCCCCTCGAGCAGGCCCCGCGCGTAGTCGAGCAGGCTGTCCGCCGAGGGATGATCCTGGCGCATCATCGCGACGATCTCCGAGACCGGCTTTGTCGGATCGATCCTCTTCGCCGCCGCCCGGTAGCGCGCGTCGAGCCGGTGCATTTCCCGCTCTCCGACGGCAAGAAGGGTGTCGAGCGGCAGGTCGATCATCTCCTCGTAGCTGAGCTTCTTCCTGTAGCGATCCTCGCCGAGGAGGTAGCTCCCGTTGCTCGCGGGGAGGAGCGTGTCGTGCATCCACTTCACGTGACGCTCGGTCTCGGCGATCGCCTGGGCCTTCGCCTTCTCGAAATCGCGCTGAAGCGCCGGGTCCTTCACCGACGAGAAGGCGCGGGTCACGTCGTTCTGGAGATAGGAGATCGTTCCTCCGAAATCTCCGATCGCGAACTCGGTGAACATCCGGGGCGGGTTCTTGAGGTTCACGCGCGCGTTCGCGAGCTGCCGGCCGACCTGCCGGAGCCGGGACGTGAGCGATCGGAGGCGATCCTCGAGCGGCGCGTAGCTCCGCGCGATCATCGGCTCGAGCATGAAGCCGTAGTTGTACTGCCCCGGGTCGTTCTCCCACGGACGCATCTCGACGAGGCTGAAGAGATTTCCCTCCACCCCGCGATGGAAGAGCTCGAAGTCGATGCGGGTCGCCGGGTCCAGCTTCCTGGGATCGATCGTCTCGAGATCCTTCAGCGCGCCGCGGATCCGCGCCTCCTCCGCGCCGATCGCCTCCGGCGTCCAGTTCTCGAGGGAGTCGTCGAACTTGTGAAAGCCCCACGAGGTCGCGAAGGAAGGGTTGTAGGCGTAGGAGGCCTCGATGTAGGTGCGGGAGAGATCTTCAAAGCGGGACATCTGCTTCGGGTCCGGCCCGGCCGCGCAGCCGAGCGCGAACGCGAGAACAACGGCGAGTGATCGATAAATCCACGTCATGAAATGCCTCCTGGGGGTTCGGCGGATCGGGGGACGTTACCACGCGGCCGCCCGAAAATCATTTGCGCGGCCGTCGCGAGCAAGAGGATGGCGAAGAGGCGCGTGAGCGTCGGCGCCTTGGTGCGGTGCGCGAGGAGCGCGCCCATCAGCGCGCCGATCGCCCCGCCCGCGAGCAGGGCCGGGAACCCCGGAACGACGATCCGCCCTCGCTGGGCGTAGCTCACCACCCCGACGACTCCGACGGGGATGATCATCAGGAGGGAAATGCCCTGTGCCGTGTGCTGGTCGATATTCTGGCCGAGGACGAGGATCGGGACGAGGATGGTCCCGCCGCCGATCCCGACGAACCCCGCAACCGTCCCCACGAGGACTCCAAGAAGCACGTTGAGAGCAGGCGGCCAGACACCAGCTCCGCCCTGCGCCATGGGCGGCGCGGCGAGCAGGCGGATTGCGGTCACGAGGATCAAGGCGCCGAACACGATCCGGAGCCGCGCGGCGGAGGTTCGGGCGGCCAGGCGCGATCCCAGGATCACGCCCGGGACCGCTCCGGCGGCGAGCCAGAGGGCCAGGACCACATCCAGCCGCTCGTGGCCGAAGTAGGGGACCACCGCCACGAGCGCCGTGACGATCGCGAACGCAAGCGAGGTGCCCTGCGCCTCGTGCTGCGCCATGTGGAGCGCGTACACGAGGAGCGGGACGAGGACGGTGCCGCCCCCGATGCCCATCAGTCCGCCTAGGGCCCCGGAGACGGCGCCGAGCAGGAACGGAAGGGCGTGCCGCCTCATGGTTTGGACGCGAAACCTACCACAGCCCGGGAAACCCTGGTACCCTTCCGGGTCACGGCGTCTCCGCCGCCATCATGTTTCCCCGCCGACAGAGCATCCGACCACGGATCCTTGGGACCCTTGCCTTTCTCGGGGCGCTGCTGCTCCTCGTGAACGGCACGATCATTTATTCCATCCGAACCTCGCAGCGGCTCTTGGACCAGGAGCTGGGGAAGAGGCTTCAGGGCACCGCCCACATCGCGGCGCTTCTCGTGCAGCCGGCGCAATTCGAGATGCTCTCGCTCGCGGCCGCCGATACCGCCGCCGCCGCCGACACGGCCCTCACCGACTTCTCCATGGCGATGGACGCGCAGGAGGCGGCGGACGCGGTGCGGACGGAGTGGAAGCGGCTCGCCGCGAGCGCGGGTCTTTCCAACGTGATTCTCGTCGATCCGTCCCGGCGCGTGCTGCTTCGCCTCCGGGACCCGTTCGCGTTCGAGCCGGACGACGTGGTCCTCGACCGCGTTCCGCTCACCAGGGCGTTGATCGGCGCGACTTCCCATTCGTCGCTCTACTATAAGGACGGCCAGTACTTGCGATCCGGCTACGCGCCGGTCACGGGACCGGACGGCGCGGTGCTCGGCGCCGTCGCCGTGGAGGGCGGATCGGAGGCGTTTCAGCCGCTCCAGATGGTCCGCAACTCCCTCTACGGCGCGGCCGTGTTCGCGTCGCTCCTGGTCGTCGTGATCGGGATCGGATACGGACGGACCGTGGGCCATCTGCACCGGATCGAGGAGAACATGCGCCACACCGACCTGCTTGCCTCGATCGGCCAGGTCTCGGCCGGGGTCGCGCACGAGATCCGAAACCCCTTGGCCGTCCTCCGGGGAGCTTCGACGAGGCTCCAGAAATACGAACAGCTCGGCTCCGAAGAGCGGACGAAGCTCCTCAACATGATCGACGAAGAGGTGGGCCGGATGAGCGCCTTCGTCCAGAATTTCCTCCACCTCTCCCGTCGGCCGAATCTGGAGCCACAGGAGTTCGACCTGCGCCCGGTCCTCGAGCGGTCGCTGGGAATTCTCCGCGTCGAGCTCGACCGCTCCCAGGTGGCGATGGCGCTTGAATGGAAGGCCACGAACGGGATCTCCCTCATGGGCGACCCGCTGGCGATGCACCACGTCTTCCTGAACCTGGCGCTGAACGCGCGGGACGTGATGCCGAACGGGGGGAGGCTGGTCATCCGGGTATTTGAGCGTCGGGGGGATGTGCGCATCCAGTTCGAGGACACCGGGCCCGGCGTGCCGCGCGACATCCGAAAGAAGATCTTCGACGCCTTCTTCACGACGCGGGCCAAGGGGACGGGGCTCGGGCTCGCGTTCGTCGATCGGATCATCTCGGAGCACGGTGGATCGGTTACAGTTGGGGATGCGCCCGCGGGCGGCGCGCTGTTCGATATCCGCATCCCACTTGAGGGCGCTTGACGATGGCCGATCGCATCCTGGTCGCGGAGGACAAGGAGAACCTCTGCCGGCTCATCGAGACCACCCTCAAGGAGGCCGGGTACGAGGTCTCGATCGCCCTTGGCGGCGACGAGGCGATCCGTGAGATCCGGTCGCGGCCGTTCGACGTCGTCGTCTCCGACATGAGAATGCCGGGCGCGAACGGGCTCCAGGTATTCCGGGAGGCGAGGGCACAGAGCTACCAGCCCGACGTCATCCTCATGACCGCCTTCGCGGATACGCGGGAGGCGGTTCAGATGATGAAGGAGGGGGCGGCCGACTACATCGTGAAGGACAACATTCTGGAGGAGCTGCCGCTCCGGGTGCGCCAGGTGCTGGAGCACCGGAAGCTGCGGCAGGAATCGAGCGTCCTCAAGGGCAGAATCGAGAATCTCCGCGAACAGATCAACATCCACCACTTCGACTCCATCGTGGGAACCAGCTCCCCGATGCGCGACGCGCGGAGCCTTGCGGAGCGGGTCGCCCCCACGGACGCGAACGTGCTTCTCCTCGGGGAGAGTGGAACCGGAAAGGAAATTTTCGCCCAAGCGATCCACGCGGCGAGCCATCGCGCGGAGGCGCCGTTCGTCCCCGTGAATTGCGGCGCGCTCCCCGAGACGCTTCTCGAGTCCGAGCTGTTCGGCCACGAGAAGGGAGCCTTCACCGGCGCCATCCGCACCAAGCCCGGCCGCTTCGAGATCGCCGAAGGAGGGACCGTCTTCCTCGACGAGATCGGGGAACTGCCGCAGAGCATCCAGGTGAAGCTCCTTCGCGTCCTCCAAGATCGGACCTATGTCCGGGTGGGCGGCGAGGAGATGCGGCGAGCCGACGTACGGATCTTGGCGGCGACGAACCGCGACCTCGAGGAGATGATCCAGCAGGGGAAGTTCAGGGAGGACCTCTACTATCGGCTCAACGTCTTCCCGATCCGGCTCGTGGCGCTGCGCGAGCGGAGGGAAGACATCCCGCCGCTCGTGGAGCACTTCGTGCTGCTTCAAGAACGGAACCTCTCGGACTTGACCCCCGATGCGTTGGAATATCTGCGTGGATACGATTTCCCCGGGAATATCCGCGAGCTGCAGAACCTGATCGAGCGGGCGTGCATTCTCGCCGGGGTAGAAGGGAAGATCGAGCGCCAGCATTTCCCACTCGAGAGAAGCCGCATCGCGGGAGACCCCGGCGATCTGCTCTCGCTCGGGATGAGCCTCGAGCAGATCGAAAACCGATTGATCCGAGAGGCGCTGGAACGCTCTCAGGGAAACAAGACCAAAGCCGCGGCGCTCCTCGGAATATCACGACGCGCCCTCTACTCGCGGATGGAGAGCCACGGCATCCCGATCGGCGGCCCGGAGCCTGACGGGGGCGAAGCGCAGGCATAGCCTTGATCGGCCCGATCGGTACAGGCGGGTACCCGCGGGTCCAAAAAACGAGGGCCTAGGCCCTCGCTCCCGAGGGCCGGTTTTTGGGGCCCGTTCGCTAACCTCGCGGCCCCGAATGGTATCGAATCGGACCCACCCCGGCCGTTTTCTAACTCCAATCATGGCACGACGATTGCCTGCTTCCACCTCATGCAGCCCCAGGCCGGAAACAGATTTCGAACCGCTGAGACGTAGAAGCAGCCGGACTCGGCAGCCTTATGCGCGCCCGAATGGGGACCGTACTGACCCTTGCGTTGCTGTTGGGTCTTTCTGCGCCCCGCGCCACCGATCGTCCGCTCGCCGCAAATTCTGACGGGGGCCACGCGGCCTCACCGGGAGCCGCGATAGCAACTTTGCCGGCTGCAGCCCCCGTTTCACTCGCCCCTGTTTGCGCCGCGGTCGCCATGGGACCTCCCGCGCTCCCAACCGTCGGGTGGTCCGCGTACGCGGCCGTCGATGTCGACGCGCTCTCCGAGCCCGAGCGCATCGGGCGCGAGCTCCTGCACACCGATCGCCTGATCTCCGTCCTACGCCCGAAGGTCTTCCGCTCCGGAAACTCGGTCGCGCGGGACCAGTTCGGGGTGGCGATCCAGCGCGAGCAGGAAGCCCGCGACGCGTGCGACCTCCGCCTCTACGCGCGGTCCGCGCGATTGACTCGGGAAGCGAGGTCGCTCGCGCGGGAGGCGGCCGTCATGGTCGGACCGCCCGAAGAGGACCCGGTCTACGTCTCGCGCGCGATCGAGCATGCCGAGGACGCCCTGGGCCTCGCGGACGACCTGCTTCGCGGGGTCGCGCGCTCGAACGTCACCAAGCGCTACGACGGACTGGAGAAGGATCTGGCCGGCGCGCGGGAGCTTTTCAAGGCAGGGCAGATCAAGCGCGCCCACGCCCGGGCGATCGCGGTTCGCGACGGAGTTCTCGACCTCCTCCGGGACTGTGATGATCTTCCGGTCTCGCCCGACACCGCGTCGAAGGCCCTGAAAGGGGCGGAGCGCGCCCTCGAGCAAGCGTCGAAAGAACTGGGCAAGAAGCCGAACGCGGCGGCGCAGCGGCTCCAGCGGGACGCCGTCAGTCAGCTCACCAAGGCGCGCTCGGCGTTCGCGCGCAAGGAGTATCGGGACGCCGTGATCTATTCCAGGCTGGTGGAGCGGAATCTCGAGAACGCGGTGGCGGCGCAGCGAAGCGAAGGTGAAGGGATTCCTCAAGAGCGGCGCATGACCACCACGGTCACATCGTCGGTGGGCTTCCCCGGCCGGCAGTATTCCCGCACCCGCTGAATCAGCGCGTCGACCATCTCCTCGGGTCGCATCGACCGGGCCTCCCGTAGAAATTCCATCAGGCGATCGTCCCCGAACTCCTCCTCGTCGCTGTTCCGCGCTTCGGTCACGCCGTCGCTGTAGAGCGTCAGGATATCCCCTGGGCGAAGCTGGACCGTGCCGGACGCGTACGCGGCGTCGGGCATGATTCCCAAGAGCAGGCCGCCCTCGGTCAACGTTTCGAATTCCCCGGACGCCCGCATCAAGTAGGGCGGATTGTGGCCCCCGTTCACGTAGAGCAAAGCACCGCTCCGCGTGTCGACCTCCGCGAGGAAGAGGGTGATGAACCGCTCGCCGCGCACATTCTGGTGGATGGAGCGGTTGAGCCGGCTCACCACCTCGATGAGCGGGCGCTCGGTCTCGACCTGCGCGCGCACGCTCGCCGCGAGGTGCGTCATCAGGAGGGCCGCCGGCATCCCCTTGCCCGCCACGTCTCCCAGGCCCACGACGAGCCTTCCCTCGGTCGAATCGACGAAATCGAAATAATCTCCCCCGACGTCGAGCGAGGGGACGTTTCGGCCCGCGACCTCGACGCACCCGGCGATCAGAGGGTCGGTGGGGAGGAGGGCCTGCTGGAGGGTGGCGGCGCGCTTCAGCTCCTCATCCTGGCGTTGGCGCGCTTCATAGTTCTCCGTCTCCCGGATCTTGACCGCCGCCAGGTGCGCGATGAAGGTCAGGAGCCGGAGGTCGCCGTCCTCGAACGGCGCGGGGGCGGCGACGTTGTCCACGTAGATCAGGCCGAGCACCTCATCGTCGTGCCAGAGGGGCGCGCACATCGCCGAGTGGATTCGTTGGCGGATGACGCTCTCCTGCTCGCGAAATCGCGTGTCGCTCTGCGCGTCGCTCGTGAGGATCGCCTGCCGCTGCTCGATCGCCATTCGAGCGATGCTCCGGCTGACCACGATCTCTTCACCCGCGCCCCGGCCGGTTTGGGAGACGGCCTTCGCGACGAGATTGTCCGCGCTTCCTTCGCGGAGAAGGATGGCGGTGCGATCCGCCTTCAAGACCTCCTACACGAGCCCGACGATGAATTGGAAGAGATCCTCGAGCGGGCGGTAGGCGAGAAGGGCCTGGCCGACGCGGTCCATCGCCTGCAGGAAATTTCCGACCCGCTCCGGGGAAAGGTCCGACGCAAACGAGCGCGTGTCGATCGCGCCGCTGCTCGAGATTTCGTCCAGCGGCACGGCCCGAACGTGAACCGGGGCCTCCACGTCGGCGACCCGGGCCGAACCGCTCCCGCTTCCTTCCCCCATTCCCGAGAAGACGACATGAATGTTGCCGAGCTGCACATGGTCGCCGGCCTTAAGGCGGGTCGGAGCTTCGAGCCGCCTCGTTCCGAGCTTCGTGCCGTTCTTGCTCCCCAGGTCCTCGATCCAGAAGGAGCCGTCGCGGAAGTAGATATGCGCGTGCTGGCGGGAGATCGACGCGTCGGACAGCACGATGGAGTTCGTTTGCGAACGGCCGAAGGTGGAGGTCGTGTCCTTGCGGACCGCGATCTTCTCGGGCTCGGCGCCGGGGCGTCGGATGAGGACGTAGTGGTCTTCGGATGCCATCGCGCGTGAGTCTCCGTCGTCCCGCATTCGGATTCAACCTGTACCGGAGTCCCCCTGTCCGACTCCTTGACGCTTGCTTCGAGGCTGTGGTACCATATGTTTGAGCGCGTATTGCCATGAAACGACTTAAGTTACCTCCCGCGACCAGGAGGCGTCGTTGAAGGAATTCCAGCCCCACCAAATTCGCAACGTGGCCCTCGCCTCGCACCACGGCACCGGAAAGACGTCCCTCGCCGAGGCGCTTCTGTTCCGCACGAAAGCAATCGCGCGGCACGGAAAGATCGAAGAGGGAACGACCGCACTCGATTTCAGCCCCGAAGAGATTCACCGCAAGATCACGATCAGCCTTTCCGTGGCGCCGCTCGAGTGGCGCGGCACCAAGATCAACGTGATCGACACGCCCGGCTACGCCGACTTCATCGGCGACTGCGTCGCCGGACTCCGCGCCGCGGACGCCGCGATCGTTTGCCTCAAGGCGGCGGCTGGGGTGGAGGCGGGCACCGAGATGATCTGGGAGCGCGTCCACGAGCGCGGGTGCCCAATTCTCTGCGCGGTCACCCAGATGGAGAAGGAGCATGCCTCCTTCGCGAAGACGATCGAAAGCGCGACGGAGAGGCTCGGAATAAGGTTCGTCCCCATCGCGTGGCCGTTCGGCGGCGCCGACAAGTTTCGCGGCTTAGTAGACCTCCCCTCGATGAAGGCGTTTCATTTCGAAAAGGACGGCTCGGCCAAGGAAGGACCGATTCCCGCGGAGCTGGACGCCGAGGTCAAGAAGGCCCGCGCCGCCCTCGTCGACGCGGCGGCCGAAGCCGATGATGCGCTCCTCGAGAAATTCCTCGGCGGCGAGGAGCTGAACGTCGAGGAGATCCACAAAGGGCTCCGGGAGGGTGTCCTCCACCGGTCGTTCATCCCAGCGGTCCCCGTAGCCGCGGTGCCGATGCTCGGCATCGATTTCTTCCTGGATGCGATCGTCGACGTCATGCCTTCCCCGGCCGATCTGGGGCCGGTCAAAGGGACGAAACCCGGCACCCAGGATCCGGTGGAGTTCAAGCCCGAGCCGGCCGCGCCGCTCGCCGCCCTGGTCTTCAAGACGAGCAGCGAATCCCACGCGGGCGACCTGTCGATCATCCGGGTCTATTCGGGCACGCTCTCCCCGGGCAAAGAGGTGTGGAACTCCAGCGCGCAGCGGGCCGAGAAGGTCGGGCAGGTCTTCACCGTGCGCGGCAAGGAGCGGACCGACGCCGGGCACATCGCGGCGGGCGACATCGGCGCCGCGGTGAAGCTCCGGGAGACGCACACGGGGCAGACGCTCTGCGACAAACACCACCAGATCGTCCTCCCGCCGATTCCGTTCCCCGGCGTCGCGCATGAGATCGCGATCGCGCCGAAATCGAAAGGCGAAGAGGAGAAGATGGGATCGGGGCTCCACAAGCTCCGCGAAGAGGACCCGACCCTCCACGTCCGCGTGGAAGGGGACCTCCACCAGACGATTCTCTCCTGCATGGGAGACCTCCAGGTCGACGTAGCGCTGGAGAAGCTCAACCGGCGATTCGGAGTGCACGTGGAGACCGCGAAACCGAGGATCCCGTATCGGGAGACGATCCGCCGGTCGGTCAGCAAGCAGGGAAGGCACAAGAAGCAGACGGGAGGGCGTGGCCAGTTCGGTGACGTCCACGTCCGCCTCGAGCCCTTGAAGCACGGCGCCGGCTTCGAGTTCGTGGACGAGGTCGTCGGCGGCTCCGTGCCCCGGAACTACATCCCGGCAGTCGAGAAGGGGATCATCGAAGCGATGCACGAGGGCGTGCTCGCGGGATACCCGGTCGTCGACCTCCGGGCCGCGCTCTACGACGGCTCCTATCACCAGGTCGACTCCTCGGAAATGGCGTTCAAGATCGCGGCATCGATCGCCTTCAAGGAGGGCGCCAAGGAAGCGGGCCCGGTCCTGCTGGAGCCGATCGTCGAGGTCGAGGTCCGAGTCCCCAAGGACTTCGTCGGCGCGGTCACCGGCGACCTCTCCTCGAAGCGGGGAAAGATTTTGGGCATGGACGCCGAGACGCGCTACGACGTCATCCGCGCCCTGATTCCCCAGGCCGAGCTATACAAGTACTCGACGCACCTCCGTTCGCTCACGCAGGGGCGCGCGTCGCATCGCACCAAATTTGCCCATTACGAAGAGGTCCCCCGGGAGCTCGCCGAGAAGATCATCGCCCAGGCAAAAGCCGATCGGGAGGCGATGGCTTCAGCGTAGGAAGCTAGAAGGGACCGCACATGAGACGTCTGGCAGTTTGCTTTGGCTTCGGGCTGATCCTGGGCGCCGCCTTGCCCCGCACCGGCCAGGCAGTCGCAGTGCTTGCGCTTCCGCGAACTGAAAGCCACGCTCAGTACGCGCCGCCGGCCCCTCGCGCCCCCCAAGTTCTCACCGAGAGTTCCCTGAGCCGGCTCCACGCGGAGGGTCGGTCGGTGCTCTGGGTCTACTTCACTGACAAGCGCGAGGGCGACGCCGCCTCGTTCGCGCGATCGCTGCAGGGAGTCCGCGCCCGCGTGACGGAGGAGGCGAGGGCCCGGCGCGCCCGCGAGACCGGCGGACGGTTCGTCCCCGACTATTACGATCTCCCGGTGGCTCCCGATTACGTCGAGGCCGTGGCACGCACCGGGGCCGCGGTGCGCCACGTCTCGCGGTGGCTCAACGCGATGACCGTTGAGGCCGACGAGTCCGAGGCGCGGCTCATCGCGTCGCTGCCATTCGTGCGGGTCGTGACGCCCGCGCGCCGCTCCAGGCGCATCGCGCCGGTTCCGGAGGGCTCGGTACCGCCTTCGCAGGGCGGCCAGGAGTCGCCGACGCGCGGCGAGGGCCTCGAGGTCCCGCGGTTTCGGACCGAGCTCCTAGGCTCGGCGCCCACGCTTCCCAAGCCGGTCGCCTATGGGGCCTCCACGACGCCCCTGACCGGCATCAACGCTATCGCGGCGCACGATTCCGGATGGAGCGCGGCCTCGATCATCGTGGCGATGTTCGATTCGGGATTCGACAAGACCCACAACGCGACGTCGCCGCTCCTCCGCATCGCGGAGCACGATTTCATCTTCAACGACGGCGAAACCGCGAATCAGCCCGGTGACGTCGCCGGGCAATGGGACCACGGCACCGGGACGTGGTCGGTTCTGGGCGGCTACTACCAGTCGAACATGATCGGGCCCGCCTTCAACGCCCGCTTTCTCCTCGCGAAGACCGAGGACGTCCGAACGGAGACGCCGGTCGAGGAGGACAATTGGGTCGCCGCGGTCGAATGGGCCGACTCGATCGGGGCGGAGGTGATCTCCTCCTCGCTAGCCTACCTGGACTTCGACGGGACGGCGAACGACTACACCTACGCGAATCTGGACGGCCACACGACCGTGGTCACGCTCGGCGCGATCATGGCGGCGCGGCGCGGGATCGTCGTGGCGAACGCGATGGGAAATACCGGGCCCGGGCTCGGATCGCTCTGGGCGCCCGCCGACGCCGATAGCATCCTCTCGTGCGGTGCGGTTGATTCGGGGGACTTCCTCGCGAGCTTCTCCGCGCGGGGTCCAACTTTCGACGGCCGGACGAAGCCCGAGGTCGTGGCGCAAGGCGTGGCGACGCCGTGGGCCGTGGCGGGGAGCCCGACGCTCGTCGCTCCGGCGAGCGGGACCTCGCTTTCGACACCGCTCATAGGCGGGGCGGCCGCGCTCGTGCGCGAGGCGCACCCCGAGTGGACGGTCGCCCAAGTCCGGCAGGCGCTGATGAGCACCGCCGACAAGGCCGCGACGCCCGACAACAACTACGGCTCGGGGCGGATCGACGTGGTGAAGGCGATCTACGGCTCGCCCCTCGGCGGGATCGTCGCGCCCAAGCCGTTCGCCCTGCTCATCCCGATCAACAACGGGGTGGTGAGCAAGCCGCCGGACGTAACGTTCAAGTGGCGCCGGGCGCTGGATCCTCAGGGGAGCGCGGTGAGCTACAAGCTGCAGCTTCGCTGCACATCGCCAGACTCTTGTGTCTTCGAGGGGACCACAACGGACACGTTGCTCGTCTTCACAAGCTACCTGGGGCCGAGCAAGATCTACGAGTGGACGGTCACGGCGACCGATCCTGAGTCGCACCAACGCATCAGCAAGGACCGGTTCCGGTTCACGACGAGTTCCACGACCGACGTGGGAGTTCCAACGCCGCCGCCCGTTCCGCCGCGTGTGGCGCTACTTCAAAACCGGCCCAATCCTCTTCGGGCGTTCACGCAGATCGACTTCTCTTTGACAGGGCCTGCGGGGTCGGTGCCCGTGGCGTTGCGAATTTTCGACGCTTCAGGCCGGTTTGTCCGCACACTCGTGGACACCTACGAGCCGGTGCCTGCCACCTGCACGATCCGTTGGGACGGGCTCGATGGAAATGGTCGCCGCGCGGGCTCCGGCATCTACTACTATCAGCTGGCGGTGGGCGAGAAGACCTACTCCAAGCGTCTCGTCCTGCTGCGCTGACCTGTTTCGCGGCTCCGCCCTGAGGGCGGGCCGAAGGGAGTTTCGATGTCCGGTCATTCCAAATGGGCGACCATCAAGCGGAAGAAGGGCGCCCTCGACGCAAAGCGCGGCAAGGTATTCACCAAGTGGATCAAGGAGATTACCGTCGCCGCGCGGAGCGGAGGCGGGGATCCGGCGGGGAACCCGCGACTCCGCACGGCGATTCTCGGCGCCAAAGGCGTCAACATGCCCGCCGACAACATCGAGAGAGCGATCAAGAAGGGAACCGGTGAGCTGGAGGGGACGACCTATGAAGAGGTCGCCTACGAGGGCTACGGTCCCGGTGGGATCGCGATCCTGATCGAGTCCCTCACCGACAATCGGAACCGGACGACCGGCGAGATCCGGCACATCCTGACCAAGAGCGGCGGACGGATGGCCGACGCGGGCGCCGTGCACTGGATGTTCCACTCCAAGGGGATCCTCGCCGTTCCACGCGGCGCGGTGGACGAGGAGACGCTTCTCGCCATTGTGCTTGATGCCGGAGCCGAGGACGTCGACACGGACGATCTCGAATCGTTTGAGATCACGACGCCGCCCCAGCAGTTCGAGGCGGTGAAGGCCGCGCTTGCGGCGAAGGGCATGACCGCCACCACGGCCGAGATCACGAAGGTGCCCCAGAGCGTCATTTCGCTAAGCGATAAGGATGCCGAACAAGCCTTGAAGCTCATGGAGGCGCTCGAGGACCATGACGACGTCCAACGGGTCTCGTCGAATCTCGACATCACCGCCGAGATCCTCGCCAAGATCCAGCAATAGCGCGGTCTCGGCGCCCGAAGCGGCGCCGACCGTCGCCGGCACCTTGATCCTCGGCATCGACCCCGGCAGCCGCGTGACCGGCTACGGGCTCCTGCGCCTGGACGGGAGCCGGGTTCACTACGAGCGCTCGGGCGTGATCGCCCCCCGCGCGACCCTTCCCTTTTCCGATCGTCTGATCGCGGTCTACGACGGCCTGGCCGCCCTCCTCGAGGAGGCCCGCCCGCACGAGGTTGCGGTGGAGCGCGCGTTCGTCCGGAAGAGCGCCCAGTCCGCGCTTCAGATCGGCCACGTTCGAGGCGTCATCCTCCTCGTCGCGAGGCAGAGCGGCGCCGCGATCCACGAGTACACGGCCACCGAGGTCAAGATGGCGGTCGTCCGCCAGGGCGGCGCCGCGAAGCAACAGGTCGGGTTCATGGTGCGGCGGCTCCTCGCTGGCGTCGGAGCGATCCGCGAGGACGAAGCGGACGCGCTGGCGGTGGCCCTCTGCCACGCCAACCGCGGCCCGGCCCGGGAGCACCGGATCGACGTTGTCTCGTCGCGCCGGCGGGTCGCCGCGGTCTGGAAGGGGATTCTTTCGCGATGATCGACGCGATCACGGGCACCCTCGCCGCGAAGAACCCCACCTCCACGGTCATCCGCGTTGGCGGGTTCAGCATGCGAATCCTGATCTCGGTCTCCTGCTTCGAAACGCTCCCCGCGATCGGCAGGGAGATCACGCTCCTCACCTATCTCCACGTCCGGGAGGACGCGCTCCAGCTCTTTGGGTTCAGCGACGAGGTCGAACGGAACCTGTTCGAGCGCCTGATCTCGGTCTCCGGAATCGGCCCCCGGCTCGCTGTCGGAATCTTGAGCGGAGCCACGGCGTCGCGCGTCCGGGAGGCGATCGAGAGCGGGGACGCGGATTTCCTCGTGACCCTTCCCGGGGTGGGAAAGAAGCTCGCCCAGCGCCTCGTGGTGGAGCTGCGCGAGAAATTCACCCCCGCGTTGACCGCGTCGTCACAGGCCGGAGCGGGAACGCCGGGCGCGCTCCAGGT
>JBGPMG010000014.1:0-23008 GCA_041486815.1 Candidatus Eiseniibacteriota bacterium | reverse complement strand
TAGGCCGCCTCGGCCACGGCGGAAGCGCCCGAGTAGGCGGGAAAGACGGTGGTGTCGGTGATTGCGACCCCGGCGTCGGCCGGCCCGCGGAAGGGCTTGTACGGTATCTGGAGCGGCTCGGTGCTTCCCGGCGTGAAGTGATAGGCGATCCCCTGCTCCGGGTAGTACCAGATCTCGTGGACCTTCCCGCCCTCGGTGAATCGGGCGTAGTCCTTCGGCTCCCCGCGCTCCTTCTCAAGCGCCGCCTGCGGCGTGCCGGCGTCGCTCGTTCGTCTGTCCTCTTCGGCGATCCGCCCCGCGCGGTTCAGCGCGGCGATACCCAGATTGAAGAGCCGGGCCGTCATCGAGGCGCGGTTCGTGGTCATTTCATCTTGATGTTTCTTGTCCTTCTTCTTGGCCGCGACGTCGAGGCCGGTCTGGAAGACCGCGCCGGCCGAGGCGTACTGTTTCTGCTCGAAACGGGCGATGCCCAAGAGGGCGTAGACCTGGGGGTTGTCCGGCTCCGTCTTCCGCGCGCACTCGAGCTGCCAGCAGGCCTTGTCGTACACCTTCTGCTGCACGTAGACCTTTCCGCTCGTGAAGCAGATGCTGGCGTCGGCTGCGGGAGCCGCCAAGAGCACGCTCAGCGCGATCACGATCGTGATCCGGAGCAGCCCGCGATTTCCAAGTTCGATCCTCATTGCTTCCTCCCTATACCCTAGAACCCGCCGAGGCCGGGGGCCGTTCCACCCGAACGGCCCGATTGAATAGGCGGGACCGTAGCATGTCAAGGCCCAAGGCCCCGGAGGGGGCCGTTGGTCCGTCTACGAACCCGATGTCCTATTGAGATTTATAGGAGCTGCCTGGGGTCGACGTCGATGGCGACGTGGACCCCCGGGAGGCGCAGGCCACGAACGGCCGGGAGGCCTCGATTCAGGAGATCCCGGAGCGCCTTGCGCGACGAGCTGCGCAGGAGGAGGTGCCACCGCTCCATCCCTTTGATGCGGGAAAGCGGCTTTGGGGCCGGCCCCAGGATCGAAACCTCCGGGCCGGAGGCGGCCCGGGCGAGCGCGCGCTTGATCTCTCCGACGCCCGCGATCACCCGCTCCTTCACCCTTCCCCGCGCCTCCACCTCGACAAGGTGGCCGTAGGGTGGGTACTGGAGCTCCCGTCGCTCGGCCGCCTCGAGCCCAAAAAAGGTCGCGTAGTCCTGCGCCGCCGCGCACTTGAGCGCGGGATGATCGGGATCGTACGACTGCATGATGACCTCGCCCGGGCTCTCCCCACGCCCAGCGCGACCGGCTACCTGCGTCAGAATCTGGAATGTCCGCTCCGCCGCCCGGAAATCCGGAAGGTGGAGCTGGAGGTCGGCCAGGATGATTCCGACCAGCGTGACGCCGGGAAAATGGAAGCCCTTCGCGACCATCTGCGTGCCCAAAAGAAAGTCCGTCTTCCCGTCTCGGAACGCGCCGAGAATCGCGGCGGCGGCGCCGCGGCGCTTTACCGCGTCGAAATCCAGGCGCGCGATCCGGGCCTTGGGAAATATCCGCGCGACCTCGCCCTCGATCTTCTGAATTCCCACGCCCCCGAACCAGAGATCGACCGCGCCGCAGCCGCGGCAGGCAGGCTCAAGCTTCCGTTGAGCCCCACAGTAGTGGCATCTGAGAGTCGAATCTTCCGAGTGAACCGTGAGGGAAACGTCGCACCGCTCGCATTGCGCCACTTCGCCGCAGCCGCGGCACTGCAGGTAGGTGGAGTGGCCCCGGCGATTGAGAAAGAGGATTCCCTGCTCGTGCCGCTCGAGCGTCCTCGCCATGGCTTCCGTCAGGAGCGGGCTCAGGTGCCGTGAGGTTTCCGACCGATGAGGCGATGCACGTTCGGCGGCAGCGCGAGCGGCCTGGGCTCCGCGCGTCCTCAGATCCGCCACCCGCACCGTCGCGAGCGGCCGCCCGTCGACGCGGTGCGGCAAGGAGAGGAGCCCGTAGGTCCCACGCTTCGCCCGGGCGTAGCTCTCCAGGCTGGGCGTGGCCGACGAGAGAATCACCGTCGCGCCGAGCCGCTGGGCGCGCACGAGCGCGACGTCGCGAGCGTGGTACCGGGGAGACTCCTCCTGCTTGTAGGCCCCGTCTTGCTCTTCGTCCACGACGAGAAGGCGGAGATCGCGAAACGGAAGGAGGACCGCGGAGCGTGTCCCGACGACCAGATCCAGCTCCCCCGCGGCGACCGCCCGCCAAACCTCCGCCCGTTCCCTCGGCCGAAGCGTCGAATGGTAAAGCGCGACGCGCGTGAGCCCGCTCCGCCGGAAGGAGTCCAGCGCCTGGGGCGACAGGGCGATCTCGGGGACGAGGATGAGCGATTGCCCGCCGCGGCGGACCGCCTCGATCGCGGCGTGAAGGTAGACGGCCGTCTTGCCGCTCCCGGTCACCCCGAAGAGCAGAAATGGGTGAAACGCGCGGCTCCCCAAGGCGGTTTCCAGGGCCCCGAGCGCCGCGCGCTGGTCCGGATTGAGCGCTTCCCTCTGGGGAGGCACGGACGCGTGCCACCCCCCTTCCTCGACCTCGGCGCTCCGTGGCGCGCGCCGGGTCAGCGCGGTGGGCGAGGGTGCGGCGGCGTGAAGCACTTCCCCCAGCGTCGCGGCGTAGTAATCGGCCACCCAGCGGCAGAGCCCGAGGAGCTCCTCGGTCAATACCAGCCGCGGCTCTGGGATGCCCGCGATCCGGCGCACGCGGAAGGAGGGCTGCTTCGGCTCGAGGTCGAGGACCGTCCCGAGGACCCGGCGGGGCCCCACCGGCACGAGCACGCGGAGACCCGCCTGGAACTCTTCATCGTCGGGGAGCTCGTAAACGAGCGTCTCGCGATCGGGAAGGGGGATGGGTACGGCGACTCGGACCAGGCGCATAGTGGCCGCATGGTAGCACCCGGCGCCTGAGCGCTGCTTATCAACGCGGAGAACCTAGGGCGGAGCGAAGGCTAGGTGGAGGGCGTCGGCCGCTCGGTGACGGTCTGGCCGAGGAGCTGGTTGATCCGCTCGACCAGCTTTCGCGGGCTGAACGGCTTGGTGATGTAGTCGTCGGCGCCCACGTCGAAGCCGAGTTTCTGATCCACGTTCCTTCCCTTGGCGGAAAGGAGGATGACGGGGATGTGCCGGGTCTCGGGGCTCGACTTGATGGCCTTGCAGACTTCGTATCCGTCCAGCTTCGGCATCATGATGTCGAGCACGATGAGATCGGGCTTGTCGGTCTTGAGCTTCTCCAACGCCTGCTCACCGTCCAGCGCCGTGATGACCTCGTAGCCCTCCATGCCGAGACTGAAGTCCAGAATATGGACGATGTAGATCTCGTCATCGACTACGAGGATTCTTCCCTTCGACATCCGAGTCACCTCCCCGTTACTCCATCAAGGGTTGTATCGGCCGCTCATGCCGCTTCTGGAGCCCGAATCATGTCTCTAACCTTCTGCCGCGCAAATAGTTGTACGAAGACCTCTACGACCCTTGGATCGAACTGCGACCCGGCGCAGCGCTGAATCTCGCGCATCGCCTCCTCGTGGCTCATCGCCTGGCGGTACGGACGACCCACGGTCATCGACTCGTACGCATCAACCACCGCGATGATCCGCGCGCCGATCGGGATCTGATCTCCTACGAGCCCGCGCGGATATCCCCGCCCGTCCATCCGCTCGTGGTGCGCCATGATGATTTCGGCCACATGCCCCTGGAACTCGATCGGTTTTAGGATTTCCACCGTCCGCGCCGGATGTTGGGTCACCTTGGTCCACGCCTCGGGCTCCAGCCGGCCCGGCTCTTCTAGGACCGCTGGGGCGATGTGGGACATGCCGACGTCATGGATGCTGGCGACGTAGGCGAGGACGTGGGCCTCTTCCTCCCCGAGGCCCAAGTGGCGGGCCACCGCGACGGCCCGATGCGCCATGGAGCCGGAGCTCAGCTTGAGGCGGCTCCGCCGCGCGTTCTCGATGATGGCGGCGAGCGCCCTGGAAGCGTCCTCGACCTTGCCGGCGCTCTCGTCGTGCTCGGAGGCGTGCTGCCACGCCCGCGCCACCCGGGCCGCGAGAGAGGTGAGGAGGATCTGGTCGTCCTCCGTGAACGGCGTGCAGGAAACCTTGTTGTTGATGTTGATGACCCCGACGACCCGGCCGTCGATCTTCACCGGGACCGACAGGAGGGACTTGGTTTCGTATTGGTGGCCGTTCCGGCGGCCGAACCGCGTGTCCTCCTCGACGTCCGTTACCAAGAGCGGGGTCCCGTGCTTCGCCACCCAGCCGGCGATGGAGTCGCCCATCTTGACGCGCGTCCCGCTCACTACCTCCTCGCGGAGGCCGCGCGCCGCCTTGATGTAGAGTTCCTCGTGCTCCGAGTCGACCAACATGAGGGAGGCGATGCGCGCGTTCATCACTTCGGCGATCATCTCCACGGTCAGCCGGGTGAGATGGTCGGAGACCGAGCGCCCCGGCGACCAGCTCGCGTGCGTGATGACGTCCGCGTCGACCGCCGTCAGCGGGAGCACGATCGTGAAGCTGGAGCCGCGACCGGGCTCGCTCTCGGCTTCGATCTCTCCGCCGTGCCACTCCACGATACTCTTCGCCACCGAGAGGCCGAGGCCCACCCCCGGATACTCCCGGGAGAGGGAGCCGTCGCTCTGGTAGAACTTGTCGAAGATCTTGGCGATCTCCTCCCTCGGGATGCCGATCCCAGTGTCCTCGACGACGATCCGCGCCATCCGGCCCTCCGAGGCCGCGCGGAACGTGACCTGCCCGCCGCTCCCGGTGAACTTGACGGCATTGTTGCCGAGGTGCACCAGGACCCGGCGCAGGAGATCCCGGTCCGCCTCCGCGATCAGCTCGGCGGCAGCCGGCTCCGAGTGGATGGCGATTCCCTTGGAATCGGCCATCGGCCGAAGCGACGCGATGACCTCGTCGATCAGCTCGACGAGGTTCAGGGGCTCCCGGTGCATCCGCAGGCGGCCCGATTCGAGTTGTGAGAGCTCGAGGATCGATTCGATCAGCTGCTTCAGCTTGCCGCTCTGCTCATCGATCACCTTGAGGAAGTCCCGCTGCATTTCGGTGTTGGAGGTCCCGACGTTCTCCAAGAGGGGCTCGACGTAGGCCCGGATCATGGTGAGCGGAGTGCGCAGCTCATGGGAGACGATCGACATGAAGGACGACTTCAACCGGTTGAGCTCCTCCGCCCGCTCGGTCGCCGCTTCGAGCTGGCGCATGCTCGCACCGAGGCGTTCATAGAGGTTCGCGTTCCGAAGCGCGACGACGGCATGGGCGGCGAGGATCTCGATGGTCTCGACCACCTCGCGGGTCGGGAGCCGCCGGTCGACCGGATCGTCCACCGAGAGATAGCCGATGAGCGAGCCATCCTTCGTATAGAGCGGAACGAAGAGGACGTCGTCCTGATGCCACTCTCCCTCTTTCCGCTCTCCCAGGTCCGGCGTGTATCCCTCCGCGTCGTCCTTCGGCCAGAACTTCGCCTTGTGGCTGATGAAGTAGCTCCGGCTGATGCGGAATTCGTCGCGCAGCCAGCTCTCGAACTCCTCCCGCGGAACGTCGTACTGCTCCAGCTTCTCGATCGCGTCGCGGTTGAGCCCGGCGAAGGCGCGCGCGTTGAACGCCCCGTTCCCCTCGTCCATGACGCGGAGGAGGACGATGCGGAAGCCCACGGCGTCGGAGACCGCATGAACGATTTGGTGGAGGACTTTGTCGAGGCTCAGGTCCGAGTTGATCGAGGTCGCGATTTCGAGAACCTTCTTGAGACGCGCGGCCTGCTTGCGGCTCGTGAGGAGCTGGTTTCGGTAGAGGCGACCCATCTCGTCGGTCGCCTGGGTGAGCTGCTCATTCCGTTGGAAGACGATGTTGTGCGTGTTCCGGAGCGCGCGCACTTCCTGGTGGAGAGCGCTGCGATGGCGCGACTGCTCCGCCAACAGGAGGGCCGAAGCCCCGAGCGCCCACATCAGCTCAACGGACAGCGTCACGATTCAGCTCCGATTCGCGGGATCTCGGGGGCGCGCCGCCGGGCTCGGACTCCGCACCAAGGATTCGGACGAACTCCTCGACGACGTGGGGATCGAACTGGGTTCCGGCACAGCGTCGAATCTCGGCCACCGCTTCCGCTTCGGTGAACGGCTCGCGGTACGGCCGGCCCGCCGTCATCGACTCGTAGGCGTCGAGCACGGCGAGGATTCGCGCCGCGAGCGGGATGTCCTCTCCCTTGAGCCCCCGCGGATAGCCGCCTCCGTCGAAATGCTCATGGTGGCTCAGGATGATCGCGTTCACCCTCGATGCGATCTCGATCGGCCTGAGGAGCTGGACCCCCGCCTGCGGATGGCCCTCGATTCGGCGGCGCTCGATCTCCGTCCACCGGCGGTCGCTCGAGAGAAGATCCTCGCCCATCGAGAGCATGCCGATGTCGTGAATCTTGGCGACGTAGCCCAGGATCTCGACCTCTTCCGGATCGAGCTTGAGGCGCCGCCCCAGGTCCGAGGCCAGCTTGAACGCGCGGCGCGAGCTGGGCATGAGGTGGCTCCGGCGCGCCCGCACGATCGCCCGAACGGTCGCGAGCATGGTCGGGATATCGCCCGATTCTCCGGCGGCGCGGACCCGCTCCACGGCCTGACCGATGCGGCGCCCGATCGCCACGAGGAGATTGAGGTCGTCGACGTCGAACGGCACGCCGCTACTCTTGTTGTTCACGTTCACGACCCCGACGGTCTCTCCTCCGATTTTCAGCGGGACGCAGAGGAGCGATTTGGTCTCGTATTGGGGATGATTCATCTTCCGGAACCGTCGATCGTTCTCGATGTCGGTCACGCAGAGATTCTCCGAAGTCTGCGCGACCCACCCCGCGATCGAATCGCCCATCTTGACCCGCGTCCGGGCGACCATGTCCGCGTCGAGGCCGTGAGCGGCTTGGATCAGAAGCTCGGTGCCGGCCTCGTTGCAGAACATGAGGGAGACGATCCTGGCCTCCATCACCTCCGCGACCATCTCGACGCAACTTCGCAAGAGCGTCTGAAGCTCCGGGCGCTCGAAGAACGGCTCCAACGACCGCATGAGGTCGCGGAATCCGTGCTGGCGGATCGGAAGATCCATCACGAAGCGGCTGCCTTGCCCCACCACGCTCTCCACTCGAATCGTCCCGCCGTGGAGCTCGACCACGCTTTTCACGATTGCGAGGCCGAGGCCGGTCCCAGCCACGCGCTCGGCGCCGCTGTCCTCGACGCGATAGAACCGTTCGAAGACCCTCGAGAGTTTGTCGGGCGCGATCCCCATGCCGTGGTCCTCGACCGCGATGTTCATCCGTTCGCCGTTCTGCCCGGCTCGGACCACGACATCGGTGTTCGGCCGCGAGAACTTGGCCGCGTTCGCGATTAGGTTCACGAGCACCTGCTTCAAGAGGTCGGGGTCGGCCTCGATGCTCGGAAGCTCACGCTCGAGGACGGGAACCAGGTGGAGCCGCTTATGGGCGAGCTCGGGTGCTACCGTCGGCGTGACCTCCTCGATCAGCCGGCCAAGGGCGAGAGGCTCGACCTTCAGCCGGCGGCGGCCCGATTCCATACGGCTCAGATCCAGCACGTCGTTCACGATGCGCGAAAGGCGGTCGCATTCCTCATTCACGATCCCGAGGAACTTCTCCTGCAGCGTGAACGTGGGCCGTCCCAGGTTGTCCAGGAGCGTCTCGGTGTACGCCTTGATCGCCGTGAGCGGTGTGCGGAGCTCGTGCGAGACGACGGAGATCAGATCGGATTTCGCCTCGTCCATCCGGCGCAGCGCCACGGCCGCTTCCTCGAGCTTGCGCCGCTTCGCCTCCAGGTCGGCGTGGGTGCGGATCCTGTCGACCGCGAGGCCGATCTGGTCGGCGAGGAAGAGGAGCACCCGCCGGCGGCGGTCGGTGACGGCCACCTTGCGGCGGTAGGCGACGACCGCGACGCCGAGGAGCGAAGTGCCGATCACGACGGGAACTCCGATCACCGTCTCCGGACTCCCCCCGCGCCAGGTGAGATCATCCTCACCTGCGAGACGGATTCCGGTCGGATCCTCGACCACGAGGGTCTCCCGGCGCACGATCCGCCCGAGGAAGCTCCCCGGCGTCGGCACGAGGCGGGTGTGACCCGTCGCGCCCTGATGTCCGCGCTCGAAATGATGTCCCTCCAGCTCTCCCGTTTCGTAGTCGAGGAGGAGGAGCGCGAACAGATCCGCCCGGGCGAGATCGAGGACGCTTTCGGCGAGGGAGGTGACGAGGCCGTTGGTGTCGAAGGCAGACTGAACGGCGAAGCTGAGGCTCCCGAGGCTGGCGACGAGCCGGAGTGGCGTTCTTCCCTTGGGCCCGAGCTTGTGAATCGGCGGCGTCACGACCCCTCCGAATCCATGCCTTCCCGCACCGGCTGGACCAAGGTGCCGTCGGAGCGGCGATCGGGAATCACGCAGCTGCCCTTCTTCGCCTTCCCGATCTTCTTCAGCTCCTTC
The DNA here is from genome assembly GCA_041486815.1 of Candidatus Eiseniibacteriota bacterium. Taxonomy (GTDB): domain Bacteria; phylum Eisenbacteria; class RBG-16-71-46; order SZUA-252; family SZUA-252; genus WS-9. The sequence continues at coordinate 14,542 of JBGPMG010000014.1, read as the reverse complement.
GCCACGTCCGCGACCTGGGCGCTGTGCTGGATGTCGCGCGCGACGTTCGTCACGATGAGGATCGTGATGGAGAGAATGTCGAAGTTCTGGACGCCCCCCTGCCGGCTGGAGTGCACCGTGATATGCCCCCGGGCGAGATCCTCGGGGTTGTAGTGTTCGCGAATCTTCGCGTCGAAGTCCTTTTGAATCGCCTCGGCGATCCCGGCTGAAAGCTCGGGCGTCGTGATGATGACGAAATCATCCCCGCCGATGTGCCCCACGAAGTCCTTTTCCCCACCGGAGCGCTGGATGACCTCGTGCAGAAGCGACGCAGTGAACCGGATCAGGGAGTCGCCCCGCGCGTAGCCGTAGTAGTCGTTGTAGGCCTTGAAGAAGTCGAGGTCGAGGTGGAGGAAGGCGAATTTCTCGCTGGCCGTGATCCGCCTCGTCAGCTCGGTTTCGATCAGGACGTTTCCGGGAAGACCGGTCAGCGCGTTGGATTGCAGCTGCGCGCGGCGGGTCTTGAGCTGATTCCTGACGCGGAAGAGGAGCTCCCGGGTCTCCCACGGCTTGGTGAGGTAGTCGTCGGCGAAGACCTCGAGCCCATGGAGACGGTCCTCGAGAGTCGCTTTGGCTGTCAGGAAAATGATCGGGATGCGGCTCGTGAGCGGGTCCGCTTTGAGTTTCATGCAGACGTCGAAGCCGTTGAGGCCCGGCATCATGACGTCGAGAAGGATCAGGTCCGGGGGATCGCGACGGATCTCCTCGAGCCCTCGAAGGCCGTCCTCAGCGGTGCGCACTTCGTACTTCGCGTCCTTTGCGTCCTCGAGCTGCTTCTTCAAGATGATGCGCAGGCGAGGCTCATCCTCTATGACGAGAATGCGCCCGGACTCCGGCGTCGGCGCTGAGATCATCGGCATACTCACGCGTGGCCCTCGTTTGGGGTCGGCGCTCGCCACGCCAGGGCGTGGAAGTTGGCTCCGCTGTTACGATTAATCGACATGGCTGGATGCGTTCTTGAGCGGGAAGGCGGGGCGGGCCGTGCGGGGCGCCGGGCTGGTGCAATGCTGCAATCTTCGTTGTAACTTAGAGTTATACCGCGCTGGGCTGAGCTGCGGCGGGATTGACCGCAGGGAACCTCCGCAGCCCGCGCGGTAGCGCGGGCGAGGACAAGCTCCCGTAGGTCAGATCCCGCCGCAGCTCAGCCCAGCGCGAATGAATCCAAATTGGGAATGGCTGTGGCGGTAAGCGGCGTGAACGCGCCGCGCCTAAGCGCGAGCCACCCGGCGTAGGCGATCATCGCGCCGTTGTCGCGGCAGAACGGAGGAGAAGGAAATCGCGCGGGGATGTCGCGCTCCTCGGCGAGTCGCGCGGCTTCGCGTCGAAGGAGCGTGTTGCACGCGCAACCGCCCGCGATCGTCAACGCGCGCGCGGGATAGCGATCGAGCGCCTGCAAGAGTCGCTCCACGAGCGCCGTGACGATCGCGCGCTCGGCCGATGCCGCGATGTCCCGGAGGCGCGCTTCCGGGATCGGCCGCGGCTCCCGCTCCACGAGAAGCTTCACCGCGGTCTTGAGCCCGCTCATGCTCACGTCGAGCGAGTCGCCGGAGAGCCGGGCGACCGGAAAGTCGATGGCGCGCGCGTTGCCCTCGCGCGCGAGCCGGTCGACGTGCGGCCCGCCCGGGTACGGCAGGCCCAGCACCTTCCCCACTTTGTCGAACGCTTCGCCCGCGGCGTCGTCCCGCGTCGATCCAAGCCGCCGGGTCGCCCCGGGCTCCGTCACGTGGTAGATCTCCGTATGCCCGCCGGACGCGACCATTCCCAGGAACGGGTAGGGAAGGTCCTGTTCCAATCCGGCCGAAACGAGATGTGCCTCGACGTGATTGACGCCCGCGAAAGGGATTCCACGGGCCATCGCCAGCCCCTTCGCGAATTCGATTCCCACGAGAAGCGATCCGACGAGGCCGGGCCCGAGCGTCGCCGCAACGCCGTTGACCGACTCAACGGAGGTGTTCGCCTCTTCGAGGGTCTCCAGGACGACGCGTGGCAGAAGCGTGATGTGGGCGCGGGAAGCGTACTCCGGAACGACCCCGCCATACTCGGCGTGGATCTCCTGCGAGCGAACAACGTGGGCGATGAGCTTGCCGTCCTCGACGATGGCCGCGCCGGTGTCGTCGCACGAAGTCTCGATTCCTAGCACGCGCATGAGATGAGTGTAGCCCGGTTCGCTATTGCGTGGGGCTGACGCGGGGGTCAACCGCGAGGCGCTGGTACTTGCTCGGGTTCGGGCGGGATTGACCGGAGAGAGCCTCCGCAGCCCGCGCGCAGCGCGGGCGAGGACAAGCTCCGGAGGTCAGATCCCGCCCGAACCTTTGCTGCGCATGCGCCCTGCGGTCAATCCCGCCCGTTACCCCTTTGAAATCGCGATTCGATTCTTCGCTCGCTCCTGCGAGCGCTTGGCGCGATCTCGATCGACGTTACGGGACGCGTCAGCGTCGCGGGGCCCGTCATGAAGCCGCGCGTCGGCGCGCTTCAGCGACGCCTCGGCCCGGGCGCGGTCGATCTCGTCGACCAGCTCCGCCGTGTCGGCGAGCACCGTGGCGCGATTCGAGGAGACCTCGAGGAAACCGCCGCTCACCGCATAGCTCCACGAACGCCCGGCGACGTCGCGCACGTCGAGGTGGCCGGGGCGGAGCGGGGTGATCAGCGGCGCGTGGTGCGCGAGAATTCCGAGATAACCCTCGGAGCCCGGCGCCTGAAGCGAGACGATCGGCGCTTCGAGGATGAGCCGCTGAGGCGTGACGAGACGGAATGTGAACGGAGTGTCGGCCATGTCTGAATCCGCCCGGCGGAGCTAGGCTCCCACCGTCGCGTCCATCTGCTCCGCCTTCTGGAGCACCTCGTCGATCGTTCCCACCATGTAGAACGCCTGCTCGGGAATATGGTCGCACTTCCCGTCCACGAGCTGCCGGAAGGAGCGGATCGTGTCTTCGAGCTTCACGTAACGGCCCGGTTGGCCCGTGAACGGCTCCGCGACGAACATGGGCTGCGACAGGAACTTTTGGATCTTCCGGGCGCGCGTCACGATGATCTTGTCGTCCTCGGAAAGCTCGTCGATCCCCAGAATGGCGATGATGTCCTGGAGGTCTTTGTAGCGCTGGAGGATTTTCTGTACCGCGCGTGCCAGGTTGTAGTGCTCCTCGCCCACGACGTGCGGATCCAGAATGCGTGAAGTCGAATCGAGCGGATCCACCGCCGGATAGATTCCCAGCTCCGAAATGCGCCGCGAGAGCACGGTGGTCGCGTCGAGATGCGTGAAGGTCGTCGCCGGCGCCGGGTCGGTCAAGTCGTCGGCGGGGACGTAGATCGCCTGAACCGACGTGATCGAACCGCGCTTGGTGGAGGTGATTCTCTCCTGAAGCGCGCCCATTTCCGTCGCCAAAGTCGGCTGGTAGCCGACCGCGCTCGGCATGCGTCCCAAGAGCGCCGATACCTCGGATCCCGCCTGCGTGAACCGGAAAATGTTGTCCACGAAGAAGAGGACGTCCTGGTTCTCCTGATCGCGGAAATATTCGGCCATCGTCACCCCGGTCAGCGCGACGCGCAGGCGCGCCCCGGGCGGCTCGTTCATCTGGCCGAACACCATCACCGTCTTGTCGATGACCCCCGACTCCTTCATCTCGAGCCAGAGGTCGTTTCCTTCGCGCGTGCGCTCCCCAACCCCCGAGAACACGGAGAATCCGCCGTGCTCGGTCGCGATGTTCCGGATCAGCTCTTGGAGAATGACGGTCTTGCCGAGACCCGCCCCTCCGAAGAGGCCGATCTTCCCGCCCTTCAGGTACGGGGCGAGAAGGTCGACGACCTTGATGCCTGTCTCGAAGATGCTGGCCACGGTCTCCTGCTCGTCGAACGCGGGAGGAGCGCGGTGGATCGGAAGCCGCTTGTCCGGCTCCGGGACGGGGGCCCCTTCGTCGATCGGCTCACCCAGAAGGTTGAAGACGCGGCCCAGGGTCTGCCGGCCGACCGGGACGGTGATCGGTCCGCCGGTGTCGACCGCCCCCATCCCGCGCACGAGCCCGTCGGTCGAGGACATGGCCACGCACCGCACGATCTCGTCTCCGATGTGGAGGGCGACTTCGACCGTGAGGCGAATGCCGCGCTCCGGATCCTCGATCTTCAAGGCGTTGTTGATCGGCGGCAGCAGCTCCGGCTCGAAGCGCACGTCCACCGTGGGGCCGATCACCTGAATGATGCGGCCGGTCGCTCCGCCCTTCCCGTTCGACTTGTTCGCGTTCGACATGGGCCTTCCTTACTTGAGAGCCTCGGCGCCTCCCACGATATCGACGAGTTCACGAGTGATCGTGGCTTGGCGGGTCCGATTCATGTGGAGAGTGAGATTCTGGATCATCTCGTTCGCATTCTTGGTGGCGGAGCCCATCGCGATCATGCGCGCGCCGAATTCCGAGGCGGCCGATTCGGCGAGGGCCATGTAGAGGCGCATGGCCAGAAAGTACGGCACGATCCGCGCGAGGATCTCCTCCGGACCGGGCTCGTAGAGGTAGTCGCGCTTCACGACTCCCAGCTCGTCCGCGGCCTCCCGCCCAAACGGCAGGTATGGCTCAACCACGATCGTCCGGTTGAGCGCGCTCCGGAACCGGGTATAGACGAGGTCCACCGCGTCGACCTCGCCCGACTCGAACCACGCCATGACGGACCGGCTCGTCTCCTCGGCGAACTTCCAACCCGCGCGCCCGCCGAGATCGGACTTGGAGGCGAGGATCGACGCGGCGCGCCGCCGGAAGTAGTCGTAGCCCTTCTTGCCCAGGAGCACTAATTTGGTCGGCAGGGCCGACTCGCGCATCCCCTGCTCCACGGTCCGGATCAGGTTGGTGTTGAACGCGCCGCACAGTCCACGGTCCGAGGTCACGAGGATGATCCCCCGAGTCCGGACCTCCCGCTTCGTGAAGGCGGGGTGGAAGGCGTCCCCTGAGGCTTGAGCCAGGTTGGCAAGGACCGCCCGGAGGTCGGTGGCATAGGGCCGCGCCGACTCGACGGCGGTCTGCGCGCGGCGGAGCTTCGCGGCGGAGACCATCTCCATCGTCTTCGTGATCTGGGCCGTGCTCCGGACGCTGCGGATCCGGCGGCGGATGTCGCGGAGAGTCGCCACCTACTTCTTCGCCGCTCCCTTCGATTTCGAGAACCGATCCTTGTAGTCGGTGATCGCCTTGCGGAGCTTCGCCTCGATGCTGTCCGTCAGTTCCTTCTTCGCGGTCAGCTCGTGAACCATGTCCGCGTATTCCTTGTCGAGATACGCGTAGAGGCCCTCTTCGAAGGTGCGGACATCCTCGACCGCGAGATCGTCCAGGAACCCCTGCGTCCCCGCGTAGATGATCGCCACCTGCCGCTCCACGACGAGGGGCCGGTATTGCCCTTGTTTCAGAATTTCGACCATCCGTTCGCCCCGGGTGAGCTGGGCCTGCGTCGCCTTGTCGAGGTCCGAGCCGAACTGGGAGAACGCGGCGAGCTCGCGATACTGCGCGAGGTCGAGGCGAAGCCGGCCGGCGACCTTCTTCATCGCCTTGGTCTGCGCCTTGCCGCCGACCCGTGATACCGAGATCCCGACGTTGATCGCGGGCCGGATGCCCGCGAAGAAGAGGTCGCTCTCGAGGAAGATCTGACCGTCCGTGATCGAGATCACGTTGGTCGGGATGTACGCGGAGACGTCGCCCGCCTGGGTTTCGATGATCGGAAGCGCGGTGAGGGATCCAGCTCCAAGCGCGTTGTTCAATTTCGCCGCCCGCTCCAAGAGCCGGGAGTGAAGGTAGAAGACGTCGCCGGGATACGCCTCACGGCCCGGCGGACGGCGGAGCAGGAGCGAAAGCTGGCGGTAGGCCTGCGCATGCTTGGAGAGGTCGTCGTAGATCACGAGTGCGTGCTTGCCCGCGTCCCGAAGCTCCTCCCCGATCGCGCAGCCCGTGAAGGGCGCGATGTACTGGAGCGGCGCGGACTCGCTGGCGCTGGCCGCGACGACCGTCGTGAACTCCATAGCCCCGGCGTCTTCTAGGATCTTCACGACCTTGGCGACCGTGAAATCCTTCTGCCCCACGGCGACGTAGATGCAGCGAAGGTCCCCGCCCTTCTGGTTGATGATCGTGTCGATCGCGACGGCCGTCTTGCCGGTCTGGCGGTCGCCGATGATCAGCTCGCGCTGCCCGCGGCCGATCGGGATCATCGAGTCGATGGCCTTGAGGCCGGTCTGGATCGGCTGATTCACCGGCTGGCGGTCCACGACCCCAGGAGCGCGCCCCTCGAGCGGGCGGTACTTGTCGGTCGCGATCGGACCCTTGCCGTCGATCGGCTGGCCGATCGCGTTGATCACGCGCCCCACCATCGCGTCGCCCACAGGCACCGAGGCCAATCGGCCCGTCCGGCGCACCGTGTCGCCCTGCTTGACCGAGTCGGCCGAGCTGAAGAGGGCCGCGCCGACGTTGTCTTCCTCGAGATTCAGGCAGATGCCGGTCAGATCCCCTGGGAACTGGAGCAGCTCGCCCGACATCGCGTCGTCGAGCCCCCAGATACGCGCGATTCCGTCTCCGACCTGGAGGACGGTCCCGACGCTCTCCATTTTGAGCCGCGATTCGTACCGCTCGAGCTCCTGCTCGAGAACCGAACTCACTTCTTCAGGCTTGAATGCCATTCGTCAACCCCTGCCGTGGACCCGCGCCTGTAGGAGATGCCGGCGGATGCGCCAGAGCTCCGTCGCGAGGGTTCCGTCGATGACCTGGTGGTCCAGCGAGACGAGCGCGCCCCCGATGAGCGACGCGTCCACCTCGCGCGTGAGCATCACTTTGAGTCCCGTGCGCCGGGCGAGCGTGCGCGTCAGCGTCTCCGCTTGTCCGTCGGTAATCGGCACCGCGGTTCGAACGATCGCCCGCGTGATCCCCTGCGCCCGTTCCGCGAGCTTCTCGAACTCGTCCGCGATCGCAAGCAAATGGTCGAGCCGCCTGCGTCGGAGGAGGAGTTGAAGGAGCCCGTAAACGGGGCGACCCACCTTGGGCTTCACGCGTGAATCGAGAAACTCGAGCTTCTCCGCGCGGGGGATGTTCGGCGACTCAAAGTATCGCCGCGCCCGAGGTTCCCGTTTGAAAGTAGCCGCGAGCTCCGTCAGCTCCTGGTGCGTGCGATCGAGCTCCTTCTGACGCACCGCCAGGTGGAGAAGCGCGCGGGCATACCGGCGCGCCAACGTGACCGAGATCACCGGGTCTGCTCCACCTCCGCCAGGAAGCCGTCCACCAGCTTCTTGTGCTTCGCGGCGGTCAACTCTTCGTGGACCACCCTGGCCGCGATTTCCACGGCCAGCTCCACAACCTCGTTTCGGAGCGTGACGCGGGCTTTGTTCTGCTCGATCGCGATCTCATCGCGCGCGCGGGTAATCATTCCCTGGGCCTCCTTCCGCGCGATCTCGCGGATCTCGGAGGCGACGTGCTGTCCCTCCGCGACCGCGCTCTGGATCCGCTCCCGGCTCTCGGCCTCGATCTGCTTCAGATGGTTCTCGTACTGCAGGCGGAGGCCGGCGACCGCGGCTTTCTCCTGTTCGATCCGCTCGTACTCGGCGCGGATGCGCTCGCGGCGCTCCTTCATCGGCGGGTAGATGATCGACAGGAACGCGCCGCGGACGAGGAAGAAGAAAACAATGAAGCTCAGGACATGCGCGATGAGCTGATTGATGTGTACCAATTGATCCATGGAGCCTTCCCAGGATCGGGGCGGGCGCGGCGCTCAGCGAGCGGCCGGCCGTGCCCTCGACCGGCTAGCCAATCCTGCCCTGAAGGAAGAACATCGTGACGAACGCGTAGATCGTGAGCGCCTCGGCGAATCCGAAACCGATGATCATGGCGACCTGGAGCTTGGGAAGGATCTCCGGCTGACGGCCCATGGCCTCCATGGCGCCCTTTCCCAAGAAACCGATTCCGATCCCCGAGCCGATGGCCGCGAGGCCGATACCAAGTGGGAGTCCGAATCCTAGGGTGGCTGCGAAGTTCAACTCACTCACCTCCTCTTTGAAGTGTCCCTCTACGAATGCGCCGGCTCCGTCTCCCCGTGCGCGTGCTCCTCGTGCGGCAGCATCATGTACAGGTAGACGGTAGCGAGCAGTGAGAAAATCAACGCCTGGACGATAGCCGTGAGCGTCTGGAGCATCATGAACAGCGCCGAAATGCCGAGCATCGGTGGAATCGCGAGCGCGGCGAGACTTGCCTTGAGGCAGAGCGCGGTCGCCCCGACGAAGACCACGATGAGCGTGTCCTCCCCGAAGATGTTTCCGAAGAGTCGGCAGGAGAGGCTCACGGGCTTCGCCAGCTCCCCGAGGATGTGCACCGGGACCATGACCGGGAGCATGGCGAACCCGATCGGGTCGCGCGGCGATCCGGCCAGGTGGTCGATGTATCCGAGGATGCCGAGGTTCCGTATTCCCCAGAACTGCACGTAGGCGAAGGTGATGAGGGCCAGGGCGAGCGTCAGGTCGAGCGACGACGTGGCCGACATGAAGCCGGGAATGATCCCGAGCAGATTGATCGTCAGGATGTAGAAGAAGAGCGCGCAGATGAAGACGATGTAGCGCTCCTTGTGCGACCCGAGCAGCCCGCCGCAGACGTCATCCATGCTCTCCACGATCCACTCGATAGCGTTCTGAAGCTGTCCCGGCACCGGCTTCGGTCGCCGCATCGCGATCCACGTGATTCCGAGGAAGAGGAGCCCGGAGAGCCAGGCGAAAAAGAGAACTTCGTTCTCGTGCAGCCAATGCACGACCGGATTGTGGGGAAAGTAGTCGTTCAGGATCACGATCCAATTGGGAAGGTGCTCCGCGCCCCCGCCGCCTTTCGCGGCGGCGTGTCCCGCCGGCTCGGTGGGGCCGGACGCGAGCGCCGCGCCGGGCACTGCGATCAGCGCCAGGAGCAAGAGAAGTGCGGCAGGCTTGGCGACATTCCCGGAGGTAGCCGCTGTTTTGGTTGCCCGCCGCACCAAAGAATTGGGCCCCGAACCGAAGGCCAACATCATCGATTTCAGGAAGAGCGCGAGGAGCGGAAGGGAAAACCCCGCGAGGAGCGGGAAGAGCTCGACCCAACGCGAGAGTGTCAATCCGACCACCGCGCCGTAGACGAGCGCGATCTTGAGGCCCGCGAGCGCGAAGAAGCGCCCCGGCAGCGATCCCGAGCCACCGTCGTGTCGCGCGACGACCGCGTGTGTGAAGAGTTTCACAAGCTTTTCGAGAAAGAAGAAATTGAGAGCCGCGAGGATCTGCCCCGCGGCGAGCGAGAGCGCTGCGTGGGGGTGCTTCGGCAGGATGAGCGCGGTAAGGACCGCCGCGATCACCCACGAGGCTTGGAGCGAGCGGGTGTAGAGGCTCGGCTCCGTCGAGGTCTGTCTCGGATTCAGGGGGTCAATCCTCCTGCTGCGACTGCTTGATGATCTTGATCGTTTCGCGCACGCCGGCAACGAAACCCAGCGCGAGCAAGATGATGCTCAGCCAGGGCTGCGTCCGGAACTTCTGATCGAGGTATTTCCCGAGGAAGTATCCGACGATTGGCGCCAGCGCGAGAATGAACGGAATCGACGAAAGCAGTGCGATCTGTCGCCAGGCCGTGACCTTTTTCGGATCCATTTCGGCCAGCCAGGCCTCCGCGCCTGAAACCGCGCGGCGCGGGGGCGCTCCCGGCGCAAACCCCGATCAACAGAGAAAATCGAGACGTCGACTCCGAGCCCGGGAGGGTACCGGACGAGGGGCTCGAGGGTCAATGGGAAAAGGGGGCGGACGCGGCGGGCGCCGCGACCGCATACGTCGCTCCGCGCCGGCTCGCGCCAGCCCCAAGTTCAAGGCGGGACGCCTCTTCGCCTCCTCGGCTTCACCACACCGCGGCCCCGACTCCGCAGTGCTCTCCCCCAAACAGAGGACGCCCCGCCACTTTCTTGCCTATTCCCGCTTCATCTATATGGTGTCGCGCGGCCCAGCGGCGAGCTGCCCGAGCCGCCGACAACCCGCCTCATCGCAATGGTCGTGCCGGGAGCCTTGGTCTCCTGGTGCAAGTAATAAGACATTTTATAACAACCATTTACGGGCTAAGCATCACGCCGGTCGCCTCCACCGCCCGCCCGCGATCGACGACCTCCGTTGACGTGGCGGCAACCGCGGTTGGCCCCGGTGACACACGAGACCCCCCTACCCCACCGACGGAAGGGCGACGGCGGGGCCCGGCCCGAAATTCCTGGCCCATCGCACTCTGAGGAGAAGATCCCGCCCGGACGGGCCGATACCCAAGGCGATGTCCCGTCCCATGTTGGTCCATGTGGCGCGCGCCCCGGCGCGGCCGGCCAGAGCTGCATCTCCCGGTTGCCGTCGCGCTCGCTCGGAGACAAGCGCATGAGTCCGCAATCTTCTCCGATCGCCTGGATGGAGGCTCAACTGGAGCAGGAGCTGGTGGCCGCCGCACAAAGCGGGGACCGCGACTCGTTCCTCGAGTTGGTCCACCACTACCAGCGTCCGGTCTATCGACTCGCATTCGCCATGACCCGCGACGCCGATCACGCAGCGTCGCTCGCCCAGGAGACGTTCGTGCGGGCGGGGAAGGGCATCAAGGATCTCCCCGAGACCCGGCGATTCTTTCCATGGGTGCTCCGGATTGCCCGCAATCTCGCCGTCTCCCTCGCGAGGAAGCGCGCGGGCTCGCGGAAGCCCGGTGCCGGCGACCCGCTCCTCCGCTCCTTCGAGGAGCTTCGGCCAGACGAACAGATGGCGCTCGCCCTCCGCGTCGTGCAGCGGATGAAATACGCCGACATCGCGGCGCTCCTCGACACCTCCCTCGGCGCGGCCATGGTTCGACTCGCCCAGGCGCGGGCGCTCCTGCTCGGGCGCGCGGACGGCGCGGAGGGCGGCGTGACGTGATCCATCTCACGCCTCAGCAGCTCTCCTCCTACATGGACGGCGAGCTCAACGAAGTCTCGACCGAGTTGGTCCGCCGGCACATGGGCGCCTGCGAGGAGTGCACGCTCAAGTTCGCGGCGCTTGAGGTGCAGGAGGAGCACCTCTCGCACGCGCTGGTTCACGAGCCGGGCGACGAGTTCTTCGAGCGCTTCGCGGCCGCGGTGGAGCGTCAGCTGCCGCAGAGCAAAGAGCCCGGCTCGAAGCGAGGCGCTTCATCGCCGGCGAATCGGGCCGCGGCCTTGCGAGAGGCGGCGCGGAGTACGGCAGGTTCGGCGGGCTTCCCCGCCGCCGAGACCAAGGTAGAGATCAATCCACCCGAGGCCATGCAGCAGCCGGCGCCTGAGCAGAAGCCAGCCGCTTCACGGACCGCTCTCCCAAGGCCCGCCGCCGCGGAGCTGTCGCCGGCCCAGGGACTCGGCTTCGACGACGAGACGGACTTCGATGACGACGTGGTCACGGCGGCGCGCTCCGCGGACGCGCCCGTGAGCGCACGGCCCTCGACGACGAGACCCTCTCCAGTAGAGCGGCCGATCCCTTCCGCGGCTCGGCGGTATTCGGAGAGGAAAGCCACGCCTCCGGCGCGCCCAACCCAGCGGCCCGCGCCGCAGCGCCGTCACCAGATTGGACGCCCAGCCCCTTCGATTCCTTGGTACGCGGCCGCGATCTTGATCGTCATCGCAGGCGCGGCCGGCGTGATGGCCTCGCGCACGGATCCCGTCTCCGCGTGGCTCGATTCCCACGGAGTGAGGAGACCCGTTTCGAGACGCGCGAATCCGGCCTCCATCGGCTCGGGACTCCCGGCGGCTTCGACCGAACAGGAGCCGCCGACGCGACCCGTGCCCGAGCCTTCGCCCGGCGAGAAAACACCGTCCGTTCAGGCGACCCCATCCGACGACGAGGCCTCACCTCCCAACGATTCTGAATCGTCGGCGGACGATTTCACAGAACCCGAGCCTCAGGCGGCGGAACGATTCTTGACGCCGCCGAAGGATCCGTTCGCGGATCTTCCGCGCGCCGCCTTGGCACAGGTTCGCACCGCACAGCACAGCAAAGAGGCCGCGGACGCCAACCCCTCCGCGGCCCGCTACGAGGCGGCCGCCGCCGAGTGGGAGCGCACGGTCCCGCTCCTCCGGGGCGCGCGGCAGCAAAGCCTCGGCCGGCTGGAGCTCGCCTCATCGCGGTACCGGGCGTGGGAGAACGCGCCGAACGAAGACCGGGCCTCCGCAGCCGCGGTCGCGATCCGCACCTACTTGTCCCTCGCGCCGCAGGGCGCGCCGCGCGTCGTGGCGAAGAGCTGGCTCGCACGGGTCAGCCCCTAAAGGAACGATGGACGACAGCATCGTCAACGAATTCATCGTGGAGAGCCACGAGAGCCTGAACCAGGTCGAGGGCGACCTGGTCGCGCTCGAGCGCGATCCCTCCGACCGGAAGAAGCTGGCTGGCGTCTTTCGAGCCGTCCACACGATCAAAGGCACCTGTGGCTTCTTCGGCTACACCAAGCTCGAATCGGTTGCCCACGCCGGCGAGAACCTCTTGAGCCAGCTCCGGAGCGGCGAGGTCGCGGTCGACGCGGAGATCGCAGGCGCGCTCCTCACGTTGGTCGACGCGCTTCGCGAGATCCTGACCTGCATCGAACGGATGCGGAACGAGGGGAAGCGCGACTACACGGCCGTGATCGCGCACCTGACGCGGCTCCAGAGACCCGAGGAGACCACGGGGCCGCCCGGCCAAGGCCCGAACGATCCGAACCGGACCCAGCCGGCGGCCTCGACGACTCCACCCGGCACGATCGGGGGCGGCTTGCTCGACTCCTTCGTCGAGAGCGGCCGCCTCGACCCCGAGGCGGTCATGCTGGCGGCGCAGCAGCAGCGGCTCGGCGACCCGCGCCGAATCGGCGAGATCCTCGTGGACCACGGCGCGCTGAGGCCCCAGGACATTCTGGAGGCGCTCATCGCGCGCGGCGAGGCGCCTGCCTCCGCCATCAAGGAAGCCAATATCCGGGTCGACGTCCACGTCCTCGACCTTCTCATGAACCTGGTCGGCGAGCTGGTGCTCGCGCGGAATCAGATGCTGCAGTACGTCTCCTCCAAGGACTATGGGGCCCTCCCCGCGACGACCCAGCGCTTGAATCTCATCACGACCGAGCTGCAGGAAGGGATCATGAAGACCCGGATGCAGCCGATCGCGAACCTCTGCAACAAGCTTCCGCGCCTGGTTCGCGACGTCGCCGCGGCCTGCGGCCGCGAGGTCCGACTGGAAATGGAAGGAATCGACACGGAGCTGGATCGCACGGTGATCGAGGCGATCCGAGACCCGCTTACCCATCTCGTCCGCAACGCGGTGGATCACGGCATCGAGAGTCCCAAGGAGCGCGTCGCTCGCGGCAAGCGTGCCGAAGGGACGCTCGTCGTGCGCGCGTTCCACGAAGGCGGCAAGGTGAACATCGAGGTTTCGGACGATGGCGGCGGACTCCACGTGGAGCGGATCCGAGAGCGGGCGATCCGCGCCGGCCTTGTCCCGCCGGAGCGCGCCCCGAGCATGACCGACCGGGACTGGGTAAACGTCATCTTCACGCCGGGCTTCTCGACGGCCGACCGCGTGACGAGCGTCTCGGGGCGTGGCGTCGGGATGGACGTCGTGAAGACGAACGTCGAGCGAATCGGCGGCACGATCGACGTCGATTCGACGCCGGGCGCGGGAACGACGATGAAGATCCGCATCCCGCTGACGCTCGCGATCATTCCGGCCCTCCTCGTCTCCGTCGGTGGAGAGCGCTACGCGATTCCTCAGGTCAATCTGCTCGAGCTGGTCCGCACGCACGGCGAGGACGGCGAGAACGCCGTCGCGAAGGTCTATGACGCGCAGGTCTACCGGTATCGGGACACCCTCCTCCCGTTGGTCTTCCTTCATGACACGCTTCAAATCAACGGGCCGGTCGAGGCCGGGCTCACGAGGTCGGGCCAGGCCGCACTCGACATCGCGGTCGTCCACGCGGAGGGCGTCACCTTCGGGCTTGTGGTGGACGAGATCCTCGCTTCCCAGGAGATCGTCGTGAAGCCCCTCGCCGACCAGCTCAAGCAGGCCGCGGTCTTCTCGGGAGCGACGATCCTCGGCGACGGACGCGTGGCGCTGATCCTCGATGTTCCAGGCCTTGCCCGTCACTCCGGGGTCGCGGCGTCCGCGGCCGGCGCGCGCGCGACGGCCGCGCGGGGAGCGACCGAGGCTGCCCCAGACCCGACGCAGACGCTCGTGCTCTTCCGGGTACGCGACGATTGGCGCGTGGCGATTCCACTTTCCGGCGTCGCGCGGCTGGAAGAGCTGCCGCGAACGATGGTCGAGCGGGTCGGCGATCGAGGCGTGGTGCAGTACCGCGGGGGCCTCATGCCGCTCCTCCGCCTGGTCGACCTCCTCGAGCCGGGCGGTCCCGACCGGACCGACGTAGACGCGGCGCTCCAAGTCGTCGTGCACGAGCGCGGCGACTCGCGGATCGGGCTGGTCGTGGATGAAATCCTAGAGCTGGTGGAGGAGGAGATCTCCCTCGACGAGGTCCGGGACCGTCCGGGCATCGTGGGGTCGAGCGTGATC
>JBGPMG010000013.1:0-24054 GCA_041486815.1 Candidatus Eiseniibacteriota bacterium | reverse complement strand
CGCGGGAGGCTATACGAAGAGCGCGAACCGGCACCACGTGAGGGTAACGGTAGCCAACACCGGGCAGCAGGTCGGAGCGCGGGAAGTCGGGACACTCCGCCCCGAAGACGTGATCTGGGTTCCGAGGAAGGTGCAGCGGACAGCGTGGCAGAGGACGCGCGATCTCATAGCCCTCGCCTCCCAAGCGGCTACGGTCTACCTCGTGATCCGCCAGGCGACAAAGTGACCGGACCCACGGCGGGCGACCTCCTCCACGTCGCGCGCACCCGAGCACGCTTCCTGATTCTGAACGTAGCGATCACAACGCTCGTGGCGCTCGGGGTGAGCCTCGTCCTCCCGAAGTGGTTCACCGCTCGGGCCGTTCTCCTGCCTCCAAGCGAAGACGAAATCGGCTCCGCGCTCACCCAGCTCATGCCGCGCGGCTTCGGCGCGATCCGGCTCCCGGGGGCCCCGACCCTGGCCGACGTGTTCGTCGCCGTCTTGAAAAGCCGCTCCGTCGCCGATCGAATCGTGGAGCGATTCGACCTGGTGAAGCGCTACAAGGCCCGCGACGCCGAGACGGCCACGAAGGAGCTCGAAGGCCACGTGAAATTCCTGGTGGGGGACGAGGGGACGATCGCCATTCTCGCCGAGGACCGGGAGCCTCAAACAGCGGCGGCGATGGCGAACGCCTACGTCGAGGAGCTCGACAGCTTTAATTTGAAGACCCGCACGAGCAGCGCGAAGCGGACGCGCGCCTTCATCGAGGAGCGGCTGGACGTGGCGAAGCGGGACCTGGCCGCCGCCGAAGACCGCATGCGCGACTACCAGCAGGCCCGGAATCTCCCGGCCATGGCTCCAACCGACCGCGGTGACTCCGACGTAGGCGCCCGGCTCATGGCCCAGAAGATCGCTCTCGAGGTCAAGCTCCAGGTCCTCCGGCAGTCGCTCGCGGAGGACAGCGAGGATGTGCGACGCGTTCGCCAAGAGCTGGCCGCGATCGAACGGCAGGTGGGCGGGCTTCCGCGCGCGGGAGTCGAGATCATGCGGCTCTGGCGCGACGTGAAGGTCCAGGAGCAGGTCTTCGAGCTCCTCACCGCGCAGCTCGAAGAGGCGAGAATCAGGGAGACCCGCGACACGCCCACGGTGCAGCTCCTCGATCCCGCGAAAGTCCCGCTCCACAAATCGCGCCCGAAGCGGGCCCTTGTCGTGCTGGCGGGATTCCTGATTGGCCTCGCGGGCAGCCTTTCCGCGGCGCTCCTCATGGAGCGGCGGGGAATGGGTTCCAGGGGCACGGCGCCTCGCAGCGCCGGCTCCTGAACGAGGGGCCGTGGAGCGCGCAGCGACCGCCACGCCGCCGCTAACCACGCCGCCGTCGACCTCCAGGGACGGCGTCGCGCTTCGGTTCTGGCTTCCCACGGCCGAGCTCGCGATCCTCGCGCTGGGATTCATGGTCGGACGCCCCCTCTATGGCGCCGCGCTCGCGCTTGCCTCGGCATACTTTCTCCTGGCGTTCCGGTCGCCGGATCTCGCATGGGCGCTCATCTGGATCGCGTTCCCTTTCTCGATCGAGGTGGTCTTCGCGGGCGGCAGTGCCATCAATTTGCCGACGGAGCCGATGATCGCGATCGCGCTCGCGGCATGGGTCCTCCGGTCGCTCGCGGCCGGCGGCGTTAGCCTCCCTCGGTCGCCGCTCAGTCTTCCACTCGCCGCGCTCGCGGGAATCGCGTTGGTTTCCGTCGCGTTGAGCGCCTACCGGGCGGCAGGCGTGAAAGCCTGGATGGTTGCGGCGGCCTACGCGGCGTTCGGGTATCTATTCTTCCTCAGCACCCCCTGCGATCCTGCCCGTCGCGAGCGTTGGATTCGACTGGCCGTGGCCACGGGCGCATTGTGGGGGCTGTACGGAAGTATTCGAGTGTTCCTGTTGGGCGTGACGCCGAGGCCCGCCTACGGAATCGCTCAACCATTTTTCCCCGAACATGGGACGTATGCGGCCTACCTCGCCATGATTCTTCCGCTGGCACTTCTCTACGCACTCGAAAGACGTGGGCGGGCCAGGTTGGGATACTCGGCGGCCGCCTTCACCATCGCGCTCGGCATTACCCTCTCGTTCACTCGTGCGGCCTGGGTATCGCTGGTCGTGGTCCTCCCCATCACGGCCATCCTCTGGGCCCGATGGCGAGGCGCATGGCGCCGCCTCTTTCTCCCCGCCATTCTGGCGGGCGTGGTCACGGTGGTCGTCTTCGCCGCGGGCGCGACGAGGAGTGTGTCGCGTCATGCTGAGTCGATCGTCGAGGTGGAAAACGTCTCCAACCTCGAGCGCGTGAACCGCTGGATGGCCGCCTGGGAGATGGTGAAGGACCGGCCGTGGTCCGGGATCGGGTATGGCGCGTACTCCTTAGCCTACCCGGAGTATCGACGGAAGCTGATCGTCACAGAGGTTTCCTACGAGCACATGGGACCGCACAGTGAGCCGATTCGCCTTCTGGCGGAGACGGGCGTCCCGGGTCTGCTCGCGGCGCTCTGGTTTCTATGTGTCGCCGCGGGCACCGGGCTGCGGACGTTTCGAAGCTCGAACGATCCCGACGTCCGGCTCTTGGCCCTGGCGATCGTGGCGGGCCTAGGGACCTACGCGGTGCACGGTCTGTTCAACTCCTACCTCGGCTACGACAAGGTGACGGTCCCGTTCTGGATCGGGCTCGGGACCATCGCGGCGCTTGGCGCCAAAGACGCATCGGGCCCGGCCGGCCACTTAGATGCGGGGGCCGCGCTGCCAGCGAGTCATCGCGGACCTAAGGGTGTGCCACGAAGTAGTAATTGAGCCGCCTCTCGAACTGCTCGGTGAATGACTGCCTGGAGAGGGGCGGCTGGCCAGCCAACCAAGCCCCTAGGAGCGAGATCCTGAGCTCCGCCTCCTCGGCGAGGAAGTCGAAGAGAACACCAGGAGTGGATCCGAAGAAGTCGGCGCCGCCTACACCGCATTCGAAGACCACCACGGGACGGTTTCTCCGAAGCGTGGCCACGGCGCCGCGAAGGACGCCGAGCTCTCCACCTTCCACGTCTATCTTGATGAACGCGATTGGGATATCCCCTGGAATAACTCGATCGATCGTTTCCATCGACACCTGGATTTCACGGACCTTCTCGTTCGGAATGTGCTCCAGCCTTCGGCGCAGTCCGCTCAACGCGGGGTGATCGAGCACGCAGTGGAAGGTGACCGCTCCCTGTTCCGCGCCCACGGCGTAGGGATAAACATGGGCCTGCGGGAATGCCCGCCGCAGCTCCGCGAATCGTTCCGGGAGGGGCTCGAACGCGAAGTGGCGCCCCCGCGGAGCAAAGCGGAACATGTGGCGAAGCATGCTGCCTTCGAACGCGCCGATATCTATCGCGGTTGAGTCTGGACGCAACACGCGGCGCATGATGGCGATCGTCTGGGCATCGTAGAGACTGCTCTTGCTCCCGGTGAGCGCGGAGTGCGCGCTCTTGACGGCCCCCTCCCAGCGGGTACCGACAATCGCCCGTTTGATCCATCGCCGCATTGCGGCTGACAATACCGGAGCTTGGGTCCGGGCGAAAGTTACCAAAGCTTTCACATCATGAGGCGCTGAGAGGAGGCGCTCGACATGGCGCGGCGGAACCCACGCGCGTAGGCGAAGACCAGGACGAACGGGACGCAGAGACAAATGGGAAGGCGAAGCATGTTGAACCCCCATTTCGCCCAGATCGCAAGGAATGCGAATGTCGCAATGAAGAGAAAGGCCACGGCCAGCCCTTCCTCTCCGACGAGCATCGCGATGAGGGCCGCGACGACCGCAAGCAGGAAGGCGAAGCAGGCGCGCACGAAGAGCCTGCGAAACGCGAGCGGTCCGATCCGATGGACCTCGATTCGGTCGCGGAATTGATCCGGGTGGCGGGCCGCAAGGAGCGGGTCCATCTCGTAGCGCAGGGCCCATCGAAGCGGATCGAGGTAGCCGGCGTGCTCGACCGGGTGCGTCACCCGGGCTAACGGCTCTCGCGCTCCCTTCGCGGCGGCCTCCTCCAGCGAAAATCCTAAGTCCGAGTCCTCCCGGAAATAGATTCCACGACCGGCATCGAAGAATTCCTCGCAGTAGCCGCCGACGCGCTCGAATACTGCCCGGCGCACGAAGAGGTTGGTTGGCAGATAGTGGAGCTGCTCCCCGTCGGGGCGGCGGGACGGGCGGCCGTCGGGACGGACGGTTGCGCCTTCCAAGACATCGATCGCGGGCTCGCGCTCGAGTCGAAGCGCCACGCGCTCGAGCCAGTCGCTCGCTGGAAGGCAGTCGTCTTCCGTGAACGCGAGGTAGTCGCCGGCGGCGGCCCGGGCCGCAAGGTTTCGCGCGGCGCCCGGTCCGCGGCGCCCGGCGGCTTCGAGTGTTCGGGCGTCCAACTCGGCGAGCGTTCGGGAGATCTCTGGGGACGGCGACGCGCCGTCGAAGGAGATCAAGATCTCGAACCGATCCCGAGGCAGAGTCTGGCGCGCCAGGGCATCGAGCAGGGGCAGGAGCTTCGAGGAATCGCCGCGCGTGGGGACGATGACGGAGAAGAACAACACGCCCTCGCTCACGCGCGCGGGGCCGGCGGACGGCTCAGCGGCGTGACGAGCCCGTGCTCGCGGGGACGCGAGCCTCTGAGCGGAACCACTCGATCGTGCGTCGGAGTCCCTCGTCGAACGAGGTCGTGGCGCGCCAGCCTAGGAGCTCTTCCGCGCGCGAGGTGTCGAGGCACCGCCGGGGCTGCCCGTCCGGCATCGACGGATCCCATTGGAGGCGCCCCTTGAAGCCCGTCAGCGCGGCGATCTTCTCCGCGAGGTCCCGGATCGAGATCTCGAACCCGGCGCCGATGTTGACGGGATCACTGCCCTGGAGCCGCTCGGCGGCCGCCACGATTCCCTGCGCCGCGTCCTCCACGTAGAGAAATTCGCGCGTTGCCTTGCCGGTCCCCCAGACATCGATCTGCATGGCTCTCGAGTCGACCGCCTCGACGCACTTTCGAATCAGCGCCGGGATGACGTGAGACGTCTCGGGGTTGAAGTTGTCGTGTGGTCCGTAGAGGTTCACCAAGAGGACGTTCGAAGCGTCGAAACCGAATTCCTGGCGGTACGCCTGGGATTGCACGAGGAGCATCTTCTTCGCGAGCCCATAGGGGGCGTTCGTTTCCTCGGGGTAGCCGTTCCAGAGATTCTCCTCATGAAACGGGACCGGCGTGTGCTTGGGATAGGAGCAGATCGTTCCGACGCTGAGGAAGCGCTTCACATGGGCCCGGCGCGCGTGCTCCATCAGGAGCGAGCCCATCATCATGTTCTCGTAGAAGTAGGTGCCTGGGTGGCGCCGGTTCGCGCCGATGCCCCCGACGGTGGCCGCGAGGTGGACGATCAGCTCGGGTTGAAGCTCGGCGATCATCCGTTCCACCGCGGGCTCCCGGGTCAGGTCGTACTCCTTCGAGCGGAAGGTCACGGCGTTCCGATACCCGCGCGCCCGAAGCTCGGCCATGATGTGGCGGCCGAGGAAGCCGGCGCCGCCGGTGACGACGATTCGGGTGTCGGGAGACATTGGGACCCTCCAGGGTGCGAATGCGGGCGCGAAATCTGTGCGAGTTTCCCGCACGGGACCGGCGAAGTCAAGGCGCCCCCAGGCCTTGACCGCGCCACGCGCATGCCGCACGATCGCCGCAAGGTCCTCCGCGCTCGAGCGCGCCGCCGCGCTTTCCTTCCTCCTTCTCGCCGCCGCCCTTCCCTGGTCGATCGCCCCGATGTCGATCGCGGTCGTTCTCTGCGGCGCGCTCACGCTTGTCGCGTGGTGGCTGCCGGGCGGGGCACGCTGGCTCCGAACGCCGGTCGACTTCCCGGCGCTCGGCTGGTTGGCGGCGCTCGTCCTTGCCACGGTGACTTCCCAGGATCCGTCCGGGAGCGCCGATCGAATCATGAAGGGGCTCCTCCTCGCGATCGTTCCGGTCGCGGCGTACCATGGACGCGACCCCAAGCTTGCGCGACGGGCGGTCGCGGTGCTGCTCGCCTCCGCCGCGATTGCCGCCATCTACGCGCTCACCAAGTTCGTCGCCCAAGGCGGTGCCTTCCCGGTGCGGGTGCGCGGCGCGGTCGGGCACCCGCTGACCTACGGCGGGCAGGCGATGCTTCTCGCGACGCTCGCGGCGGCGCTCGCCCTTCGCGCGCGCGACCGGCGATGGCGGATCGCCGCCGCCGCGCTCCTCACGCTTCTCGCGCCGGCCCTTCTCGGGAGCTACACGCGAAGCGCTTGGATTGGAACGTGCGTCGCATTCGGCGTGCTCCTCGCCTACACGCGAGCCAGATTGCTCGCGGCACTCGCGGCGCTCGTGGTCGCGCTCCTCCTGGTCCTTCCTCACGGGTACCGCGAGCGAGCGCTGAGCGCGTTCGACCCGCAGAGTCCATGGAACGTCGAGCGAATCCAGCTCTGGTCCGCCGGGTGGCGGATGTTCCAGGAACACCCGATCACCGGTGTAGGGCTTCAAGACCTTCATCCGTGGATCGAGCGATACCATTCGCCCGCGCCTCACGAGCAGCACGGCCACCTTCACAGCATCTACGTCCAGATCGGCGCGACGATGGGGATCGTCGGGCTCGCCGCCTTCGCATGGCTCGCGTTGGGCCTCTTCAGAACCGCGGGACATCGTCTTCGGCGCGATCTCCGAGCGGGTTCAGACGCCGGCGGCGACGTCCTCGTTGGAGCGTCTGGGTCGGGCGGCGCCGACGGTGTGGGCATGGCGCTGCGGCTCGCAGGCGTCGCGGCGCTCGCCGGATTTCTCGTGGCGGGGCTCTTTGAATGGAATTTCGGGGATGAGGAGCTCCTCGACCTCCTGTTCACGCTCGTCGGGCTGGCGTTCGCCGCGAGTAGATGGGCGCGGGATTGGCCCGACGCTCGGCGATAGTCCTGACGCCGCGGCTCCCGTGGCCGCTCGACGACGGGGGCAGGATCGCGCTCTGGCAAACGGTCTGGGCCGCGGCGCAGGCGCACGACGTGACGCTCCTCTCCTTCGTTCCGCCCGGAGGCGAAACCGAGCCTCCACCGCGCCCGCTCGCGGAGCTGGGCGTTACCGTCTTGCGCGTGCCGTTCCGCCCGCCGCCGCTCCCTGTCGCCGCCGTCTCCGGCCTCTGGGGTCGCTGGCCTTACACGCTCGTCCGATACCGGAGCGTGGAATTCGAGCGCGTCCTCCGGGAGCGGGTCGCGGTGCTCACGCCCGCGTACGTTCTCGCGAACAACCTCCATCTGGCCTCCTACGTGGAATCGATTGGTGGAGTCCCGATGGTGCTTCGCCAGCAGAACGTCGAGCATGTGTGGATGGAGCGATACGCGAAGCAGCGCGGCTTCACCCCCGCCGGCCTCTATGCGCGCTCGCAGGCGTCGCGCTTGAAGCGCGCCGAAGCGTTCCTCTGCCGTGCGGCGGCGCTGACGCTCGCCATCCAGGAAGGTGAGGCGGAGATCCTTCGCGCTCTCGCGCCCGGTGCGCGTGTCGCGACCCTGCCTGTTGGGGTTGACCTCGAGCGGTACCCGACGCCGCACCCGGCGGAGCCGCCGGTGCTCCTGCTCGCGGCCTCGTTCGCGTGGCCGCCCAACGTCGAAGGAGCGCTTCGATTCCTGACCCAGGGATGGCCACGCGTTCGCGCCGCGGCCCCGAACGCACGGCTTCGCATCGCGGGCAAGAGCCCGCCTGCCTCGCTCATCGAGGCGGCGCGTCGAGCGGGGGCCGAGGTCGCCGCCGACGTTCCGTCGATGCCGGAGGAGTTCGCGCGCGCGACGCTGCTTCTGGTGCCGCTTTGGATCGGCGCGGGAGCGCGCGTCAAGATCGTCGAGGCCATGGCGGCGAAGCTCCCGGTGGTAGCGACCCCCTTCGCATGCGAGGGGCTCGGGCTCACGGCGGGCACGCACTTCCTCGCGGGGGAGACGGGCGAAGAACTCGCGATCGCGGCGCTCGATCTTCTCGGCGATCCGGCACGCCGCGACTCCCTCGCCCGCGCGGGGCGCGCGGCGGCCGAAGAACGCTGGTCGCTCCCCGCGGTCGCGAGGGTCCAGAACGATCTCGTAGCCCAGGTGGCCCGATGAGCGATTATCTCCTCCTCCTCTGCTCGGCCTGCGTGTCGCCTGTCGTGAACCTCCTCGGGCGGCTCCGCCGGCCGCGCGCGCCCCGGGTCCTCGTGGTAAAGCTCGATCACGTCGGCGACGTCGTCTTGGCAACGCCGGCGATCCGCGCGTTGCGCGAGGCGCTGCCGCAGGTCCCAATAGACGTCCTCATCGCCAGCGGCTCGACCGTGGCGCTCGAGGGCAATCCGAGCATCGACCGGATCCTCCATTATGATTCGCCCCGCTTTCGACGCGGAGCACGCGCCGGAGGTCCGAGGCCCCTGCGAGTGATCCGAGACGTCGCCCGCGGCCGTTATTCGACGATCGTCGAGCTTCGAGGCGATTGGTGGACGCTCCTCCTTCCGTTTCTCGCGGGGGCGTCACGCCGCGTCGATCGGGGAACTGTCCGGATCCGCGAATGGTTCACTCGCCGCGCTTCCCGTGCCGGGCGAATGCGGCCGATTCTCCACGAGGTAGAAACGAACCTCGAGGTCGTGCGACCGCTCCTGGATCATCGAGTTACGGAAAGGCCCGCGCTCGAAATCTTCCCCTCGGACTCGGCACGGGAGTCGATAATCCGCAAGCTCGAGGCGATCGGAGTCGATTTCCGGTCCCCGATCGTATGTATCCATCCCGGGGCGGCGTGGCGCCCGCGCGCGTGGAGGCCGGAGCGATTCGCCGCCGTTGCCGATTGGATTCAAGAGCACTATCATGCGCAGGTACTATTCGTCGGCTCGTCCGAAGAGCGGGACATCGAGGCGGCGGTGCGCGCGAGCGTGAAGGGTCGCCGCGCGTTTTGGCTTGCTGGCGAGCTGACGTGGCAGGAGTTGACGGCCCTCCTCGAGCGCGCACGACTTCTCATCGGCAACGACAGCGGGCCCGCCCATGTCGCTGCGGCACTCGGGATCCCGGCGGTGGTGCTGTTCGGGCCGCAGGAGCCGGACCGCTTTCGCCCGTGGTCCGATCGGAGCGTCGTGCTGCACCACCGGATGCACTGCTGTCCCTGCAGGCAAGACGTCTGCGTGCACCCCGAGAATCCGTGCGTGAATCTGATCGAGATCGAGGAGGTCAAGGCCCACGTGCGCCGGATCCTCGGTCCTCCGGAGTCGTTCCGGTGAGACCGGGCTGAGGCGCGGCCCGCCGACATGTTCGCCCGTCATCGACAGCTCTTCCTGACAGGTGTCTTCCTCCTCGACGGCATCCTGATCCTCGGCTCCTGGATCGCGGCCTATTGGGTCCGATTCCGGTGGCTTCACCTCCCGGCGCCCCTCGGAATTCCGCCGCTCGAGCGCTACGTTTTGTTCGGCGCGGTCGTCACGCCGCTGGCGCTTCTGGTTCTTCGCTCCTTCCACCTCTATCGCTCCGCGCGGACCGCGCGGCTTTCGCAGGAGCTCTGGACGCTCGTCCAAGGGATCGCGATCGTGACGGCGCTCGCGGCGCTCGCTTCGTACTTCGTGCGGGGCGAGCTGGCGCGCTCGGTCCTCCTTCTTTTCGCGATCTTCGCGGCCGGCTCCCTCTGCGCCGCCCACTTGGCGATCCGGGTTGCGTTGCGCGGGCTCCGGCGCCGCGGCCGGAACCTCCGGCACGTCCTGATCGTCGGGACCGGCGAGCTCGCGGAGCGGGTCGCGCGGAAAATGGCGGCCCAATCGGACTACGGCTTCGAGGTAGTAGGGATCGTGGGCGCCGGCGGCGCCGACGTCGGGAAGCAGGTCGCCAACCACGAGGTCATCGGCGTGGTCTCCGAGCTTCCCGCCCTCGTCGAACGCACCGGTGCCGAGCTGGTCTACCTCGCCCTGGCGCGCACCGAGCACGAGGCCGAGCTCGAGGCGCTCGAGCGGCTCAGCGACTCTACCGTCGCCGTTCGTCTGGTCCCCGACCTTGCCCGCGCCTTCACCTTGAACGCCAGCGTGGAGGATTTCGACGGAACTCCCGTGGTGCTCGTTACCGAGACGCCGGAGCAGGGCTGGAACATGGTGGCGAAGCGGGGCTTCGACGTTTTGTTCGCGGGGCTCGGGCTCCTGCTTCTCTCGCCGCTCCTTCTCGCGATCGCGATCTGGATCAAGCTCGATTCGCCGGGGCCGATCTTCTACGCGCAGGAAAGGGTGGGGGTGAACGGACGCCGGTTCCGGATGCTCAAGTTCCGTACGATGCGCGCCGACGCGGAAGCGGCGGGCCCGCAGTGGAGCCGCGCCGCGGATCCCCGGCGGACGCGCGCGGGAACGATACTGCGCAAGCTCTCGATCGACGAGCTTCCGCAGCTCTGGAACGTGCTCGTCGGGCACATGAGCCTGGTCGGACCGAGGCCCGAGCAGCCGGTGTTCGTGGATCGGTTCCGGGCGTCGATCCCGCGTTACATGCTCCGCCACCACGTGAAGTCGGGGATCACCGGCTGGGCACAGGTGAACGGCCTGCGCGGCGACACCCCGCTCGAGCGCCGAATCGAGTACGACCTCTACTACATCGAGAATTGGTCGATGGCCTTCGACATGAAGATTCTCCTCCTGACCCTCTGGCGCGTCTTCCGCGACGCCAGCGCCTACTGAGGACGCGGGTGCGCCGCGTCCACCTTTCGGTCCCGCTCCCCGAGGGGGTTTATGGCGCCCTCCGCGGGCTCAAACGCGGCCTGCGTCCAACGGCTGACGGAGGGCGGGATCTTTCGGGAGACCGCGACATCGAGTGGTCGTGGGTCGCGTCGCGAATTCCTGTGTGCTCCGGGGAGGCGATCGACTTCGGCTGCGGGGAAAGCCCCCTCGGTATAGTCGCGGCGCACGCAGGGTTTCGCGTGACCGCGGTCGATCTCGGCGCGGTCGCGTGGTCGTACCGGCACGAGCGCCTCACATTTCTCCAAGGGGACATTCTCGAGTTACCGCTCGAAGAAGCACGATTCGATCTCGTGATCAATTGCTCCGCGATCGAGCACGTCGGCATCGCCGGCCGCTACGGTGTGACGGAAGGGCGTGCCGACGGCGACCTGGCCGCGATGGCGCGATTGCGCTCGCTCCTGAAGCCCGGCGGTCTCATGCTCCTCACGATCCCGGTCGGGAGCGACGCCGTCTTCGCGCCGTGGCATCGCGTCTACGGGCCCGATCGGCTCCCCAGGCTGCTCCACGGATTCACCGTGGAGAGCCGCGAGTTCTGGCTCAAGGATCCGGAGAACCGCTGGGCGCGGAGCGACGAGGCGACCGCCCTTGTCGCTCCCTCGCGCGAGCGGCTCTACGGCCTCGGCTGTTTCGCGCTCCGAAAGACCTGATCCCTCGCCCGTGCTCACGATCTTCACCATCCCGAAACCGTTCGCGGGTCACATCGGAATCATTCAGCGGAACGCGATCCAGAGCTGGCGTTACCTCCGTCCCGCTTGCCAGATTCTTCTCTGTGGGGACGAGGCGGGAACGGCCGAAGCCGCGGCATCGCTCGGCGCCGATCGGATTCCCACCGTGGACCGGAACGAATTTGGAACCCCGCTCTTGAGCTCGGTCTTCGCCGCCGTCGAGACCCAGGCCGCGCACGGCCTGCTTTGCTACGTGAACGCCGACATCCTCCTGCTCTCCGATTTCGCGGAGGCCGCGAGAAGGATCGCCGCGTTGAAGCAGCGCTTCCTCATGGTGGGCCAGCGGTGGGACCTCGACGTGACCGAGCCGCTCCCGTTCGGTCAGGGGAATTGGGAGCCGGAGCTGCGCGCGCGGGTGGAGCGAAGGGGCGCGCTGCATCCCGCGAGCGGGAGCGACTACTTCGTATACCGGCGCGATACGCTGGGCGCGCTCCCGGCCTTCGCTGTAGGACGACCCGGTTGGGACAACTGGATGATCTACCATGCGCGCGGCCGCAAGATGCCGGTGGTCGACGCCACCGGGTCGACGCTCGTCATCCACCAGAACCACGCCTACGGCCACGTGAAGCAGGGGACCGGCGCAGCATGGGAAGGCCCCGAGGGCGACCGAAACCTCGAGCTGATCGGCGGGAGCGACCGAATATTCACGCTCGCCGACGCCACGCACCGCCTCACGCGCCGCGGGCTCCGCCGCGCGCTCAGCCCGGCTCATCTGAAGCGGCGGTTGCGAACGCTGGCGGTTCTTGTCCCGGCGCTGGGCCGGATCTACCGCATTTTGAGGCCCGCCTCGCGGCCTCCTCGTCCTCTCTAGCCCGCAACCCAGCGAGCCAGGGCCGCCAGGGCGAGGGCGGACCCCAGGACGACGCCCACGTCCTTCTTCGTGAGCGTGACACCCGCGCGGCTCATCGCGATCCCGCCGAAACAGAGCGAGAAGAGGCCGGCGCCCGCGTAGGCAAGCGGGAGGCTGAGCGTGCCGAGGTTCGCGTGCGAAAGGAGCGCATAGGACAACGCGAGCCCGATCGCGGGAGAGAGCCCGATCGGGAGCCAGAGCCTGGCTCCCCCGATGGGGAGCGCCCCGACCGCCCACGCGTTCATGCCGACGCGGCAGAACTCGCCCCAGAGCGTCCACGCCATCAAGGGACGCGCCGGATCGAAGCGGCTGGAGTAGAGGAGGTGGAGAAGCGGCGCAGACGCGACCATCGCCAGCCCGAAGATCGGTGTCGCCAGAAGGATGAGCGGTCGCCAGTGCCGCCGCGTGTAGACGCGAATCTCTGCGACTCCACCGACCCCGCTCACCTTCCCGAAGGCGTAATTCGAAAGGTAAGCGTAGAAGAGCGCGCCCGCCTGCTGCGACAACGCGAGCGCCGCCTGGAACAGGCCGTTCGCGGCGACTCCGTGCACGCTCAGGTAATTCGATCGGACCGTGAGCATCGTGCCCAGATCGATCAACGTGAGCACAAGCGCCGCGGCCCCGACGCCGAGAATCGAGCGGGCCAGAGCGAGGTCGAGGGGCGGTCTCGGTACCGGGGTGAGCGTCCTCGCATAGGAGCGCCGGTGCAGCAGCAGAACGCCCGCCACGCCCGCGGGGGCGAGCACGGCGAGCCCGACGGCGCCGCCCGCAAGGCCCCAGCGGGGAACAAAGGCCAGCGTGACGGCCACGGACGCGATGCCGCCCACGAGGGATAAGGTCAGGTTGGCCCGGAGATCGGACCGGCCCGCAAAGAGTCC
Source organism: Candidatus Eiseniibacteriota bacterium (assembly GCA_041486815.1). Lineage (GTDB taxonomy): Bacteria > Eisenbacteria > RBG-16-71-46 > SZUA-252 > SZUA-252 > WS-9. Next base: position 10,905 of record JBGPMG010000013.1, on the reverse strand, counting down.
GAACAGCACACCTTGAAACGCGATTCCCGTGGCCCCCAGCGCGGCCACCCGCACGAGAAGCGCGTGTTCCGCGGATCCCACTAGCGCCGTGCTGATCGGGCCCGCGAAGATCAGCCCGACTGCCGCGACGAAAAGCGAGCCGAGGCCGGTGAGGGAGAACGCGGTCCAGACCGTCCGCCGCGCCCTCGCGTCGTCGCCTCGTCCCCGCGCGGCGCCGACGGCGTGCGCCACCGGAAGGCCCAATCCCAAGTTGGCCAAGCTGCCGAGCCAGGCCTGTGCGGAGGTCGTCTGGGCCAACACCCCGAGACCGGCTGTCTGCAGGTGCGTCGCGAGCCATTTGTTTCTTACGATGCCGAGGAGCGCAGCGGAAATGGTAGAGCCGGATCCCATCGCGAACCGCAGCGAGCGCTCCTTCCAGAGCGTGAACCTTGGGGAGGACATGGGGCCGGAGTGTTATGGAGGACCGCTCCCATGTCAATCCGCGGGCGGCTTGATGCGGAGCGCATCCTGGGAGATGATGGGCGGATGGCCGACGCTCGATCCACCACTGCTCCTGTTACCGTGATCACCGTCGTGCGGAACGGCGCCCGCACGATCGAGGCCACGGTCGAGAGTGTCCTGGCGCAGTCGTACCGACCCCTCGAGTACATCGTCCTCGACGGCTGCTCCACGGACGGCACGCTCGACATCCTCCGCCGTTACGGCGACCGGGTGCGATGGACCAGCATGCCCGACGGCGGCCTCTACGACGCCATGAACCAAGGGATCGCCCGCGTCCCGGAGCCGGGCACCTACATCCATTTCCTCAACGCGGACGACCGCTTCGCCGCGAACGACTCGCTCGAGCGCGCGCTGGCCGATTCCGCCGGCGCGGATTTCGTCTACGGGCGCCTGGAGCGGCGCGACGACGCGCTCCGATACAGCGATGTTGTGGGACAGCCGGTCGACCGCCGGGCATTGCTCTACGGCACGCGGATCGCTCACCAGGCGATTCTTTGCAAACGATCCGTATTCGACCGCGTCGGCGGCTTCCGGACCGAGTACCGGATCGCGGCGGACTATGATTGGCTGCTCCGCGTCTTCGAGGATCAGGGGATCACGACCCGCTTCGTCCCAGTCGTGATCGCGAGCATGGGCTTCGGCGGTGTGAGCTGGGAGCGATTTCCGGCTCTCGCCCGAGAGCGGTTCCGAATCGTGCGCGGGCACTACGCTTTCACAGACGTGGTCCGATTCTCCGTCTACACCGTGTTCGGCGACTACATGAGGCATTATCTTCAGCGCGCGCTTCGCGGAATCGGGCTTCTGAACGCGGCGCGATCGCTGAAGCGCAAGCTCACGTCGCGTACCGACGCCGCTGGATGACGCGGCGGCCCAATTCTCATCACCGCTCCGCGGCCCGGCAATGCGTCTCCTGCGGCTGACGACGCTCTATCCGGGCTACATCCGGCAGTTCTACGAAGAGCGGCCCAAGTTGCGCCGCGCGGAATACTCGACGCAGAAGGAGGCGCTCGACAGCGACGCGTTCGGCTGGGCTGACTTTTGGCACGTCGCGCTCGCACCGCTCGGCTACGAGGTATGGGACGTGCCGCTCAATGTGGAGCCGCTCCAGCGCGCGTGGGCGCGCGAGCATCTGCCGCCGGGCGCCCTTCATTCCGACCCCGAGGAGATCGCAATCCGGCAGGCTCGAGCGTTCCGCCCCGACATACTGTGGTTCGACGACGATCGTGGAGATCTGCTGCACGGGCTTCGAATGGAGAACCGATCGATCCGCACGGTGCTTGGTTGGAGCGGAAGCAGCCTTGTCGGCACGGGGGCTCTCCGCGAGGTGGACCTCATGCTTTCGTGCTCGCCCGAGGCGGTGGCGCACTATCGTCATCAGGGGCTCCGCTCCGAGGTACTCCACCATGCTTTTGATCCGAGGGTGAGTGAGAGACTTAGAGAGCGACACCAACGCTGGAACGTCACCTTCATCGGCCAGCTTCTCGCCGGGCCGCAATACCACGATATGAGGCGGCGGCTTCTCGAATCGGCGCTCGACGCGGTTCCGCTCTCGATATTCTCACCGGACGGGGATGCTTCGATCGGAAGTAGGCTTCGCGCGCTGGCGCGCTCGGCATTCGGTCGTGTCGCTCGCGGGCTTCGGCGGGCGCGCGTCCCGGAGAGACTTCGCCACGCAAGTCCGCTCCTCCGCCGCGCTGCGACGTGGCCCGTCCCGGGGGAGCGTCTGAGCCCGCGCCTGCGTTCGAAGATCGAGCCGGCCGTCTACGGGATGGCGATGTATCAGATCTTGTCCGACTCCGCGGTCACTCTGAATATCCACGCCGATTCCTCGCCGCGCTATGCCTCGAACATGCGCCTCTACGAGGCGACGGGAGTCGGCGCCTGTCTCCTGACCGATTGGAAGGAGAACCTGGGATCGCTCTTCGAGACCGATCGCGAGGTCGTCAGCTTCCGTACGCCTGAGGAGTGCGTGGAGAAGGCCCGCTGGCTCCTCGAGAATCCCGTCGCGTGCGAGGCGATCGCGCGAAGCGGACAGGCGCGCACGCTTCGCGATCACACATTCGCTCGCCGCGCACCGGAGCTCGATCGGCTCATTCGGGAGGCGCTGCGGTGAGCGGATTGTTTCGACCGGCAGTCGCGGGCCTGGCGCGGCATCTCCGCGACCTGATTTCACGGCCTGAATACCGCGCCGCCAGCCTGCTCGAGACCCGCCTCGGTCGGCTTCCACGGTATAAGGAGTGCAAAGCGCGGGTGCATGGGTGGGTCCTTCGAATTCCCGACGCCGCTTCGTTCCTCGCAACCTACCGCGAGCTATTCGTCGACGAGACCCTGGCATTCGAGTGGGATGGGAGCGAGCCGCGCATCCTGGATCTCGGGGCGAACATCGGCCTGAGCGTGCTCTACTACAAACGGCGGTACCCGGGGGCGCGGGTCGTAGCCTTCGAGGCGGACCCCGGGATCTACCGCTGCCTCGTGGAGAACGTGCACGGAAATGGCTTCGCCGACGTGGAAGTCGTGAATCAAGCGGCGTGGGACCGGATCGGACGCCTCCGCTTCGCGCCCGACGGGGCGGATGGCGGCGCCGTGCGGGCCGGCGCCACCGCGGCGGGCGACATCGAGGTAGACGCCTGCGATCTCGCAGCCTACCTCGAGGGGCGCGTGTTCGACGTAGTGAAGATGGACATCGAAGGGGCGGAGGCGCGCGTGCTCCGCGCCATCGCGCCGCACCTTCGGAGCGTGCGACACCTCTTCGTCGAGTACCATTCGAGGGTGGGGGAATCCCAGGAGCTCGCCGATGTTCTTCGAGTCATGACCGAGGCGGGTTTCCGCGTGCATGTGCGTAGCGTCTGGAGCTCGCGTTCACCGCTGCTTCGGCTGGAGTCCCAGTCTGGATTCGACATGCAGCTTTTCCTGTTCGGGCGGCGCCAGTGACACGGCTGATCATCAGCCGATGATGAGGTCACTGCGGGCGCGCGGTGGGGAGCTCCTCCGTCTCCTCGCGCGGAGGCGGGCGCCGGTCGATTTTGCCGGCCTCTCCGGGCTCGAGCCGGCGAGCCGGAAGTTCGGTTTCGATCGAGGCACGCCGATCGACCGCTATTACATCGAACGGTTTCTTGGCGCGCGGGCCGGCCTTCTTCAAGGACGCGCCCTGGAAGTGGGGGACGACGCTTACACACGCCGCTTCGGGGAGGCGCGCGTGCGCCAGAGGGACGTGCTCCACGTGACTCCAGGCCACTCCGGCGCGACCCTCATCGCGGACCTGACCGAGCCATCGACACTCCCGGAGGGTGTGTTCGACTGCTTCCTCTGCACGCAGACCCTGAACTTTCTCTTCGACGTGCCCCGGGCCGTCGAGGGGGCGCACCGACTCCTGAAACCCGGCGGCGTGTGGCTTCTCACCGTGGCGGGGGTCAGCCAGGTCAGCCGGCACGACCAGGAGCGCTGGGGGGCGTTTTGGAGTTTCACCGAGGACTCGATTCGGCGCCTCCTTACGCCGGTCTTCGGCGAGGAATTCGAAGTTCAGACGTTCGGCAACTTGGTGGCCGCGATCGCCCTCCTCCGGGGCCTCGCCGTGGAAGACCTTCCGGACCGTTCGCTCCTTGACCATCTCGATCCCGATTATCCGGTCCTCATAGGCGCGACCGCGCGGAAGGCCCTCTGAGCATCGCCCTCCGCCAAGCGGCCGGACCCGGCGTCGCGTTCCACGCAGCGCGCGGGGCGCTGAGACGGGCGATTCACGCGGTGCAGAACGCGGTCGACGCACCGGTCGCGATTCTCGCGTATCACCGCGTGGCCGATCTCGGCGAAGACCCATTTGCTCTCTCGGTTCACCCCGATCGATTTCGGGACCATCTTCGGATTCTCAAGTCGCGTCATCCAATTCTACGACTCGAGGACGACCTGACCGCGGCGCGCAAGCCGTCGGTTGTCCTCACGTTCGATGACGGCTACTCCGACAACGCGACGACCGCCCTCCCGATTCTCGAGAAGGAAGGAGTTCCCGCTACGTTCTTCATCACGAGCGGGTACATCGCCTCCGGGCGCCGTTTCTGGTGGGACGAGCTTGCGTCGCTCGTCTTGGATGGGGTCCACCCCGGTCGTCTTGAGGCGCTGCTCCTCGAGGACGGATCCGGCGGTGCGATGAGGACTCGAGAGGATCGCCTTGCTGCCCTCGCCAAGATCCAGCCCCGTTTGAAGGGGCTCGATCCGCCCGCGAGGGAGCGATGGCTCGACCGGCTCCGGGCCGAGAGTGGCGGTGCCCCGACCGGCGCGGCGCCCACAGGCGCCACTGCATCCGGCCGCCCCCTGACGCAGGCCGAGCTCAAGCAACTCGCGGGAAGCCCGGTCGCGAGCGTGGGAGCGCACGGCGTGGACCATCCGTCCTTCGCGGGGCTCTCCCTGGCTGCGCAGCAGCAGGAGATGTCGCGCTCGAAGCGAGACCTTGAAGAGTGGATCGGGCGCCCGGTCACCTCGTTCTCCTTCCCGTTTGGCGAACGAGGAGATTTCACCCGGAGCTCCATCCGCCTCGCGGCCGAGCAGGGGTTCCGTCGCGTCGCGGTGAACGTTCCCGGCCAGGTTCACCGCTGGACGAGCCCCATGCGCCTGCCCCGACATGTGGTGCGCGACTGGCCGGCCGAGCGTTTCGAGTCCGAGCTCGCGGCGATTTGGACGCGGTGAAGGTCGCCCACTTAAGCACCTATGACCGTCGCGGCGGGGCCGCCGTCGCCGCCGCGCGCCTGCACGGGGGGCTGCTCCGCGAGGGGGTCGACTCCCACCTCCTCGTCCAATCGAAGGAAACCGACGATGCGAACACCATCGGGCCCGCCACGCGGTGGGAACGGCTCGAGGCGGTCCTTCGGCCTTACATCGCTTCGCTTCCCGCCCGGCGCTACCCACGGCGGCGGCAGTCGCTCTTCTCCGCCGCGACGCTCCCCGACCGCCTCTTACGGCGCTTGCGCGCGATCAGCCCCGACATCGTTCACCTGCACTGGGCCGGCCACGGCTTCCTCCGCCTCGAGACGCTGGCGCGTATCCCGCATCCGGTCGTCTGGACGCTCCACGACTCCTGGGCGTTCACGGGCGGTTGCCACGTTCCGTTCGATTGCGTTCGGTACCGCGATTCGTGCGGCGCCTGCCCCGCTCTCGGCTCGGTCCGGGAGCGGGACCTCTCGCGCCGCGTGTGGGAGCGCAAGCGGCGAACATATCGCGACCTTCGCCTCACGGTCGTGGCTCCCAGCCGGTGGATCGCCTCGGCGGCGCGGGCCAGCTCGCTCCTGCGCGAGGCGCGGATCGACGTGATCCCGAACGGTCTGGACGTCGAGCGATTCAAGCCCGTGGATCGGGCCAAGGCCCGCGAGTGGCTCGGCCTTCCTGTCGAAAGGAGCGTCGTCCTCTTCGGCGGGTTCGACGTCGCGGCCGACCCCAACAAAGGCGCCCCACTGATGGAGCGCGCTGTGCGCCGCCTCGCGGAACTCGGCTGGGCCGATCGGGCCCTTTACGCGATCTTCGGGGCGTCGAAGCCGGCCGCGCCCGTTTCCCTGGGATTGGAAACGCGCTACTTCGGATCGCTCTCGGACGAGATCAGCCTCGCCCTCCTTTATGCCGCGGCGGATGTCTTCGTCGCCCCGTCGCTCCAGGAGAACCAGCCGAATACGATTCTCGAGGCGATGGCCTGCGGGACGCCGTGCGTGGCCTTCGACACATCCGGTGTCACCGAGCTCGTGGAGCACGAGCGAACCGGATATCTCGCGGAACCGTTCGAGAGCGAGGGGCTCGCGCGCGGCATCGCGTGGGTTTTGGAGGACGAGGCGCGTCGACGTCGCCTGGGCGGGGAAGCCCGCCGCCGGGCGGAGCGGGACCACGACCTCAAGAAGGTCGCCCGGCGTTACGCCGCGCTTTACGAGCGGCTCGTTGGCGGGAAGTGACCGGCCGGGCAGTGGTTGAGCCGCCGAAGCCCCGCCGCCCGGTTCGTGCTACACTGCGGCTATGCGCGTCGTCTTCCTGACCTCCCGCATGCCGTTTCCACCCGAGGGGGGCGACCGCTTCCGCGTTTACCATCTACTTCGCGCTGCTTCGGAAGCGGGTCACGAAGTCCATCTCCTCACATTCGATCGCACCGTGCCCTCGCGCGCGGCGATCGCGCCCTTGGACCGGCTCCTTGCTTCGGTCCAGGTCGTGCGCCTTACCAAATTCGTCTCGACGGTGCGCGCCGGGCAGGCGCTCGCGGGCCGTCTGCCGCTCCAAGCCGCTTACTATCAATCCGGCCGGATGCGCGATCTCATCGAGCACGCGCTCGACCGGGTGAAGCCCGACGTCGTCTATACCCACCTCTTCCGGATGGCTCCCTACGCGCTCGATTCCATGGGGCGTCACCCCGCGCGGTGGATCCTCGACTTGACCGATGTGATCTCGGCGGGGATCGCGCGATCCCTCCCGTTTCGCCGCGGCCTCGACCTCTGGCTCTATCGTGAGGAGATGTCACGCATCGCCGCGTACGAAGCGGCGGTCGCGCCACGCTTCGACCAGTGCTGGGTGATCAGCGAGGCGGAGCGGGCCCTCCTGGCCGCGCTCGCGCCCGCGGCGCGGATTCGGGTCGTCCCGAACGGGCTCGGCCCCGAGGCGTTTCATCCCAACGGGCCCCGCGCGAGCGCGCGCCTCCTCTTCCTCGGCTACCACGAGGTATTTCATAATCGCGACGCCGTTCGATTCCTGGTCAACGAAGTGTTCCCGCGGGTACGCGCGTCGGTTCCCGAAGCGACGCTCGAGATCGCGGGAAAGGGCGCCGAGTCGCTGGGCTCGTGGGCGCGGGGCGAGAGTGTTCGGATCGTCGGGTACGTCCCGCGCCTCGAGGATGCGCTGATGCCGGCCACGGTGTTCGTGGCGCCTCACCGCTTCGCCGCCGGGGTCCAGAACAAGGTGCTGCAGGCGCTCGCGAGCGGAATCCCGGTGGTGTCCACGCCCGCCGTCAAGCTTGGGCTGGAACCGATGCCGGACGGAGTCATGCGTGTCGCGGAAAGCCCGGAGGGAATCGCCGCCGAGATCGTGAGCGTGATCCGCGATCCGGCGAGGGCGGCTGCCTTGGGTGAGCGCGGGCGTGACTGGGCGCGATCGACGTTCACCTGGCGCATCGCGCTCGAAGCGCTCGAGTCGAACGGCGTGCATCCGAAGCCGAGCCAGGAGCCCCTGCCTTCCGTCACCGCCGGCGTTTGAGCGGGCCGCCTCCGTACCTGATCGTCGCGCCGCTCGCGTTCGCGGCGTCGCTGGTCCTGACCCCGATTTTGGCGCGCGTGGCGCGGCTCACCGGCTATCTCGATCACCCCGATCCGCGGAAATCGCATTCGGAGCCAACGCCACTCTTGGGCGGCGTGGCGATCGCGGGCGCGCTCCTTCTCGCTCCGATCCTCGCGCGCACGCTCTTTTCGGTTTCGTTCGCGCTCCCGCGGCCCGGCTTCTTCATCGGCGCCGCCCTTTCGCTCGCGTTGGGGCTGCTCGACGACCGACATCCGATGCCGCCGCTCGGCAAGCTCGCGGGTCAACTCGCGGCCGCCCTTTGCCTCGTCCTCTGGGGGCCGCAGGTGGATTGGATCCGCGCGAATCCGGTGGCTCTCGTGGGGGCGATCGTCGGCGTGACGGCCCTGCTCAACGCGATCAACTTCCTCGACGCGATGGACGGCATCGTGGGCGCGGTGATTCCAATCACCGCCGCAGGCTTCGTGGCAATCGGCCTCCTCTACGGGGCGCTGGTCGATCTCATCCTGGCCTGGGGTCTCGTGGGCGCGGGAGCCGGATTTCTCGTCTACAACGCGCCTCCCGCCCGAATCTTTCTCGGCGACGCCGGGAGCCATCTTCTCGGTTTCGCGCTCGCCGCGCTCGCGCTTCAAGCGCTGCAGGGGCCTCCCACGCTCGCGCATCTCTCGGCGGTGGCATTTCTGGTCGCCTACCCGCTCTTCGACGTGATCTTCGTGGTCCTGGACAGGCTCGCGGGGGGTCGCCCGGTCTATGTCGGCGGCGTCGACCATACGACCCACAGGCTCGGGCGCCGTCGTGGAAAGTGGGGTGCGCTCGGCATAGTCGTCATCGCGATAATGCTTAACGTGTGCATTGGGGCGTGGATTTGGGGCTGTTCCACACCGCAACCGGTGATTGCGGCTGTCCTCATTTCTGGGCTTGGATATGCCATTTTTGGGGTCTACCTGAGACGAATAGGTCCCACCCCCTAGTTCGACATTTGACAAAGGGTTTTTACAGTTGTATAGTCTGTTGGCCGAGGTTCCAACGGAGGGGAGTCGGAGCTCCGCTGGTCAATAGCGAGGCCAGAACGCCATGTCGCAATTCTCAGATCCACTCCACGAGAAAGACCCGGCGGTGCCGGATCTGCCGGAGTTGGATCCACTGGAGAGGTTGAGCCGAGGGCTCACCCAGTGGGAGCGGGAGCTCCTCGCGCAGCCCCGATCGCCCTCGCGCCCGCGCGCTTCCACCGATCTCGAGCGCGTCAACCACGTTCTACAAGCCAGCCGTCAAGTCAGCGGGACGCTCGACCTAAACGAGCTGCTGGTCCGCGTGGTCGATTCCGTCGTCCAGATCGCGGGCGCGGATCGTGGATTTCTCATGCTGATGCGCGACGACGGGAAGCTCCACTTCGAGATCGCCCGCAGCCGCGACCAATCGACGCTCCCTCCCGAGGAGTTCCAGATCTCGTGGGGCATCGCCGAGGAAGCGGCCCACCGCCGAGAGACGGTCTGGGTGCCCGACGCGGTCGGCTCCTCTCTCTTCCAAGATCGCAAGAGCGTCCGCGAGCTCTCGCTCCGAACCGTCGTCGCGCTGCCGATCTTGAACGCCGGCCGGGTCCTGGGGGTGCTCTACGTCGACTCCCACTCGATCGCGCACGAATTCACGCCGGAAGACATCGCGATCCTCGAGGGCTTCGCGGCCCAGGTGGCGGTCGCCCTGGAAAACGCGCGCCTTCACGAACAGCTCAAGGATTCGAAGAACCGGCTGGAGATCGAGAACCTAAATCTACGGCGGGCGCTTAAAGAAGAGTCCCGGTACGGGCTCCTCGTGGGCCGCAGTCCCAAGATGGTCAAGGTGATCGAGATCTTGGAGAAGGTCATCACGAACCAGGTGCCTGTCTTGATCCAAGGAGAGACGGGGACCGGGAAGGAGCTCATCGCGCGGGCGATCCATCTGAACGGCCCGAGGAAGGACAACAACTTCATCGCGGTGAATTGCGGGGCGCTTCCGGAGAATCTTCTCGAGAGCGAGCTGTTCGGATATCGGAAGGGCGCGTTTACCGGCGCGGCCGAGGATCGGGTCGGCCTCTTCGAGGCGGCCGACGGCGGCACGCTCTTCCTCGACGAAGTCGGCGAGATGCCCGGCACGCTTCAGGTGAAGCTCCTGCGCGTCCTCCAAGACTCCCAAATCCGCCGCGTCGGCGACACGGTCTCCCGGCGCGTCGACTTCCGCCTGGTGACGGCGACGAATCGCGACCTCCACGCGGAGGTGGATGCGGGACGCTTCCGACAGGATCTCTTCTACCGGCTCAACGTGGTGCCGATCACGCTTCCGCCGCTCCGCGAGCGGGGGGAGGACGTGCTGCTCCTCGCACAGCACTTCCTCGAGCTGTTCGCGAAGCAGCAGACGAAGGAAATCCGCGGTCTCACGGCGGAGTCGCGGGAGCTCCTCCTGCGCCACCCGTGGCTCGGAAACGTCCGCGAGTTGGAGAACGCGATGGCTCGGGCGGTGGCGCTCGCCGACGGGGGCGCGACGATCGAACCATCCCTCTTCGGTCTCGGTCCGCCGGTCACCCGGCGCTGGGACGGCCAGCACTCGCTCCGCGAGACGCTCGACGCAGTCGAAGCCGAGACGATCCGAGAAGCGCTTCGGCAGTGCGATTCCAATGTCTCCCGCGCGGCCCGCGCTCTTGGGGTCAGCCGCCAGCATCTCCACAACCGGATGAACGCGCACGGTATTCGCCGCTCTCGGATCCTGAGCGAGTCCTCCAGCTAGTGTCCGACGTCGCCACGCGGCGACTGGCGTCGCTTCGCGGAATTCTGATGCAGAGCGACGCGGAGCTCCGCGCGCAATTTCCCGAGTACTTCCTCACCTACTACTCCTATCTCCGCATCATCCGGAATCCCGCGCGCATCGAGCACGTCTTTCAGAAATGCAGGGAGATGTATGAATACCTGGAGGCCGAAGGGAAGGATGTGCTCGATCTGGGCGCCGGATTCGGCCTCGAGGCCCTCCTGGTCGCGATTTACGGCGCGCGGCGGGTCATCGCGACCGAGATCGACCACGACATGGTTGCCGTCGGCACGTATCTGGCTGAGAAGGTCGACCCGCCGGCCACGAATTTCGAATCGCGCTACGGGGACGGGATCGGAATGGAGTTTCCGGGAGCCTCCT
>JBGPMG010000012.1:0-24566 GCA_041486815.1 Candidatus Eiseniibacteriota bacterium | reverse complement strand
GGGCGCCGGCAGGTCTTCGCGAAGTGGTTCTTCCCGTTTCATCTCACCGTCGAGTTCGACCGGGACGCGCCTCCCGACGACGCGGCGCTGCTCAAGGGGCTTCGACCGTACGACAACCTCTACACCGACGATCTCCCGACGGGCGATTTCTTCGAGCGGCTGACACCGGTGTTCGACCTCTGGAAGCGGGGCGGCACCTGGGAGCATGTCCATCCTTGGATGGAGACGGTCCTCCCATGGGAGACCGCTCCCGATCTCCTGGAAGCGATCCTGCCCGACCTGCCCCCGACGATCCTGGTCGGCGGCCACGTGCTGCTCTGGCCCGCGAAAGCGAACACCTCGAAGTCGCGCCTCTTCATGCGCCCTCCGGGCGAGAACCTCATGGGATTCGGCATCCTGCCCGCGATTCCCCCCAAATTCTGGCCCGAGGCGAAGCCGATGCTCGAGAACGCGAGCCGCATGAGCATCGCCATGGGCGGGAAGCGCTACCTTTCGGGCTACGTCGAATTCGACGAGGCGGGCTGGCGCGCGCACTTCGGTCCGCAATGGGAGTTCCTCCGCGGAGCCAAGCTTCGATACGATCCGGACGGCATCCTGAACCCCGGATTCGTTCCGCTTCGGCCCGCGCCGCGGGCAGCGGTCACGAAGGATCGGTGAGGCGTGGCGTTCCTCTTTGGTACCCCAGAGTGGTGCGCCGCGCTGCGCGACGAGATCAATCGCTCGAGTGAATACCGTAACGCGGCCGCGAAGTGGGGCGCGGGGTTCAACGGGAACCTTCTCTTCGCGTTCGAAGCCGATGCGGCGCTGGGGAGGGCGCTCTATCTCTTCCTGAAGCTTCACGCGGGCCGGTGCGATGCCGCCGACTTTGTGGCAGGGCCCTCGCACCCGGAGGCGGGGTTCGCGCTCCGCGGCCCGTTCTCGCTCTGGCGGGATATCCTAGAGCGAAAGACCCTGGCGGCGACCGCGATCCTCACCGGGAAGCTGCGCATCGAGGGGGAGATGCTGACGCTGCTTCGCCACGCCGGCGCCAACCGCGCGCTGATCCACTGCGCGGCGTCGATTCCCACCGAGTTCAGCCGGAGCGGTTGATCCCCGTCCGGCCCATGTCGGTGATTCGCGCGGCCGCGTCGAAAGCGGATTGGGTGGAGGCACGGCGGCTCTTCGAGGAGTACGCCGCGTCGCTCGGCTTCGATCTCTCGTTCCAGGACTTCGACCGCGAGCTCGCCTCGCTCCCCGGCGAGTACGCGCCCCCGCGCGGCGCCATCTTGCTCGCGGAGGACGACTCCGGCGCCGCCGGGTGCGTGGCGCTCCGCCCGCTCGCGGACGGGGCGTGCGAGATGAAACGGCTCTACGTGCGGCCCGCGCACCGCGGAACGGGGCTCGGAAAGCGGCTCGCCGAGGCAGTTCTGGCCGAGGCGCGCGCGCGGGGCTATCGCCGGATGAGGCTCGATACCGTCCCAGGGATGGAGGCGGCGATCGCGCTCTACCGCGCGCTCGGGTTCCAAGAGATCAAGCCCTACCGCCTGAATCCGATCCCCGGCGCGCTCTTCATGGAGCGGGAGCTCTAGCCGCCCCGCCGGCGCTCAGGCCGCCCGACGAATCGCGGAGCAGGGCCTAACCGGCCTTCGCCCCGCTGGCCGGGTCTTGCTTTGGCCTCGCGATCCTGCCAATCTGTCAGGAGGAGGTTCTGCATGTCATCTGATCCGCACCAGGGTCAGCCCCCCGATCAGCAAGCCGGGCGCATCGATCTTGCTCAGATCCACCCGATCCTGCCGCAGTTGATCGACTCGTTGAGCGATGCGGTGCTCGTTGTCGACCGATCGCAGCGCGTCGTGGCGGCAAACCGCCGCTACGTAGAGGCCTTCGGGCGCGGGGTGGGAAGAATCGCCGGCAGCGTCTGCTCCAGCGTCGTCGCTTGCCCCGAACGCTCCTTGGGGGTCGAGCAGGAGCGGTGCGCCACGTGCGACGTGCTGGATCTGCGGCGGCCGACGCGGCGGCTTCGGGTCGTTCCTGACGCGACCGGCGCGCAGCGGCGCTGGGAGGGAACCTTCAGTCCGGTCGTCGATGCATCGGGGGAGATCTCCCACGTGGTGGAGGTCTGGCGCGACGTCTCCGAGCGGAGCCAGCTCGAGAGCCAATTGAGCCACAGCGAGCGGCTGGCCGCGCTTGGAGTCCTGGCCGCCGGAGTCGCGCACGAGATCAACAATCCCCTCGCCTCGATCCTGGCCGGGGTCGAGTCGCTGGAGCGGTGGCTCGGGTCGAGGCCGGCGATGCTTGGCGATGACGCCCGTGCCCAGGAGGCTCTGGAGGTGCTCCAGACGTTGGAGGGGGAGACTCGGCGCGTCCGCGAAATCACTGAGAAGTTGATGCTCCTCGCCCAGCCTTACTCGATGGCGCCCGTCTGGGTCGATTTCAATCGGGCGGCCGGCGACACGCTCCATCTTCTCCGCTACCAGATGCTCCGGCAGTCGATCCGCTCGATTGAGGATCTCGAAGCGGGGATTCCTCACGTTTGGGCGAGCGAGACCGGCATGAGGAGCATCTGCATGAACCTCATGATGAACGCGGTCCAGGCGATGCCGTCCGGCGGCGCGTTGACCGTCCGAACGCGCCGCCATGGAGCGTCAAGCGTTCTCCTCGAAATCGGCGATACGGGGGTGGGAATCCAACCGCACCACATGGACCGCATCTGGGATCCGTTCTTCACCACGAAGCCGACGGGCCACGGTACGGGGCTGGGCCTTTCGATCACGCAGCGGATCGTGACCCGCCACGGCGGGCAGATCCGCGCGGAAAATCTGGAAGGCGGCGGCGCACGGTTCATCGTTGAGCTTCCGATCGAGGGTCCCGGAGGGGGCGGCCTTGGCTGAGACGCGTCTCCTCATCGTCGATGACGAGGACTCCTTTCGGAAGATCGTCGGCAAGGAGCTCGCGAGGGCGGGCTACGTCGTCGATGACGCGGCCACAATCGAGGAGGCGCGCCGCGCGCTCGCGCAGAAAAGCTTTCATCTGGTCCTCCTCGACGTTCGCCTCCCGGATGGGAACGGCCTGGAGCTCCTTGTCGACATCAAGCGCTCTCTCCCCGCGACTCAAGTCGTCATGTTGACGGCGTTCGGGACCGTCCAAGAGGCGATCGAAGCAATGAAACAGGGGGCCCACGACTTCCTGACGAAGCCCTGCAAGCTGGGCGAGCTCGAGGCCGTGCTGGAGAAGGCTTTGGAAGTCGCGAACCTCGAGCGAGGCAACTTGGCGCTCCAGCGCGACGTCGATCGGCTCCAGCCGAGCGACCGCTTCGTGGGAGAGACGGCGTCGGTCCGCGAGCTCCACAACATGGTCACGCGGGTCGCGGGGACCGATTCTACGGTCTTGATCCGGGGCGAGAGCGGCGTCGGCAAGGAACTCGTGGCGCGCGCGGTTCACCGCCAGAGCCACCGCGCGAGGCAACCGTTCGTGGTCGTCGATTGCGCCTCGCTCCACGAAAACCTGCTCCAGAGCGAGCTGTTCGGACACGAGAAGGGCGCCTATACCGGCGCCATCCGGCTCAAGCATGGCCTCTTCGAGGTAGCCGACCGCGGGACGATCTTCCTCGACGAGATCGGTGAGGTGACGCCCCCGCTCCAGGTGAAGCTTCTCCGGGTGCTCGAGACCGGCATTTTCCGCCGCGTGGGCGGCACGGCCGATGTGAAGGTGGATGTCCGCGTCATCGCGGCCACGAATCGGCCGCTTGAATCGATGCTCAAGGAGGGCACCTTCCGCGAGGACCTCTACTATCGCCTGAACGTCTTCTCGATCTCCATCCCTCCGCTTCGCGAACGGCGGGAGGACGTCTCGCTCCTCGTCCAGCACTTCATCCGCGGTTCCGCGATCGCCCCGCGACGGGGAGTCAAGGTGGGCCCGGAGGCGATGGAGGTTCTCCTCCGCTACTCATGGCCCGGGAACGCGCGGGAGCTGGAGAACGTGATCGAGCGGGCGCTCATTCTCTGCAATGGGGATGCGATCCTCCCGACCGACCTTCCGATGGGGGTGCGGCTTCCACCCCAGGCCGGTTCGGATGGGACCTCGGGCTCCCGCCCGACCCTGGCCGAAGCGGAACGCCGCTACATCCGGCAGGTCGTCGAGGAATGCGCCGGGCATCGCCAACGGGCGGCGCAAATCCTTGGCATCAGCGAGAGGAACCTTTACCGCAAGCTCAAGGAGTTGGGAGCGTCGCTCTGAGCGGGCGAAGCCTCGCCCGACTGCCAAACTCGGAGGCTGTCTGACGCTGGCGTCAGACGCTGCGTCCCCATCGCGCCCCGTCGGCAGGCATCCGAACGGGCGGGCCTCCAACAGGCGCAGCAATTTAGGCGTTTGGCAACGATGCCTGGAGGGCGCGGCACGGACGTTGCTGTTTACGGTCGAATGCGCGGCGGCCCGCCCGTCAAGAGCCCGGAGCGGCGCTGGCGGAGTGAGCGAGCGTCCCGAACGACACCCGCGGCTGTCGCGCATCTACACCATCCCGAGGAGGATGCCGATGATCGCGAGTTCGCAACCCAGACCGCGGCTCCTCGTCTGTGAGTATGATTGTGCGCGGCCGGAATCCCTTCGCGCCGCGCTGCCGGAGGCAGGGTTCGACGTCGACTTTTGCGCGACCCCCGAACTCTTGGTGGAGCGATCTCTCCAGCGCGCACCCCACGTCATTCTCTGCCGGCTGTGCGCCGCCTGCCAGGTCAACACCGGCGTCGTCCGCCTATTGCGGCGGCTCCACCCGCGGACGCCGATTGTGCTTCTGTCGGAACGGGCGTCTTTAGACGCGCAGCGGCTGGTCCAAGAATTCCGTCCGATTCATTTTCTGCTCGAACCCCTCGATCCCTCGGAGTTGAACCACATCGCGCAAGCCTCGATCTCGAATCGAGCGAAATTCGATTCGATCCGGCTTTGACGCGGCGGGCCACGCTCGCGAAGCGCCGATCGCCGCCGCCCTTTTGGTTTAGAATCGCCATCCCATGCGCCTCCTTCCCAGCCGAGAGGGATATTTCTGGTGGCTGGTCGTCCGGCCGCTCCTCTTCGCCATCCCGTTCGCGCTCTTCTTCTGCTTTCAGCAGGGCGCCGGGTTCGAAAAGCTCGGCGAGTACTACATCGCCACGCTGTTCTTCTCATTCGCGATAACGTTCTCCATCGAGGCGAATCGACGTTGGGTCGTGCCCCGGCTGCTCCCTACGGACCAATCCCGATCCACTCCGCCCCGAACCCTCCAGATGGCGAGCTACGCCGTGGCGGCGATGCTCGGGAGCGTTGCCGCCGGAGTGACCCTGCATTACACGATCGCGCGGGGCACGTTTGGGACCGGGCGCGATATCGTGCTCCTACTCATCTACTCGGCGATTTTCACCGGGCTCTTCCTCGCGGTGATCTATGCCACCCGGACGCGACGCCTCTTCATCCAGCGGATCCGCGAGGAAGCCGAGAACAGGACGCGCGAGGAGCAGGAGCTGCGGATCGCGGCCGAGATCCAGCAGGCGCTCCTCCCGCCCCGCATCCGGGCGGGAAGCGGGTATGCCGCGGCGGGGGCCTCGATCCCCTGTCGTACAATCGGCGGCGACTTCTTCGAGTACTTCGACCTCCCCGGCGAGCGCGTCGGGTTCGCGCTCGGCGACGTCGCGGGGAAGGGCCCCTCCGCGGCGATCCTCGCGGCGATGGTGCAGGGGATCTTCACGACCCACGTGGACGCTGACGACGGACCCGCCGCGACCCTCTCTCGCGTGAACCAGGCGCTCTATCGGCGAGCGATCGCGACCCGATTCGCGACGATCGCCTACATGGTACTCACGCCCGACGGAGCGCTCGTCTCCTGCAGCGCCGGGCACAATCCGGCGTATCTCTTGGGGCGCGACGGCGCCGTGCGGCGGCTCGAAAAGGGCGGGCTCATGGTCGGGGCGTTCGGGGACGCAGCCTACGAAGAGGAGGCGGTGACGCTCCAGGCCGGCGACACTCTCGTCCTCTTCAGTGACGGGGTCACGGACGCCGAGAGCCCGACCGGCGAGCAGTTCGGGGAGGAGCGGCTCTACTCCGTCCTGGTGGACCGCGAGGCGGGGCACACCCCCGAGGAAATCCTCGAGCGGGTCCTCCACGCCACGCGCCTGTTCGCGGCGGGACATCCTCCGGCCGACGACATCACGGTTCTCGTGGTGCGCTACCTCGGGAATCAATCCACGTCTTGAGGCCGGTCGCGGCCAGGATCAGCGTGCCCCCGAAGATCGGCAGGGCGCCGGGTCGCTCGCCGTGTATGAGCCAGGCCCAGATCGGATTCAGCGCCGGCTCGAGTAGGAGCAAGATCATCGCCTCGAACGCGGGGACGAGTCGGAGCGCCCGGGTCAGGAAGATGTAGGCAAGCCCGATCTGCACGGTGCCGAGCCCGAACACGATCCCCCAATCGAGGGGTCGCGCGCCCACGAGGGGCAGGGCGAACGGAAGTGAGACGAAGAGCGCGATGAGATTTCCCGCGGCCACCGCGGGAGCCGCGGATCCGCGACCCTCGCGTTCCTCGCGCCCGAGCCAGCGCATTCCCATGATCGTGAGCGCCCACGTGAGCCCGGCCGCCACGGCGAGGATGTTTCCACGAAGGGGCGCCGGCGCGGTCCGGACCGGGGCCTCGCTCCCTACGAAGAAGAGCGCGAGACCCGCCCCCACCATCACCATGACGAGCAGATCGGACGGCCGATTCTTCTCCTTCAGGATCCAAGGCGCGAGAAGGAGGACGTAGAGGGGAGCGGTCGATTGAAGGAAGATCGTGTTGGCCGAGGTCGTGAGCTTGTTGGCCAACACGAAGAGGATCATCGTCGCGGCGTAGGCTGCCCCGACCAGCGTGGTCCGCCACGTCCAGCGGCGGCGGGAATCAGGCAGGAGGAGGAGGATCAGGAGCGCCGCGAATCCGGAGCGGAGCCCCGCTACCTGCCAACTCGTCAGGGCGCACGCCTTGATGCCAGCGCCACCGATCGAGAAGAGAAGGGCCGCGGCGAACACTTGGGCTCGCGCCACGCCTTGGGGGCTCACGGCGAGTCCATCGCGGGTGCGCGGCGCGGGTGCGCGGATGCTATGGGGCGGGCTAGCGCGTCCGCCGCTCCTTTTCCACGATCACGGCGACGACATCGGTCCCGATCGTGAACGTCGAATGAAATACTCCCTGGACCCCGATCGTCGCACCCTGCGCCGGCGCTCCGCCGGACTGGGTCACGACCATGATCGTTCCCGTTCCGTCGTCGAGTTGATAGACGCCGTACCCGAGCGCACCGGCGGCGCTCTTTACCGTGCCCTTGACCTGCACGGTCTGGCCGTCATAGCCCGCCGAGTTCGCCCGGAGGTCGCCGATCGGGATCGTCTTCGTGCAGCCGGCCGCAAGCAAGCAGACCGCGAGGGCGGCTCCAATCCAGGGCACGGCGTTCCCGCGTTGCGTGGTTTGGATGGGTTTCATGGTTTCTCCGGTCGCAGTTCCATGACGCCGCTGGTTCCCGGGGCGTCGGGATCATCGTCGGTGGGGCCCTTGGGGGCAGCCCCGCCGCGCCTTTGCGTCGGCGCCATCCGGCGAGTATACCAACTTCAGGCGGTGCCCAGCGACCACGCCGCACCACGGTTATTCCGCTGTAACGCCGTCCCGCGCGGCTCGATTCCGCTGTCCGATGATGATCACGATGGCCAGGACGATCACCGCTCCGGCGACGAGCGTGAGGGGGGTGATCGCCTCGCCGGCGAACGCCCAGCCCACAATGACGGCCACCACCGGATTGACGAATGCGTAGGTCGAGACCCGCACCGGGGTCGTCGCCTGGAGCAGCCAGCTGTAGGCCGTGAACGCGATGATGGAGCCGAAGACGCTCAGATAGAGAAGGGAAAGCACGGACCGGAGTGACGCGGCTCCAAGGTCCAGATGGCTCCACTCACCGGAAGCCGCGGACGCAAGCAACAGGAGGACGCCGCCCGCGAGCATCACCATCGCGTTCGATTGGAGCGGATTTCCGGGACACGCGGCCTTTCCCATGTAGATCGAGCCCACGCTCCACGCGATCGCGGCGATCAGGAGCGCCAGGGCGCCGATGGGATCGATCCGGCCCGAACCGCTTCCGCCCGGTCCGACGACCAGGAGGGCGATCCCGGAGAACCCGAGCGCGACGCCAAGCCAGACGCTCCGGGAGGGGCGCGCGCCGCCGCGTCCCCAATCGAGCAGCGCCATCCAGAGCGGGATCGTCGCGACCACGAGGGCGGCCAGTCCGGACGGAACGCGCTGCTCCGCCCAGGTGGTTCCCCCGTTTCCGAGGAGGAAGAAGAGACCTCCCTGGAGCGCCGCGACGGCCCACTCTCGCGACGTTGGGCGGACGGCGGCGCCGCGCAGCGCCACCCAACCGTAGAGGAGGGCGCCGGCGAGGAGGAATCGCACGCCCGCCATCCAGAGCGGAGGGAGGGTCTCGATCGCGAAGCGTATGGCGAGGAACGTGGATCCCCAGATGAAGTAGACGCAGGCGAACGCGATTCCCAGGCGGATCGGGTCGGCCTTCGCCCGCGCGGGCGGCGGGGCTGCCTTCACCGAGAGTTCGGTCTCCATGCCGGCAGCCTACCCATTCTTGCCCTCAGGCGAACTCCGAATCTCGCGCCCGAATTCCATCGCCCGGCTGTACAATCGCGTGCTGCGGGGCCCGGTTTCGGGCGCCGCCGCGGAAAGGGGTCCCATGTTCCTGGTCCTTCTGGCGTTGACCCTCGGCGTCGCGCTCGCGACGTCGGCGATCGTCGTCTTCTTCTTCAACCGGCCCATCCGACAAATCCTCGACCGGATCATCGGCGAGGAGATCGCGTCGGGCTGGCACCGCTTTCTCCTCTTTGCGATCTTCGTCGTCGGCGTCTCCTCCGGCGTCCAGATCTGGAAGCTGGAGCAGTACGTGCACCCGGAGCGTCTCGGGCCGGAGGGCTCTGCCCGCGTTCTTCCGCTCGACGGGCCCTCGATCGGGCTCGAAATCTATCGGACGATCATTCAGACGCTCCAGGGCGTCGCTTGGGCTCTGCTTGTTTTCTTCGTGGTGGCTCTGATCGCGTTCGCGATCATCCGGCGGGGCGAGGTGAGGCATTCCGGCTCCGGAAGCCAGCCCGGGCCGCGGGGTTGAGCCCCCGGTAACCTGCATCCATGTCCCTGCAGCTGATCGGCCTCATGCTGGGGACCTCCTTCGCGGCCGGCCTCAATCTCTACGCCACAGTCGCGACGCTGGGTCTGCTGGACCGATTCGGCGTCGTCTCGCTTCCTCCGCCGCTCGCTCCGCTTTCGCATCCCGTCGTGATCGGCGTAGCGCTCTTCCTCTACGCGATCGAATTCTTTGCGGACAAGATCCCGTACGTGGACACGGCGTGGGACACGTTTCATACCTTCATCCGCCCGCCCGCCGCGGCGATCCTCACCTATGCGGCGGTCGCGGGAGTGGCCGAGCCCTGGCGGATCGTCGCGGCGCTCCTGGCCGGCGGCGTGGCGCTGACTTCGCACGGCACGAAGGCCACGGCGCGCGCCGCGGTGAATTCGAGCCCCGAGCCGATCAGCAACTGGATGTTGAGCGTGGTGGAGGACGGGGTGGCGATCGCGCTGGCGTGGCTCGCGGCGGCGCACCCGCTCGTGACGCTCGGGATCGTCGCCGCGCTTCTCTTCCTCTGTATCTGGCTCCTGAGGAAGCTCGTCCGCTTCTTCCGGCGGCTGTTCCGGAGCACGGCCGCGAGGAAGCGGCAGACGGTGCCCTAGCCGTCCGAAGCCCTACGCCTTGCCTTCCGCCGACTTTCGCTTGGTGTGGTCCAGAAGCCGCTTACGGATGCGGATCGCGGCAGGGGTAACTTCCACCAGCTCGTCGTCGTTGATCCACTCGATCGCGGACTCGATCGTCATATCGCGCGGCGGCTGTAGCTTCACCGCGATGTCGGCCGTGGAGGCGCGCATGTTGGTGAGGTGCTTCTTGCGGCACGCCTGTATCACGAGATCGCCGTCCTTGACCTGCTCACCGACGACCTGCCCCGCGTAGACCCGCTCCATCGGCTTCACGAAGAAGAGGCCCCGATCGCCGAGCTGATCGAGAGCGTACGCGGTAACGTCCCCGCCCTCCTTCGCGACCATGGCGCCGCGCTTTCGGTTCGGAAGCGAACCCTTGTGCGGACCGTAGCGGTCAAAGAGGTGGTTCAAGAGTCCGGTCCCCTTGGTCAACGTGAGGAACTCGGTCCGGAATCCGAGCAGGCCGCGGGAGGGAATCGTGAATTCCATGCGCGTCCGATCGCCGTGGCGACCCAGGTGCTGGAGCTCGCCGCGCCGCTCGCCGATCGCGGCGATCACCGCTCCGGTGAACTCCTCGCCGCAGTCGATCACCAGCTCTTCAAACGGCTCGAGCACCGAGCCGTCGTCGTCCTTGCGGAGGATCACCTGGGGCCGGCCCAACGAGAACTCGAAGCCCTCGCGGCGCATCGTCTCGGCGAGGATCGCGAGGGACAGCTCGCCGCGGCCCAGGATCAGGAACGAGTCGGCGTCGGGCGTGCGCTCCATGCGCAGGCCCACGTTCCGCTCCAGCTCCTTCTCGAGCCGCTCGAGGAGATGGCGGCTGGTCACGAACTTTCCCGAGAGCCCCGACATCGGCGAATCGTTGACGCGGAGCTCCATGGAAAGCGTCGGCTCGTCCACGCGGATCCCCTCGAGGGGCGTCGGATCGGCGAGATCGAGAATCGTCTGGCCGATCTCGATCTGGGGGAACCCGGAGAGGACGACGATGTCGCCGGCCGAAGCGTCGGCGACCTCGACGCGCTGGATGCCCTCGAACAGGTAGATCTTTCCGACGCGACCCTTCTGAACGGTCGTCCCGTCGGGCCGCATCGCCGCGAGCTCCGTCGCCCGCGTGATCCGACCCGAGAAGATCCGCCCGACGGCGAGGCGGCCCAAGTAGTCGGAGTAATCGATGTTGGCGACGATCAGCTTGAACGGCGAGTCGCCCACGACCGGCGCCGGGACGCGCTCGAGGATCGTATCGAGAAGGGGGCGGAGATCGCCGGAGACGGCGGCGGGGTCGTTCGACGCGAACCCGATGCGCCCCGAGCCGTAGAGGACGGGGAAGTCGAGGTGATCGTCGCGCGTCGCGAGCGAGAGGAAGAGGTCGTGGATCTCCTCCTCCACCTCGAGCGGGCGCGCGTCCCCGCGGTCGATCTTGTTGATCAGAACGATCGGCCGTTTTCCTTGCTCCAGCGCCTTCTTGAGGACGAAGCGGGTCTGGGGCAGCGGCCCCTCCGCAGCGTCCACGAGGAGGAGGACGCCTTCGACCATCGTCAGGATGCGCTCCACCTCCGATCCGAAATCGCGATGGCCCGGCGTGTCGACGATGTTGATCACGGTATCGCGGTAGCGGATCGCGGTGTTCTTGGCGAGGATCGTGATGCCCCGCTCGCGCTCGAGCTCGCCGGAGTCCATGATGCAGTCCTCGACGTGCTGGCCGACGCGGAACGTGCCGCACTGGCGCAGCAAGGCGTCTACGAGCGTGGTCTTGCCGTGGTCGACGTGGGCGACTATGGCGAGGGCGCGGCGGTCGGCACGTGGATGGGGCACTATGTGGGGTGCGATCATGAGCGGAAGAGTGTACCAAACTTCGCCGCCTCGCGGCCGGCGAATCGGGAATTTTTCCGCTTGACGCCGGCGGGCGCTCGGCCTATTATTACGACATCGTACTATACGATGTCGTAGTAAATGTCCGGGAGGCCGATGCACCGTGTGACCTTCACCTTCCTTTCGCCGATCCACAAGGCCACGCGCCAGATCGCCATCCACCTGACGGGGCCCTGCGCGGGGGAGGGCGTCAGCCCGGCCGAGGGGCACCTCCTGAGCTATCTCCGGAGCTACGGTCCCTGCCCGATCTCCGCGATCCTCAACGTCTTCGGCCAGAAGCCCTCGACCGCGACGAGCATGCTCCAGCGGCTGGTCGATCGAGGGCTCATCGCCCGCGGGTCCTCCCCGGATGACAGGCGTTCTGTCCTCGTCCGCCTGACGCGGCGGGGGATCGCGGCGGCCGATCGGCTGCGGCGGCGGCTTGTCCAACTCGAGGCCTCGATCCACTCCCGGCTTAACGAGCGGGACGTCGAAGGATTCCGTGCGGTCATGAACGCAATTCAAGAGGCGACCCTCCCCCAAGCCGGAAAGGAGTAAGAACCATGAGCGTCGAAGCCCTGCAAAAGCTGTTCGGTATCAACCACCGCGCGCTCGAGCTGAACGTGAAGGGCTTGAGCCACGAAGAGAGCCTGATTCAGCCCCCGCGCGGCGGGAACTGCCTCAACTGGGTCGCGGGCCACGTCGTCGCGAACCGGAACTTCATCCTGGGCCTCGTCGGCGAGCAGCCGATCTGGAGTGAAGCCGAGATGGAAGCGTACAAGCGCGGCTCGGCGCCGATCAAAGACTCGAGCCGAGCCCGAAAATTCGAGGACATCGTCGCCGACTTCACCCGGTCGCAGGAGCGGCTTCGCGCCGGGCTGAGCCGGCTCACCGAGGAGGACCTCGCTCGGAAGAAGGGAGACGAAACGGTCGGGGACACCCTTCACTTCCTCCAGTTCCACGAGGCGTACCATGTCGGCCAGATGGGGCTGCTCCGCCGGATGGCCGGCAAGGAAGGCGCGATTCCCTAAGGGGCGTCTGCCCTATACTCGCCGCCATGGGCCGGTTCGAGGAGCGGATCGATTCCGCGACGGGAGCGCCGTACTGGGCGGTCTTCGACCGGGGCGAAGCTCTCATCGAGGATCCGCTTCTCAACAAG
This sequence comes from Candidatus Eiseniibacteriota bacterium, assembly GCA_041486815.1. Taxonomy (GTDB): domain Bacteria; phylum Eisenbacteria; class RBG-16-71-46; order SZUA-252; family SZUA-252; genus WS-9. Next base: position 11,793 of record JBGPMG010000012.1, on the reverse strand, counting down.
GGCACGTGCTTCAGCGCGGAGGAGCGCGACTCGCTCGGGCTTCGTGGGCTCCTCCCGCCCGGGGTCGCGACGGAGGAAGAGCAGCGGACGCGCGCATACGAGAACTACCAGCGCGCCGGCGACGACGTGCAGCGATACCTCTTCCTCGCGGCGCTCCAGGACCGTAATGAGACGCTCTTCTACCGCCTCCTCGTTGACCATCTGGAGGAGATGGCGCCCATCGTCTATACGCCGACGGTCGGCAAGGTGTGCGAGCAGTTCAGCCACATCTATCGGCGGCCGCGGGGCCTCTATGTCTCCACGCAAGACCGAGGCAAGATCGCATCCATCCTCCGGCACGCCCCGTATCACGACTCCCGCGTCATCGTCGTCACCGACAACGAGGCGATTCTCGGAATCGGCGACCAAGGCGTGGGAGGAATGGGGATCCCGATCGGGAAGCTCGCGCTCTACACCGCCGGCGCGGGCATCCACCCGTCCCTCTGCCTTCCGATCGACCTCGACGTCGGCACCGACAATGAATCGCTGCGGGCCGATCCGCTCTATCTCGGCGTGACGCACCCTCGGCTTCGCGGCGAGGCGTACGACACGCTCGTGGACGAGCTTGTTTCCGCGATCCGCGACGTATTCCCGCGCGCGCTGGTCCAGTGGGAGGACTTCGCAAGCCGGAACGCGTTTCGCGTACTGAAGCGACATCGGGAGCGGATCCTCTCCTTCAACGACGATATCGAGGGGACCGGCGCCGTCGTGGTTGCCGGAATCCGGAGCGCCATCCGGCACGTCGGACGCTCCCTCGCCGCGGAGCGCATTGTCTTCTTCGGCGCCGGCGCCTCGGGCGCCGGTTGCGCGCTCGCCACACGCGCCGCTCTCCGGGGAGCGGGGGTCCCGGAGGAGACCATCTCTGACCGCGTCCTCTGCCTTGACTCGAAAGGGCTGATCCTCAGCGATCGGCCGGGACTCGAAGGGGAGAAGGCCGCGATCGCCGCGGATCCCAAGCTGATCCGCGGGTGGAGAGTGGACCGGCCAGGATCGGTTTCACTCGCCGATGTCGTGGAGAATTACCGTCCGACAGTTCTCATCGGCGCTTCGGGGCAGCCCGGCGCATTCACCGAGCCGATCATCCGCGCGATGCACCGCGGATGCCCCCGTCCGATCATCCTCCCGATCTCCAACCCGACGACGAAAGCGGAGGCCACCCCGTCCGACCTCCTCGGCTGGACCGCCGGCGCCGCCATCGTCGGGACCGGCAGTCCATTTCCGCCCGTGACGGTGAATGGAATGACGCACCAGATCGGCCAGGGAAACAACGCGCTCATCTTCCCCGGGCTGGGCCTTGGCGCGATCGCCGTCGGCGCCAGCCACCTGACCGATAAGGCCTTCGCCGCCGCGGGGGAGGCCATCTTCCAGTTCACCGCGGTCACGGGTCGGCCTGGCGAGTCGATCTATCCGCCTCTCGCCCGGCTGCGCGATGTATCGTTTCGCGTCGCCGTCGCGGTCGGATCCGCCCTCGTGGAGGGTGGAGCGGCGCCGCGGATCATGCCCGACACCGTGGAAGAGCGCGTGCGCGCCATGGTCTGGGAACCGGTCTACCGGCCGTACCGGCCCGCGTAGGGAGGCGCATGGACGAAGCGCTCGCCGTACATCGGCTTCACTTCGCGTTCACGATCACATTTCATTACCTCTTTCCCCAGCTCACGATGGGACTGGCCCTCCTCATCCTCATCTTGAAGTCCCTCGCCTTGCGCCGGCGCGACGAGCGCTACAACGTTGCCGCCCGGTTCTGGGCGAAGATCTTCGCGATCAACTTCGCCCTCGGTGTCGTGACCGGCATTCCGATGGAATTCCAATTCGGCACGAATTGGGCGGATTTTTCCAAGGCGGCCGGCGCGGTCATCGGGCAGACCCTTGCCATGGAGGGGGTCTTCTCCTTTTTCCTCGAATCGTCCTTCCTGGGCCTCTTCATCTTCGGAGAGCGCCGGCTCGGTCCTGTCGGCCATTGGTTTGCCTCCCTCATGGTATTCGTCGGCTCCTGGCTCTCCGGCTACTTCATCATCGCCACCGACGCCTGGATGCAGCACCCGGTGGGTCACGAGGTGCTCCCGGGGGGCGTGATCGCGCTCCGGAGCTTCTGGGCGCTCCTCTTGAATCCGTGGGCGGGGTGGCAGTACGCGCACAATATGAACGGCGCGGTCCTCACCGCCTGCTTCGTCATGGCGGGAGTCGGCGCCTACTACCTGCTGACGAGGCAGCACGTGGAGCAGGCGAAGCTCTTTCTCCGCGTCGCGGTGACGGTGGGGGCGATCTCGTCCATCGTGCAGCTTTTTCCAACCGGCGACGGTCAAGGTCGGATGGTCGCCAAGCACCAACCGACCGCGCTCGCGGCGATGGAAGGCCTCTTTCACTCGGAGGCGGGGGCGCCGCTCGTAATCGTCGGGCAGCCCGACATGGTGCGGCAGCGGCTCGACAACCCGATCGTCGTGCCGCGGATGCTCAGCTTCCTCACCTATCAGCGCTGGCACGCCCACGTGCAGGGTCTCGACGCGTTCCCGAAGGAGGATTGGCCCGACAACATCCCGCTTCTCTACTACGCGTACCACGTCATGGTCGGGCTCGGGACGTTCTTCATCGCGATCTTCTGCGGGGCGGCGTTCCTCCTCTGGCGGGGCGCTCTCTACGGCGCCCGCTGGATGCTCTGGCTCCTGATGTTGAGCATCCCGTTCCCCTATATCGCGAACACCGCGGGCTGGATCACCGCCGAGGTCGGCCGCCAGCCGTGGCTGATCTACGGACTCATGCGAACCGCCGAGGGCTACTCGAAGAACGTCTCGGCGGGAAACGGGCTCTTCACGCTCATCGGATTCATGGGCCTCTACACGGTCCTTGGAATCCTCTTTCTCTTCCTTGTGCGCCGTGAGATCGACCATGGGCCGGTCGCGGGGCGCGCATCCGGATCCGGACCGGCCGGCGCACCGGCCCCGGGCTGAGCGGCGTGGAGACCCTCTGGTTCTGCCTGGTCGCCCTGATGCTCGCGGCCTACGTCGTCTTCGACGGTTTCGATCTCGGCGCCGGCATCGTCCACCTCTTCGCGGCGAGGACGGAGGAGGAGCGTCGCGCCGTTCTCGCCTCGATCGGGCCCGTCTGGGACGGAAACGAAGTCTGGCTCCTCGCCGCGGGGGGGACGCTCTATTTCGCGTTTCCCGCGCTCTACGCCGCCGGCTTCAGCGGGTTCTACCTCCCCCTCATGATCGTGCTCTGGCTCCTGATCCTCCGCGGCTGCGCCATCGAGTTCCGGAATCACATCGACAGCGACGCATGGAAGCCGCTCTGGGACGCGACGTTCGCGTTCTCGAGCACCCTCCTCGCTATCTTTTTCGGAGCAGCGCTCGGGAACGTCGTCCGGGGAGTTCCGTTCGACGAGAGCGGGCGGTTCTTCGAGCCCCTCTGGGTCGATCTTCGACCCGGTCCGCAGGCCGGCATCCTCGATTGGTACACGGTGCTGGTGGGGCTCGCCGCCTACGCCTCGCTCGCGATGCACGGCTCGCTTTGGGTAGCCCTCAAGACCGAGGGCGCGGTGGCCGCGCGGTCCCGGGCGATCACGCGCCGCGCCTGGATCGGGACCGTGGTGCTCACCGCTCTCGTCACGTGGTGCACGATGCGGCTTCAACACCAGGTTTTCGCGAATCTGTCGCGGTATCCGTGGGGATTCGCGTTTCCCGCCCTTGCCCTCGCCGGCCTCGCGGGGGTCTGGCGGTACGCGCACCGGCGGCGGGAGAGGAGCGCGTTCCTGGCGTCGTGTGCGTATCTGACGGGGATGCTCTCGAGCGCGGCGTTCGGTCTCTACCCGTACGTGCTACCGTCCATCACCGATCGCGCGCGCGGGCTCACCATTCACAACGCCGCTGCCGGCGAGTACGGGCTCCGCGTCGGCCTCGTCTGGTGGGCGATCGGCATGGCGCTCGTCGCCGTCTACTTCACGTACGTTTATCGCCGGTTCGCCGGCAAGGTGAGGCCCGATCACGCGGGCGAAGGATATTGAAGCCGCTTCCGCCCAGGGGCGACCGTCGCCCAGCCCGAGGCGGAGGCACGCCATATTCACTCCATGGAAGGGGGGAGCCTTAATGACTCGTTGCCGCGCCATCGCTCTGCTCTGCATCGCCGCGCTCTCGGCGGGATGCGCCGCCGTCCCGCCGCAGCACGTCGGGGTCTTGGAGACGTTCGGCAAGGTCCTCGATACCACGTGGCCGCCTGGCCTCCACGCGTGGGCTCCGTGGACCGGGGTTCACCGGATCAACTGCCAGACGCTGCAGCTAGAGGAGCGGACGGCGACGCCCACCGGCGAAGGACTCGTGGTGGGGCTCGATGTGAGCCTCGTGTATCACGCGGAACCGGGCGCCGCGAAGGACGTGTACTCACGCTACGGCGGTCTGGCCGGGCTCACCGCGAACGTGCTCATTCCCGAGTTTCGCTCGGTGATTCGCGACGTCACAGCCGGCTTCAACGCGGTCGACCTCTATTCCGGGCGGCGCGAGGAGATCGGCCGGAAGATGTTGACGGATCTCAGGACTCGACTCGAGGGCCGTGGGATCAACATCGAAGCGATCCTGCTCCGGAACATCGTTCTTCCCGACCAGGTGGCGAAGGCGGTGGAGGCGAAGCTGGCCGCCGATCAGCAGGCGCAGCAGATGGAGTTCGTGCTGAAGAAGGAGCAGCGCGAGGCGGAGCGGAAGCGGATCGAGGCTCAAGGGATCGCCGATTTTCAGCGCATCGTGACGGCCGGGATCACGCCGGGGCTCCTGACCTGGAAGGGGATCGAAGCGACGAAGGCGCTCGCCGAATCGCCGAATGCGAAGGTGATCATCGCGGGAGGAAGGAACGGGCTCCCGATCATCCTGAATACGCCGTGATTCCGGGCATCCACCACATCACCGCGATCGCCGGCGATCCCCAGCGAAACGTCGACTTCTACGTCGGCGTGCTCGGCCTTCGCATGGTGAAGCGCACCGTGAACTTCGACGACCCCGGCACGTACCACCTCTACTACGGCGACGAATCCGGGCGGCCTGGATCGCTCCTCACCTTTTTTCCCTGGCCGGGGGCGCCGCGCGGCACGGTCGGCAGCGGCCAGGCGAGCGCGACGTCGTACTCGATCCCGTCGGAATCGATCGGTTTCTGGCTGGAGCGTCTCAAGCGGCTGGGCGTCACCACGCACGGTCCGGAAGGCCGGCTCGGGGATGAAGTGATCTCGTTCACCGATCCCGATGGACTGCCGCTCGAGCTGGCGGCCCCCAACGGGCCTGACCCGCGATCGCCGTGGCGAGAGGGTCCTATCCCGGCCGAGCACGCGATCCGGGGATTTCACGGTGTGACCTTGCTCGAGGTACGGTCTGAGAAGACCGCCGGGCTGCTGACCGAGACGATGGATTTTCGCGCGTTTGGAGAGGTGGGGAATCGGCGCCGGTTCGTCACCGGGGGTGGCGGTTCCGGCTCGATCGTCGATCTCGTCGCGGCCGGCGGCTCGCCGCGTGGAATCGTGGCGGTCGGAACGGTGCATCATGTCGCCTGGCGCGCGCCCAGTGATGCGGAGCAGGAGGCGTGGCGGAAGCAGATCGAGGCGCTCGGCTACAACGTGACGCCGATCATCGACCGAAAGTACTTCAAGTCGATCTACTTCCGCGAGCCGGGAGGCGTTCTCTTCGAGATCGCGACGGACGCGCCGGGTTTCGCCGTCGACGAGAGCCCGGACCAATTGGGCACGAGCCTTGTTCTTCCGCCGTGGCTCGAGCCGCGGCGCGCCGAGCTCACGGCGGCGCTGCCGCCGATCCGGGTGCCGCGGTTCCCGGCGGATGCGCCCGCGCGAGGGGCTGGTTGAGAGGACAGACCAGGGGCTAGAGCTACTCGCCGCTCTCGTCGGAGTCCGAGTCTGAATCGGACTTGGAATCGGAGTTGGAGTCCGAATCCGAATCGTGACCGTGATCCCCGACGTTTCCCGGTTCCCGCGTTCCAGGGCGGAAGATGTGAATCGTTCCCTGGAACGACTCAAGCTGGACCTGGGCGCCCCCTTTGCCGAGCGTGAAGCAGTACCGCCGGCCCGGCTTCGTTTCGCTCAGCATCACCGGGAAGTCCGAGGCGAACTCGCCCGAGAAGGTGGAGACGCTGACGGTAGCGCTCACCGTCTTGGGGAGCGCGATCGCGATATCGCCGTTGTGGCTGACGAAGTGGTAGACGCCCCGTTCCCGGATCGTCCCATCGTAGAAGATCTCTCCGTTCACGGTGGACACCATGACGCTGTCCGAAACAATGCGCTGAAGGGTCAGATCCCCGTTCACCGTCTCCGAGAGGACGGTCCCGGAGGCGTCCGACAGGCGGATATCCTCGTTGATCGCGTTCAGCTCGATCTGCCCCCTCCCGCCCACGACCACGATGTCGCCGTGCACCGTGTCCACGCGCACGCGGCCCTTGGTGCCTTGGATGTCGACATCGGTGTTCACCCCCGAGACGAACAGGTTCATCCATGAGGGAGCGGTGATCTCGAGATCGACCGTGCGCTCGACGTCCCGCTGTGCGTACGCTTTGATCAGAAGAGCCCCGTCGACCTCCTTGACGTAGACCTTGTCGTTCCCCTCCGATTCGGCTCCGATCCGGACAGCGTTCTTCTCCCACGTCCGCACGGTCACTTCCCCCGCGAAGTTGGCGACCTGAAGGTCCATGCCCCGTGGGACCGAGAAGGTGGTATCGGCTCCTGATCCCAGCGAGAAGACGGCGGCGGCTGCGGCGGTGGCGAGCGTCAGGCTCATGGTGTGTGGGGCTCCTCTACTCGGGTGCGCTCGCGAGCATCGTCGCGCGGCGCAGGAACTCGACCTTCCGGCGCATGGTGTCGTTGAGGTGCGCCCGGACGTACGGGTTGTTCGGGTCCGCGTCGAGCGCGCGCTTCCCCTGCCGAATGGCGAGGTCAATGATCAGAAGACTCTCTTCGAGCGACCGCACGGTCGCGGGGTCCAGCTTCTCCCTGCCGGCCGCGAGCACGCGGCCCAACTCCTCGACGTCCTGGATGGCGACGTGATCGGCGGACGGTTGAGACGCAGTCGCCGCCGGCGACCCGGACCGATCGGCGAGAAGACCCGGCGCCCGCGACGGCTCAAGACGCAGCGCGTACCAGACGGCGCCGCCCGAGAGGACCGCGAGCGCCAGGCAAGCCGCCGCGAGCTGGGGGAGGGAAAACGAGAACCGTCTCATCGACCAGCCGCCCCGTCGGGCCGCCGGCGCCGGGCGCTCCAACGCGGAGGCGCCTAGAATCCGCGATTCGATCCCGGGCCAGAGATCGACTTCCGGCCCTTCGGTCGGCAGAGCCCGGGCGCGCGACGCGAGCAACCGGAGATCCGAGAGGGCCGCGGCGCACTCGGGGCACTCGACGGCATGCGCCTCGAAGAGCCGGCGCTCGGCCGTCTCGAGACCTCCGTCGATGTACTCCGAGATTGAATCCGTCCATCGGTCGCTCATCGTCCCGCTCCTCTCATCGGCAAAGATGCTGGCGCAAGATCATTCGCGCTCGGTGCAGTTGCGCCTTCGAGGTGCCCGCCGTCACGCCGAGCAGCTCGGCGATCTCCTCGTGCTTGAATCCCTCGACGTCGTGCAGGACGAACACCGTTCGCGCCCCGCTCGGAAGCTTTCCGATCGCTCCCTCGAAGTCCATCCCGAACTCGGACGATCCCGGCCGGGCCGGGACCTGATCCAGCGCGTCCTCATCGTCCTCCAACCGGCCCCGCTCGACGCGGAGGACGCCCCGCCGATGAAGGATCACGTTGATCGCGACGCGGTGCAGCCACGTCCCGAATGCGGCCTCGCCCCGGAACGTCCTGAGCTTCTCCCAGGCCCGCACGAACACGTCCTGCGTGAGCTCTCCCGCGAGGTCGGCGCCGATCATGCGCCGCGCCAGGCAGAATACGCGCGCCGCGTGCGTGCGGTACAGGCGCTCGAAGGCCCGCGTGTCGCCGTTTTGGGCGCGCGAAACATCGGCCCGTTCAGACGCCGGCGGCACGGCATTCTCGAGAGTGGTCGGCGCTGTCACCCCTGGTCCCCACGGGCCTTCTTCGTTCGTTGGAGTTGGATAGGGTGGATTCGCAAAGGGTTGGAACGGAATCGAACGCTTGGACGTAGGAACTCTACGGGGGGCGGCGAAGCCCGCCAACCCTTTCGGCCGTCGACTCATCGAAGGAATGGAGACTGGAGCGACAGGAAGCCGGCGCCATCCGCCGCCGATCCGTAACCAAGGAGATTCCCATGAACGTTCGCAAGAAGCTGCTGCCGCCCCTCGCTCTCGCCGGCGTTCTGACCCTGGGACTCTTGTCCCTCGGGCGTCCCTCCGACGCCTCGCCCTACGAGACGACCCGGCACACGATCGCTGGTGAGGAAGTGGCAATCTACAACCTCCTGGGCTCGCTCGAAATCGTTCGGGGCGAGGGCCCCTCCGTCGTCGCCGAGGTGACCCTTCACGGGAAAGACGCGGAACGGCTCCAGGTCTTGAACGGACCGATCGACGGGCGGCAAACGCTTCGGGTGATCTACCCCGGCGATCGAATCGTCGAGCCCGAGTTCGGCGATCACACCACCTCGACGTTCCACATCAATAAAGACGGGGCGTTCAACGACGACGATCGCCACGGGAGGCGCGTGGTGATCACCGGGCATGGGCCGGGGATCGAGGCGGGCGCCGACATGCGCCTCCTCGTGCCGCCGGGCAAGAAGGTCAGCGTTTACTGGGGGCACGGCAAGGCGAACGTCACGCGCGTCGACGCCGACCTCATTGTGAACGCGGCGGGGATGCCGGTCAGCGCGACCGGGATTCGTGGCTCGTTCCACGTCGACATCGGCTCCGGGACGGTACGGGTGGAGGGCGCGGACGCCGAGATCTCGATTGATACCGGTTCCGGCGACGTCTCCCTGGCCCGAATCCGAGGAAAGACGATCGCGGTCGACACCGGCTCGGGCGAGATCACCGGAAACGACCTCGCCGCGGAGGAGGCCTCGATCGACACCGGGTCCGGCAGCATCCAGCTCGGCAAGCTCAAGGCGGAGCGCTTGACCCTCGATACCGGCTCCGGCGAGGTCACGGTCGAGATCTCCGGCGACACGCGCTCTCTCGACATCGACGCCGGAAGCGGTGACGTCTCCCTCACGATTCCGAAGACGCTCGGAGCCCAGCTCTCCATCGAAACCGGAAGCGGCGGGATCGAGACCAATCTCACCCTGGAGACGAGCGTCCGGAAGCACGACGAGCTTCAGGGTCGAATCGGGGACGGGCGTGGCCGGATCGCGATCGAGACCGGCTCCGGCACGGTGAGCATCCGGCAAGCCGGCCTCTAGAGGCGCTCCGGATTACGAGGCCCGCCTGCCCGCTACCTGCCGTCCCCGTCGAGCAGATTGCCGAGCCCGCCCAGGAGGGACCCTTCTTCTCTCCGGCGCCCTCCGGTCTGAGGCGCCGCGGCGTAAATCCGGCTCGCAAGCCGGCTGAACGGAAGCGACTGGAGCCAGACCCGGCCGGGCCCCTTGAGCGTCGCGAAGAAGAGCCCTTCGCCGCCGAAGAGCGCGGTCTTGAGCTTCCCGACGTATTGGATGTCGTAGCTCACGGACGGCTGGATCGCCACCAAGCAGCCCGTGTCCACCCGGAGCGTCTCGCCCGGGCTGAGCGTCCGCTCCTCGACCGTCCCGCCCGCGTTGACGAATACCCAGCCGTCGCCGGTCAGGCGCTGCATGATGAACCCCTCGCCCCCGAACAGCCCGACGCCGAACCGCTTCTGGAAGGCGATACCGATGCTCACGCCCTTCGCCGCGACGAGGAACGAGTCCTTTTGCGCGATCAGCTCGCCCCCCAGCTCCGTCAGGTGAAGCGCCCGGATCTTTCCGGGGTAGGGGGCCGCGAACGCGGCCGCTCTCCGCTCTCTCGCCTCGTTGTGGAAGACGGTCATGAAGAGCGATTCACCGGTGAGGAGGCGTTTCCCGGCGCTCATGAGCTTTCCCACGAGGTCCTGATTCTGGACCGAGCCGTCCCCGAACATCGTGTCCATCTGGATGCCGTCCTCGAGGTACATCATGCCGCCCGCTTCCGCGACGACCGCCTCGCCGGGATCGAGGATGATACGGACGAACTGCATGTCATCGCCGACGATCTCGTAGTCGATTTCGTGCATGGTAGGCATCGTGGGTCCCCCTCGTCGCATGTTCATCGCGCCTGGGCGCGGGCCGTCGAATTCCGCTTGGCGCCAAGACTACCACCCCATACGCTCCGGCCAGCCCGGAGTTTCGCCCAGGAGGAGAAATGCGCCCCGATCGATTCCAAGCCTTCGTCGCCCTCGCGATCCTGATCGCGGTCCTGGGCGGCCCAGACGCCGCGGCGCAACCGCGGGAGGACGCGCCCAACCCCACCCGGTCGAAGGCTCCGGGGCCCGCCCGGGAGATCGTCGCGAAGACCCTCTCGAACGGGATGAGGGTCATCGTCTGGCCGGACCACGACATTCCGAACGTGGCCCTCTACTTCATGTATCGCGCCGGGAGCCGAAACGAGCGCCCTGGGCTGACCGGCCTCGCCCATTTCTTCGAGCACATGATGTTCAAGGGCTCGGCGCATTTCCCCTCAGGGGAGTTCGACCGCGTCATGGAGGCGAACGGCGGCGCGAACAACGCCTACACGAGCCAGGACGTGACCGTCTACACGGACTGGTTCGCGAAGGACGCGCTCGATCTCGTCCTCCGGATGGAGGCCGACCGGATCTGCTGCCTCTCTTTCGATTCGACCCAGGTCGAGAGTGAGCGCCAGGTCGTCTACTCCGAGCGCCGCACGACCGTGGACAACAGCGGACGCGATTTCCTCGACGAGCAGGTCACCGCCGCGGCCTTCGTCGCGCATCCGTACCATATTCCGACGATCGGCTGGCCCAGCGACATCGAGCGGTGGACGATCCAGGACCTCAAGACGTACTTCCGCACGTACTACGCGCCCAACAACGCCACCGTCATCATCGTCGGGGATGTCGCGCCGGCAGAGGCGCTCTCGCTCGTCGAGCGCTACCTGGCGCCGATCCCCGCGCAGCCTCCGCCTCCGCCCGTCCGCACCATCGAGCCGCCGCAGCCGGGGGAGCGCCGGGTCACCGTTCGGCGCCCCGCGCCGGTTCCGCTCCTCGAGGTGTCGTATCACGCGGGCGCCGCCGACGACCGCGACGCGGAAGCCGAAGACCTGCTCGAGGCGATCCTGACCTCAGGCGAATCGTCACGGCTCTACCGCCGCCTTGTGGACCGCGATCTCGTGGCCGTGGACGTAGGCTCCTGGCTTCAGCGCGGATTCAACCCGGGTCTCCTTTCGTTTTTCGTGACGGTGTCTCCAGGGCGCGGTTTGGCCGCGGCGGAATCTTCCCTCGTCGACGAGCTCTCTCGCGTGGCGCGCGACGGCGTCACCGAAGCGGAGATGGAAAAGGCCCGGACCCAGAGCCTCGTCTCCTACTGGCGATCGCTCAAGACGATCGACGGGAAGGCCGACGCCCTCGGCACGTACGAGGTGTTCCGCGGGGATTACAAGAATCTCTTCGCCGCGCCGGATCGTTATGCCCGCGTGACCCGGCGCGATCTCCAGGCCGCCGCGCGCCGGATTTTCGACGCGCGAAATCGCACGGTCGGGCAGCTGATCCCGGACGACACGCCGGAGGCCGCGGCACCGGGCGGAGGGAAGGGAGGGAACCCGAGATGAAACTCCGTTCTTTCGGGATTTCGGCCCGCCTGCTCGCCGCGCCGCTTGTCGTGGCGGCG
>JBGPMG010000011.1:0-25048 GCA_041486815.1 Candidatus Eiseniibacteriota bacterium | reverse complement strand
ATGAGGATCCCGGTCTGTTCGATCGCGCGCGCACCACAAAGGAGGCGGACGAGGTCGACGCCGTCCGGTCGGTCGCGGGGGCGTGCGCGAAGGCGTATGCGCGGATCCGCGAGGTCTTGGGCGGCGGCCGGCTCGAAGGCAAGCGGCTGAAAGACTCGCAGGGATGGGTCACCATCGGCAGACTTCGACGCGAGGTGAAAAAGGTCTTCTTCGACTCGGACCTCGAGGAGCCGCACGGGAACATCATCGCGATGGGACGGGACGCGGGCGTCCCTCACAACGTGGGGAACGACGCGGACGTGATCCAGGAGGGCAGCCCGATCGTGATCGACCTCTATCCCGTCCAAGCGGGCGGGGGTTACTTCTTCGACGTGACCCGGACGCTCTGCGTCGGGCGCGCCTCGGCCGAGCTCAAGGAGCTCCATGCGCTCGTCCGCGAGGCGGTCGATCGGACGGTCGACACGCTGACGCCAGAGGCTCCCGCGCGCATGTACCAAGAGAAGGTCTGCGACCTGTTTGAAGAGCGCGGGCACAAGACGATCCGGCAAGATGAGCGGATCCAAGAGGGATACGTCCACGGACTGGGGCACGGAATCGGCCTCGAGGTGCACGAGCGGCCGAATCTCGGCGGCCCCTCCCAGAATCGCGATCGGATTGCACCCGGCTCGCTCTTCACCGTGGAGCCGGGACTCTACTACCCCTCGCGCAATCTGGGCGTGCGGATCGAGGACGTGGTCTTCGCCCGTCCCGACGGATCGTTCGAGACCCTGACCGAGATTCCATACGAGCTCGAGGTCGCTCCCGCGACCGCTTGATGGCCTGCATGATGCCCGCCCGGGAGCGAACCCGATGAGCCGCGCCGCCGCGTCGACCCGCCGTCGGCGCGAGCGGGCGATTCTCGCGGGCCGGACCGCGGTCCGCTTCGCCACCGCGGGCGATCCTCTGACCGAGCTCCGCCTGCTCGCGAAAACCGCCGGAGCCGAGGTGCTCGGAGAGGTCCTCCAGCGACGCGGAAGCGTCCGCTCGTCGACGTTCTTGAGCAAGGGGAAGATCGAGGAGGTGCGCCTCCTCTCCGAGGAACAGAATGCCTCGCTCCTTCTCATGGACGACGACCTCTCCCCCGCCCAGAGCCGGAACCTCGAGGAAGATCTGGATCTGCGCGTGGTGGACCGGAGCGGCCTCATCCTGGATATCTTCGCGCGGCGCGCCCGCACGAGGGAGGCCCGGCTTCAGGTCGAGCTCGCGCAGCTCGAGTACATGCTGCCGCGGCTGACCCGGATGTGGGAGCACCTCTCGCGTCTCGGGGGCGGCATCGGAACGAGAGGACCCGGCGAGACCCAGTTGGAGGTCGACCGAAGGCGGATCCGCGAGCGAATCGCGAAGCTCAAGCGGGAGCTGGAGGGAGTTGTCCGCGAGAGACGCGTCCAGCGCAAGGGGCGGCAGGGCTGCTACAAGGTATCGCTCGTCGGATACACCAACGCCGGGAAATCGACCCTCTTCAACGCGCTCACGCGCGCCCGCGTATTCGTGGAGGATCAGCTCTTCGCAACGCTCGACCCGACGACGCGGGTCTACGCCACCAGCGGACGCACCCGGGCCCTGCTCACCGACACCGTGGGATTCATCCGGAAGCTGCCGGCGCATCTGGTCGCCTCCTTCCGCGCGACGCTCGAGGAGATCACGGAAGCGGACCTCCTCCTCCACGTGGTCGACGCGGCGGAGTCCAACCCGCAGGTCCACATCGACGCGGTCGAGGCGGTCTTGGAGGAGATCGGGGCGCTCGGCCGGCCTCGTCTCCTCGTCTTCAACAAGATCGACGCCTTGGGGGACGAAGTCGGGATCCTCGGCCTTCGCGCGCAGCATCCCGGGGCGGTCTTCGTCTCCGCGGTGACCCGCGACGGGATCCCGGAGCTTCGCGAGGAGTCGATCCGCAGGCTCCGATCGGAGGACGGCTCGCTCCGGCGAACGGAAGCAGGATCATCGAACGGGGCTTGATGAATCCGGATCGGATCGCCCGGATCCAGGAGGCGCTGCGGGAGGAGGGGCTCCTTGGGTGGCTCCTCTTCGACTTTCACGGCGTGAACCCGATCGCGCGCTCCGTCCTCGAGCTCACCGAGGGACCGACCGCTCCCAAGACCACGCGGCGCTGGTTCTACCTGGTTCCCGCGCGCGGGGAACCGGAGAAAGTGGTTCACCGTCTCGAGCCGCACTCGCTCGATCATCTCCCCGGGCCCGCCCGAATCTACCTCACGTGGCAGGATCTCGACCGCGCGCTCGCGGATACGGTCGGACGGCTCGTCGCCTCCGTCGGCGGTTCGAGCGGCGAGGGTGCCGGGATCGCGATGGAGTATTCCCCGCTCGCGCGTCTCCCTTACGTCTCGCGCGTGGACGCAGGGACGATCGAGCTTGTACGGGCGACGGGAGCGACGATCGTCTCGTCCGCCGACTTGGCCCAGCGCTTCGGCGGAGTTCTTCCGCCCGAGGCCCGGGAAGATCATCGCCGCACCGGTATCCTCGTCCACGGCATCATCCAGAGCGCGCTCGAGCGCGCGCGGGAGTCCGTCCGCTCCGGGGGACGGCTCACTGAGCTCGCGCTCCAGCGTTGGATCGAGGAACGGCTCGCGGGGGCCGGCCTCGTATCGAGCGATCCCCCCACGGTGGCCGTGAACGCGCACTCGGGAGACCCGCACTACACGCCTGCGCCCGACCACGATCTCCCCATCGGTAGAGGAGATTTTCTGTTGATCGACGCCTGGGCAAAGGCCGCGCACCCTGGGGCCGTCTACGCCGACTACACGCAGGTCGCATTCTTGGGTCCGTCGGCGCCCGAGCGGCATCGCGTGGTGTTCGCCGCGGTCCGTGACGCCCGTGACGCCGCGGTCGATTCCGTGCGCGGCGCGCTCCGCGAGGGCCACGCGATCCGTGGCTGCGACGTGGATGACGCGGCGCGCGCCGTGATCCGCGAGCGCGGGTTCGCCGAGCGTTTCGTGCACCGTACGGGGCATTCGATCGGCTCGGACGTGCACGCGAACGGCGTCCACCTGGACAATCTCGAGACGCGGGACGAGCGCCGCCTCATCGACGGGACGCTCGTCTCCGTGGAGCCCGGGATCTATTTCGACGATTTTGGGGTGCGGAGCGAGGTGAATCTGCTGATCGATCGAGGGGAAGCCATCGTGACGACCGAGCCGATCCAGCGCGAGCTCCCCGCGCTGCTTCCATAGGGCGGCGGCCATGTCGACGAATCTCGTCCCGCTCCGCGAGATTCATTTCCGCGCGTCCCGCTCGGGAGGCCCCGGCGGGCAAAACGTGAACAAGGTGGAGACCCGGGTCGAGGTCTGGTGGAGCCTCGAGGATTCGCCCGCGTTCACGCCGGCCGAGAAGGCGCGGCTTCGCGCCACGTTGGGCCGGCGGCTGAGCGCGGACGGACTGGTCCGGGTTGTGAGTCAGAAATTCCGGAGCCAGTCCCGAAATCGCGCCGCGGCCGTGGAACGATTGCGCTCGCTGGTGGCGGACGCGCTTCGACCTCGGAAATCGAGGCGCGCGACGCGGCCGACCTCTTCCTCAAGGGAGGCCCGGCTCCAGTCCAAGAAGCGCCGCGCGGCCACGAAGCGGCTCCGAGCCTCCGAGCCTGGGATGGACGGTTAGGCCGCCCTGGGCTTATCCAGCATAACATAATTAATCACAGTAAGTTACGCTTGATATTGGTCTTTCCACAACCGCTCCTCCACCCAGATTTTCCTCAATAAGAAAGCCCCAGAAGTCGATACGTGGTGAGGACTAACGGACACCTCCCAATCGAAGCCGGCGTCCCCGCCGCAACCGCCGGAGCGGGGTCCCGGATCGCAGCCCCGGAGAATGCTTCGTCCAATGAAAACCTTCCGAATCAAGCCTGGTCCGGCGGTGGTCGCGATCTCCGCGCTCGTGCTCGTCGCCCTCGCCGTCGGCGTCCCCATCGTCTGGAAGCCCGCCGCGGATTCTCCAGCCGATTCTCGAATCTCCAATCCGTCCGGCGGGCGCGATGCGTCCCCGCCGCCGACATCGGGACCGACGGTCTTTCGTTTCTTTCAGGAAAATCCGACGACGTTGGACGCGGCCCGCGCAACCGACGCCTACTCCTGCACGGTCATCGCCCAGATCTACAGCCCGCTCGTCGGGCTCACATCGAATCTGGAGCCGACGCCCCAGGCCGCCGACAGCTGGACGATCTCACGCGACGGAATGACCTACGTCTTCCACCTGCGCGAGGGCGTGCGATTCCACAACGGGCGCGAGGTGACCGCCGGAGATTTCGCGTACAGCATCACCCGCGTCTTCACCGAGCCCTTCCTTTCGGAGGGTTTGGCGGCCGGATACCTCGATGCGATCGACGGCGTGCCGGAGTTCATCGAAGGCAAGGCGAAGACGGTCCGGGGCATCCAGGTCTTGGACAACCACCGCCTTCGAATCAGGCTGAGCCGGCGCTACCGCCCGCTCTTGACCGCGTTGGCCCTCGATCAGACCTCCGCCGTGCCTCGCGAGGTTCTCGAGGCGCACGGCAAGTCCGCCCTCGACGTCCAGCCCGTGGGCTGCGGCCCGTTCCGGTTCGTCCGCCGGGAAGGGGCGCAAGGCGTCGTCCTCGCGGCGAACCCCGACTACTTCATGGGGCGCCCGGCCATCGACACGCTCGTATTCCATGCGCCGCACGGCGACGTCACGTCGCAAGGAGCGGATGCGCTCCTGGACGGCCGGGCAACCCTGAGCGCTCTCCCCGCGGATCGGATCGAGGAGTTTCGTGCGCGGCGCGGCATCACGATGCTCCGCTGGCAGGACTTGAGCCTCGCATTCCTCGGCATGAACGTCTCGGTCAAGCCCCTCGACGATCCCCGCGTGCGTCAAGCGATCGCGCTCGCGATCGACCGCCAGGGGATGCTCGATCTCCAGCCTGAAGGGAAGACCCTCGCGCAGGGGATTCTTCCTCCCGGGCTCCCCGGATACACGCCAATTCAAAAGACCTATCCGCACGACGTCGCGGAGGCGCGCCGTCTCCTCGCCGACGCGGGTTTCGGTCCCGGGCACCCGGTGCCGCCGCTCAAGATCTATCGCTCGATCACGACGAACGCGAAAATCCTAGCGATCGATTCGCTGATGGTCCGCTCACTCCGGGAGGCAGGCATCCCCGTCGCGATGAGCTACGTCACCTGGGCGGTCCTCGACAGGACCATCACCGCCCGGAAGGCGCCCCTCTTCGACCTGTCGTGGGTGGCCGACATCCCGGACCCCGACACGTTCCTCCGGGCCCTCTTCTACTCAACCAGCAGCACGAACTACTTCCGGTATTCCAACGCGTCGGTCGACTCGCTCCTGGACGTCGCGCGCGGCGCCGACGATCCCACCCTGCGTCAGAGCGCGTACGAGCGCGCCGAGGAGCTGATTCTGCGCGAAGCTCCCTTCGTCCCGCTCCACAACCCGGCCAGCTTCATCGGCCTGCGCGACGACGTGGTGGGTCTCGAAATGAACCCTCTGGGAATCTCGACGCTGGCCATGGAGAAGCTCCGTTTCGCGGAGCCGAGGCGCGGTGGGGAACGTCGAAGCGCCGGCCGCTGACGGCCCGCGCCGGCCCCGCGCCGGCCTCCAAGCCCGGATCTTCATCACCTTTGGGGTGATCGTGGTCGGGCTCGTTACGGCCGCCGTCACGTTCTTCGTTCGGAGCGAGACGGACTCCCTCCTGCGCGAGACCCGCAAGCGCGGATTCGCCGTGGCGCGAAGCATCGCGTGGCTCTCGACGCCCTCTCTCCTCTCCTACAACTACATCGCTCTGAACCAAGCGGCCAGCCGGTCGCAGGCCGGAAGCGAGATCGCGTACGTCGTGATCTACGACAAGGAAGGGCAGATCGCGGCGGACAGCCGGTCCCAGAATTCCTTCGGCCAGCCGCCGCGCGACGTGGCCGATTTCGCGGCGCAATCCGTGCGGGAGGAGCGCTGGAGCTTCATCGAGTCGCGCCGTCCGGGGGGCGCCCGCATTCTCGAGATCCTCCTTCCCGTCTACGTCGAGGGCTACCAGGTCAAGTGGGGCACGGTGCGGGTTGGCATTTCCCTCGAGGGACTCGATCAGGAAATCGCGGCGCTCACGCGCCATCTGATCATCGCCGGAATCTTGGCGGCGATTCTCTGCCTCGTCGGGGCCCGTCTCGCGGCGCGCGGGATCACCCGCCCGATGGATCGGCTGGTGGCCGCGACGCGCGCGATCGCGCAGGGCGACTACTCCCAGCGTCTCCATCTCAAGAGCGGCGACGAGATCGAGACCCTCGCGTGGCACTTCGACCGAATGGCCGAAGAGGTGCAGCGCCAGCAGGCCGAGGCCCTGGCGAGCCGGGAGAACCTGGCACGCTTGAATCAGGGCCTCGAGGCCGCCGTCCAGGCTCGGACGCACGCGCTGGCCGAGTCCGAGGGCAAGTATCGGATCTTGGTCGAGAGCGCGCCTCAGGGAATTCTCATCCTACAGTCGGGGAAGGCGGTCTTCGCGAACCCGGCGATCGAGCAGATGACCGGCCGCACCGCGGCCGACCTTCTGCGCGTCGGTTTCGACCCGATGACCCTGTTCGCCAGCGATTCGGCGCAGGCGATCTTCGAGGTCTTGGAGACGCCGGAGCAATCGGGCAGGCAGGTCGCGGCCGAGGTGATGCACGCCTCGGGGCGCCGGATCTTCGCCGAGGTGCAGACCGCCCCGCTCCTCTTCCAGAACGCGCCCGCGACGATGATCCTCCTCTCCGATGTGACGGCGCTCCGCGATCTTCAAGAAAAGCTGAGCCGGGGCGAAAAGCTTCGCGCGTTGGGAGAGCTGGCCGCGGGGGTGGCGCACGACTTCAACAACAACCTCGGAATCATTCTGGGCCGGGCGCAGCTGCTGCTGATGCGAGTGTCCGATCCCGAGGTCACCTCGGGACTCCACGTTGTCCGCCAGGCCGCGATGGACGCGGGCGAGGCGGTGCGGCGCATCCAGCAATTCAGTCGCGTGCGCGAGGATCGGGCGCAAGAGGTGCTCGAGCTGCCGGCGATCGCCGAAGAGGTCGTGGAGATCACGCGGGGCAAGTGGAAGAACGAGAGCGAGCGGCGCGGCGTCAAGGTCGAGGTCGGAATCGAGGTTCAGGAGCCGAGGCCCATTCTCGGCTCCCGCGCCGAGATCCGTGAGGCGCTCACAAACCTCATTTTCAACGCGGTCGACGCGCTCCCCAAAGGCGGGACGATCACGATCCGATGCCGGTCGGAGGAACGCTCGGCGATTCTCGAGGTCGCGGACGACGGCGTGGGGATGAACGAGGAGGTCCGCGCGAGGATGTTTGAGCCCTTCTTCACGACGAAGGGAGTTTCCGGAAACGGCCTGGGCCTCTCGATGGTCTACGGAATCGTCTCGCGTCACCATGGCACGGTGGAAGTCGACACGACGCCCGACTCGGGCACCGTCGTTCGGATGCGCTTTCCGGCGACCGACCGCGAAAAGAACGCGCGTCCCGGGCCGCAGAACGTTCGGGCGCCCTTTCAGGCCCGAATTCTCGTGGTGGACGACGAGCCGGAGATTCTGCGCGTTCTCCGAGAGGCCTTGGAGGAGAGCGGCCACATCGTGGAAACCGCCTCCTCGGGCGGCGAGGGGATCGAGCGCTTTCGCCGCGGCACGTTCGACGCGGTTCTTTCCGACATTGGGATGGCCGACGTGAGCGGTTGGGAGGTCGCGCGCACGGTGCGCCAGGAGGGGTCGCCGCGCCTTGTGCTGGGGCTCGTCACGGGCTGGGGAGCCACGATCAGCGAAGAGATGGTGGCGGCGCACTCGGTGAATTTCGTCGTCGCGAAGCCGTTCGACGTCGAGGATCTGATCTCGAAAGTGAATCAGGCCATCAACGGCGGTTCCGTCACTCCGCCTCGAGCCGCTTCACCCACCTCATATCGCCCAACTTGAGCCGGCGCTCGCGGTAGCCCATCGCTTCGAGAAACCGCTCTCCGTCGTCGTACCCCGCGGGCACTTCCGCTGTGATTGAAGTAGCGCCGTGCTCTTCCACGAGAAAAGCTTCGAGCAGCTCCAGCGCCGCGCGCCCGTATCCGTTTCCCCGCTCCGCCTGCGACAGCACGAGCCCGCGCAGCACGGACGGAACCTCTGCGGAGCCGACTTCGACCTCCAAGGTTCCGATCAAGCTCTTGTTGTCGGTCCTCCGAACCCCGAAGTAGTAACGGGCATCGTCCGTGATGGCATCCTCGTACATCATCTCCACGGCGCCGGGATCAAAGTCGGAGGAGCCAGTCAGCGCTTCAAAGTAGTCGGGTGCGTCGAGATAGACCTTCCAGATGGTGGGGAGATGCTCCGGTCCGGGAACCTCGAGGTAGACCAACGGTCCGTCGATACGGGTCGTCGTCGACGCGCTCATCGCAGGAGAACCGCTTTCTGTACGCGCACCCTTCCTTGCGCCCGGAGCTCGAACAGGTAGAGCCCGGCGCCGACCGGTCTCCCCCGGTCATCGGTTCCGTCCCACGCGAACGGCAAAGTTCCTTGGCGGCCGTGCGAGTCGGCCAGAGTGCGCACCAGCGACCCGTCGACGCGGTAGACGCGTACCACATAGGGGCCGTCGTGGTCCAGAGAGACCGAGAACGCCGCGTTCGGCCGGAACGGATTCGGTCGGATCTGGCCCATCGCGAGCGCTCGCGGCGCGCCCCCGCCGGAACCGGTGGAAACCGTGACGACGACCGGACCCGCCTCCGCGTCCGGCTCCCCGGGACGTGAGGCAGTGAGCCAGTAGGAGTAGGTGAGTCCCGGCGCCACGTTCGTGTCCTCGAACGCTCCATCGCGGCCCTCCACGGGGAGCGTCGCGATCCGCCCTCGCGGCTCGGCGCCGAAGGCGCGGTCGATTCCCACCGTCACCCCGACCGCGTCCGCGAGTCTCCACCCGAGGGCGACCGCCGCGCGACCGGGCACCGACGCCGCGTCGAACCGCGTGACCTGGACCCCGGTCGTGCCGCAGTCATCGTTGCCCGTCACGTCTACGTCGTCGATCCACCAGCCGAGCCCCCCGCTCGAAGAGGTCGAGCTTCGGAACCGGAACCCGATCTGCGCGACCCCGGTCATCCCGGTGAGGGGAACTTTCGCTTGGACAAACGTCGACTGGGTGCCCGACCATTTGTCTCCGTTCGAATAGCCGCCCACCGGGAGGAGCATGGTCCACGTCTCGCCGCCGTCGGTCGATCCCTCCACCGTCAGGCCGTCGTCTACCGATCCGGTGTTGTAGCGTTGCCAGAAGACGAGCGTGTCGGCTACGCCCCCGAGCCGGATCGGCTGGCTCTGCAGCCGCGCGTCCTGCCCCAGGGCATAGCTCCCGACGACGCCGTTGGGGCCCAACCGCCACGCCCACGCGCCGCCCTGTGTATGGTTGAGGCTGGCCTCGCGGTGCCAATTGTCGGTCCCGTCGCAGCTGCTGGACGCGGGCGTCCATCGGTGAAGCGTGTTCTCGAAGTTGTCGCAGATGCCCGTCTTCGTCCCCACGAGCACCTGCACGCTGTCGCTGTCGACCAGGCCCGGCGCCGCGAAGATCGCAAACGTGAGGTTCACGCCGCGCGGATCGGGCGTGGGGAGAATGGTCGCCTGGAACACGGAGCCTGAGTCCGTGCCTCCTCCGGGGATCGATGGGTAGACGATGGAGTCGGGGTCGACGGTCAAGAAGCCTTCCGGGTGAATTTTCGCGGTGAGCGGGCCGGTCGGCGGAACGGCGTAGTTCAAGAGCGGAATCCGGAGACGAACCGTTTCGCCCGGCTCCGCGAGTCCGTTCCCGTTGTTCGGATGCCCATTGAAGGGCGAGTCGTCAACCACCACCGCCTGGTGGCGCACCGTGACTCCGTTCACGAAGAAATCGGCCGCGACGCTTCCCGCGCTCTCGGTGATGTTTCGTATCGCGACCTGGCTCGGCCGGTTGTCGCAGTAGGTCTTGCTGCTGGGACACGAGCCGAGGTCGAAGGAGGTGGCATTCTGGGGCCCAGGCCAGGGGTCGTACTTGTCCCCCCGGTTTCCCCGGACGCCGAACGTCTGACCGCAGGAGGTCTGCGAAACGACCGAGCCGCGGTGCACGTCCAGGTTCTGCGCGCCGAAGAACCCCGAGAGGATCTCCGGACCGCCCGCCTCCACCACGTCGAGCATCTTGTGAGCGGCATTGTCGTTATTCACGACCGCCTCGTCGACGTGATAGATGACCAACCCGTGCGACGGGCCGTCGCCCGCCTCGATCGACGATCGGACGAGTCCGGCGTCGAAGCCGACCGGCTGGCGATTCTCGGCAAGGTAGTATTCCCCGACGTCCTCTCCGTTGGTCCAGAGGCGAAAGACCTGCCCCGTCGATTCGACGGGCGGAATCGTGACGCCCGACGAATCTTGAAGCACCCACGTGGGCGTGACCCACCCGAGGTGAATCTTCGACCACGCCGACATGTGTGCGGGACTGGAGCCCGCGGCGTTCGTCGCGAGATGCGTATAGACCCCCGAGCCCATGAGATCCCATTCCCCCACGCCCTCGGTGTCGTCCGGATTGCCGCTCAGGTCGTAGAGGTCGGGAAGCCCGAGGGTGTGCCCGAACTCGTGGCAAAAGACTCCAATCGAGATGAGCTGTCCCGCGGTCGTGATGGGCGTCGTTGCCCCCCACTCCTCGGGCTCGGTCGTGAAGGTGAACAGCGTCTTCCCGTCCCTGTTCTGACCCGCAACTAGATTGAATTTGTGCGACCAGATGTCGGTAAGGTTTCCGGTCTCCTCACCGCCAGGACCCGCGTGCACGACGAAGAGCCCGTCGACGAATCCGTCCGGAACGCCGTTCGGACCGCTGCTGTCGAATTGAGAGAAGTCGACGTCGGGATCGGCCAGGTCGATCGCATCCGCGACCATCCCCTGCGAGTTATTGGGAGGTGCGCCGAAGCCATTCTGACCGTCCACGTAGTAGCTGTACGGATGAGGCGCCGTGTACCAGCGCGTCACGATCCCGTCGACGTCGAATTGGCCGCGCGAGACCTCGCGGTAGTAGTCGCGGAAGCTCCCGGTCGGCTGAGTACCAACCGAGAAGAGGAGGCTATCGAACGCTTCCGGAGTGTGATTGAGCGAGTCGGCTGGGTTGTCGGGGAATTGGAGGAGGATCACCACGCACTTGAAGGTGCCCGAGGGGCCGGTACCTATCGTCTCGGCTGCGTCGACGCCGGGGGCCCGATGGGGCAGATGAAACGGAGTTCCGGCCCGAGAAATATCGCTCCGGCCGCCCTTCCCTGGGGGGAATAAGGGCGGTGCCGCGTCGGCGATCGACGCCTGGAGAAGCAGGCATAGCCCCACGACGAGCCCCAGCAGGCGCACGAAAGCCTCCACCCGGCAGTCGAAGTTGTGGGGTCGCTTAGAGTTGTGCGGGAGCGGGCTTCACGCGCCCGAAGCCGGCGCGCTCCTGCTTCCCCCAGCCACCACGCCCTAAAATGATATCCACCAAGGCGCCCAGGCGGAAGAAGAGAGTGAGGATGCGGTAGGAGAAGTTTTCGAGGACTCCGATCCCCACCATCTGGGCGAAATCGCCCCAGGAACGGTAGAGGCCGAAGGAAAGCTCTTCCAGGAAGACCGAGGAAATCGAGAGGAACGCCCCAGAGGTCACGGCGAGGAAGAGAAACGCCCAGAAGAAGACCGGCGAGAGGAATCCGAGAAAGTAGGCGATCGGAATCAGGATGTAGCCCACCAGCTCGATGATCGGACCCATGAACTCGAAAAGGAAATAGTAGGGAAGACCGATCCAGCGGAGCGAGCCCGAGTGCTTGCCCCAGATCAACGGCCGGTGGAGCCACAGCGAGTGAATGAGCCCGCGGTGCCACCGGTTCCGCTGCCGCGCGAGGGCGCCGAGGGTCTCGGGCACTTCGGTCCAGCAGATCGGATCGGGGAGGAAGACGACCGCATAGGGACGGCGCTGCTCACGCATCCGGCGGTGGAGCCTTAGGACCAGCTCCATGTCCTCGGTTACGACGCCGGCGCGGTATCCGCCGGCCTCGATGACCACGTCCTTCCGGAAGAGGCTGAACACGCCGGAGAGAATCAAGAGGTTGTTCATCGCGGAGAGGCCGAGGCGGCTCGCCACGAACGCGCGGAGGTACTCGACCACCTGGAACGCGGAGAGGATGTTCGTCGGGAGCCTTGGCTCTACGACCCGGCCGCGCTCGATGCGGCAGCCGTTCGCGACGCGCACCTGGCCGCCCACGGCGATCACTCGGTCCGGATCCTCGAGGAACGGCCTGACAACGCGCAGGAGGGCGTTCTCCTGGAAGAGCGAGTCGGCGTCGATCGTGCAGAAGAGCGGGTACCGCGACAGGTTGACCCCGACGTTCAGCGCGTCGCTCTTTCCCGCATGCTCCTTGTCGATGACCGTCAGGTTCGGAGCGGTCGCCGATCGATAGATGCCACGGACCGTCCCCGTGGCCGCGAGGCTCTTCCGGAAGGCGACCTCCCGACGCTCGAGCCGGAATTCGCGGCGCAGCCGTTCCATGGTGTCATCGGTCGAGCCGTCATTGATCACGATCACTTCGTGCTGCGGGTAGTCGAGCGAGAGGACCGAGCGCACCGAATCGACCACGCCGGCCGATTCGTTGTACGCGGGCACGAGAACGCTGATCGGGAAGGTGAAGTGCGACTTGGCCACGGCCTCGTAGTCGGCGTAGAAGTTCTGCGCGAGCCGGCGGCGCATGTCGAAGAAGGAGAGAATCAAGAGCCCGAAGAGGACGAGCTGGAGCGCGCTGAAGTAGATGAGGATGATCAGGCTGGTCGTGTTGATCGCGGCCATCAACCAGGGAGAAACCGTCCAGCCATTCACATTAGGCTCCTTCCCGCCTGGGCGCGATCGCGGTGACTCCCAGGGATGTGAGGGCTTCGACGGCGCTGTCGCGAGCGAAGCGGTCCTCGCTCTCCAGCGCTCCCATGAGCGCCGGCTTTGACGCCTCTCCGAGTCGGACCAGAGCCTCGAGCGCGTTCCGGCGGACCCACCACGATTGATCGCGTAGTGCTTCGGCGAGGGCGGTCGTGGACGTCGGGTCACCTATCTTCCCCAAGGCCTCCGCGGCGTGGGCCCTTACGTACCAGATCGGGTCTTGGAGCAGCGGCGCCACGATCGACGCGCTCGATCGATCCGCGATATTTCCGATCGCCCAGACGGTCGCCGAGCGGGCGTCCGCGTCCGGATCTTGAATGGCTTCGCTCAGAGAGCGCGTCGCCCGGGGATCCGCGATCTCTCCCAGGATTCGCGCCGCCCAGAAACGCGCCTTCGGCGACCCGTCGCGCAGCGTCTTGATCAGGAGCGGCGCGGTGCGTGGGCCCATCTCGATGCAGATGGCCGCGATCCGCGCGGAGACCGCCTGGTCGTGCTTGCCGAGGAGCGCGATCAGAGCCTCCTCGGCGGCCTGGAGCTTCATTCGCCCGAGCGAGCGCGCGGCCACGTAGCGCACGTCGGCGTCCTTGTCCTCGAGCGCGTGGAGCAGCGTCGGAATGGACGTTGGAAGTTTGAGCTCGCCCAGGATCCGGAGCGCGTGCGCGCGGTTCCACTTGAGCCGGCTCTTCGCGTCGCGGAGAAGACGGGTCACGATGCCGGCCTCTTCCAGTGCGTGGAGCACGTCGAGGCGAAGCGGCAACTCGAGCTGGCTGATCTCCTCGGCCGCAAGCTCCGACCAACGACCCGTCATCGACCGTACGATCCCCGGCATGGCCCCACGCTGGCCTTCCGCGGTCCGAAGCTTCAGGAAGTTCCGCCGGAGCTTGTCGAGGAAGCGCCGCTTGGAATCGGCTTCGCGATTCGAATAGATCTTGTTCGCGAT
This sequence comes from Candidatus Eiseniibacteriota bacterium, assembly GCA_041486815.1. GTDB lineage: Bacteria > Eisenbacteria > RBG-16-71-46 > SZUA-252 > SZUA-252 > WS-9. The sequence continues at coordinate 11,221 of JBGPMG010000011.1, read as the reverse complement.
CGCCGCGATGGTGGTCAAGGCCAAGATGCCCAGAAGGAGGGCGAGGGTGATGAGCAGCGTCTCGAAATGAATCATCTCCGCCCCCTCACCAGCGCGCCGACCCGGAGAGACCGAGGAACCAGGTCTCGTAGGAGTGGTTATCGACCGAGTACGATCCTTCGATCCCAAGCGGCAGAACGTCGAACGCGGTCACGTTGACGGTTCCGCTCCAGGCGTTAGTCCAGATGTCGCTGAAATTCGTCGAACTCATGCCCGAGAATTCGTAGCGAAGGCTGTAGTCGAGGGCGGACTTCTCAACGTATCCGCCCATCGCGATCCCCGCGGCTCCCCGCACGCTCGAGAGCGGGGTGAAGTAGCTCCGGGACGCGAAGTCCCAGTCGCGGTAGGTCAGCCGGCCGTCGAGCGCGACCGTCGGAACCCGGGTCTTGATGCGATAGGTGACGCCGCCCGAAGCCATCCAGTTGCGGTTGTCGTCGGAATAGAGACCGCGCGAGGCGGCCCAGTCCGCGGTTCCGCGGCCGTTCCACTGCCAGGCGAGCCCTCCCTCGTAGTTGACGAAGCGCCCCGGCGTGAATTCCCTGACCCCGCCCGTGCGGGTTTCCTTGATCGCGAGGTACTCGCGCCCCGCGCTGACTTGGGGCGTGAGCCGTCCGCAGTAACGCCACAGGCGGGCGTTCCATCCGAAGAAGGTGTCGTCCCCGGCGAGCGGGAAGAGCACGTCGCCGCCCCGCGGCTTGAACGTCTGGTACTCCCCGCCGAGAGCTAATTGCCACGGATAGCCGCGCAGCAGCGAGAGGTCGGTCCGGTAGGCAACGCTCTTCAGGGCGTAGTTGGAGGAGTCGCCGGCCGATGGGGTCTCGGTAAGGGTCAGCCACGCGACGCGCCCGGAGATCTGGGCGGCGCGACCGACCGTCGCTCGGGCCTGCGTGAACGGACCCTCGGACTTGAGCGTGAAATCCGGACCCGAGACGTACTGCCGCTCTCGGGCGGCGGTCCATCCGCCTCCGATCGATGGGAGTAGCGCCGTGCGCGTCGCCGCGCGCTCATCGGCCAGGCCCTCGGAATCGGCGCCGGCCCGCTCGGCCTTCGAGAGGAATCGATCGGCCGCGGTGGGGGCTCCCCGCCAGCGCGCGACCGCCGCGAGCCCTAGCCACGCGTCTCCCAATTCCGGATTCTGCGCCAGGAGACGCTCGTACATCATCGATGCGCCCGCGAGGTCTCCGCTCCACGAGAGGGCACGGGCGAGGCCGACCTTGGTTTCGAGGTTGGTGGGGTCCGCGGCCGATGCGGTCCGGTATTCCCGGATCGCCTCTTCATGGCGTCCCGACCAAGCCAGTACACGCGCGCGATCCGCACGGAGCGCTGGGTCGCTCGGCGTTTTTTCCAATAGGCGTCCGTACTCAGTGATCGATTCGTCGTAGCGCCGCTGCCATGAAAGCACCCGCGCCAGGAGGAGCCGCGCTTCATCGTTCTCGGGGTGCTCCCCAAGCTCGGACTGAAGCAACGGGATTGCTTCGGCGAATCGGTGAGCGCTCACGCTCTCGCGCGCGGCCTCGAGTTTGTCCTCGGCGGGTTGGGCCGGCGCGCGTTGCGCCGTGGCGAGGAGAAGCAGAATGAGAGGGAGGAGGGCGGCTTTGTGAAGCCGCATCAGGCGGCTAGCGTTTCTCCGCATCCCTTTCGGTCTGTCGAGGTTCATCACGGGCTTCCATTCCCTCAAAGGCTTCTTGGATCCGCATCGCCGAACGCTTTATGCGCTCTTTCGTTATCGGCGTTTCCCAGGCGTTCCATAGGTACGATGCGCCCTCCGGGGTAGTCACCGTAATCTCTTGTCCTGTAGTAGCTTGAGAGGTTCCTTCTGGGCCGAGGAAAAAGCTCTCTCTCGGTTTGGCCGGACGGGCGTCCGGTCGAGCGGGTCCTAGGGAGTCCGCGGCGAATCCGGACGCGGTGGTCGCCCAGGCCAGAAGTCCGATGCCGTGGGTCGCGCTCGTTTCGGTCTCGCGGGTGCCCGGCTTATCGTCGATCACCGCCAGGCTCGACGGATCGCCGACGTTCAAGAGACCCCACGGGATGGCGACCTCGATGGTCGAGCCATCCTTGGCTAGCGCCCACTCCCTGCCCGGTGCAAGGTGGCCCCAATCGATATGTTTCGCGGGGTAGAGCGTACCGTCGCGGGAGACCCGCTCCCGGTTGGTCTCGATCAGAAGAGGTGCGTAGAGGCCGTCCTTGTTCGTGACCGGCCGGAAGGGCGCCCCGCTCCACTCCAATCCCCGGGGGCCCCTAAGCACGGCGTACGTCGAGTAATTCATCGACCGGTCGATGAACAGCTCGGCGCGTCCTTCGGAGCGAGCGTCTCGGTCGAACACCCCCGCGCCTGCAGCTCCTCCCATGGGCGGCACGATGAGAAGAACGAACTCGGCACCGCGCGACCAAGTCGCTCGAAGCGGAGCCGGCAGCCTCCGGTCGCCCCGCGCTGGGTCGAGCACGTCGAGCGAAACGCCGATCGCCCGGATGGCCCCCGCGCGTGCCGGCGGGGGAGTTTCGTGAGGCTGGGACTGGCGGGGCGGCCCCGGCCGGCCTTCGGCCCGTCCCGAGAGCGCGCCGGGCGCCAGGTCAATTCGAAGGTAAAGTCGAGTCTGGTCGGACGTGACGTAAAGCGCCGAAAGAGGAGAGGAATCGCTCCCGCGGCCGGCGGACTTCGCGTAGGGCGCGATGCCGGCCCAATCATCGGTCTCCCCGTCGACACGGATCGCCGGCGGCGGATCGAAGGCGATCAGGCCGTAGTTCTCCTCCGCGTCGAGCACGTTGTGCCAGATCGGATCGCGATCCCGCGGCCGCTCGACACGCTGCACCAGCCAATTCACCTTGAACCATTCGTCGTAGAGAGCGAACAGAAGCGATCCCGCGCAGCCGGTGCCCTCGATATCCTCGAAAAGCCGCACGTCCTGAGCGCCCTGCTCCTCCTCGGTAGCTCCGCCGTGGTTAATTCCCTGCGGCTGAACGTGGGCAATCCGGCAACTGGACGGCACGCCGTACTCGCCGATCAGGAGCGGGAGTCCGCGCGTGTGCGCCTTCAAGTCGGTCAGATAGCCCGCGTAGCTGCACGCTCCATGGGCGTCGCGGTGGCTCGCGTACCCCGGGTCGAGGTCCATGAAATCGGGGTAGTACGGGTAGACGTGATAGTTCGCGAAGTAGCCGAGGAATCCCGAGGCCGGATCGACGCGCCGCGCCGGTCGGATCCGGGTCGGGTCAACCGAGTAGGCGTCCTCATCGTGTTCCGCCTCCGCACCGCCCCGCTCGGTCTCGGTCGGATGGCGCATTGGATCGAGTGTGGGCCAGTTCACGAACGACACGGCGTGAGCGATGCCGTAGCGTTTCGCCTCGTAGGAGGCGGCCGTGTCGCAGATCTTCGCGAGCCAGACCTCCATCGGCGTGCCGCCGTCGACCGTGAAGTAGGAACCGCGGAAACGGGTCGAGTCGGGGTGGAGCGTCTCCGTTCGGCGCACGGCGTACGGCTCCCACTCCCGTCCCAAGAGCCAGCCCGCGATCCAGGGCGAGACGTCGGCGTCGTAGATTCCCGACGCGTGTCCCGGTCTGCTGCGGACAACGGCGTTCCCGTGAATCGCGTCGATCGCGAGCTGGATCTCGTCCTCGAAGCCGCGCGTGAACGCGCGGTCCCAGAAATCGTTCGCGTCGGGAAGCTCGGTCCACACCTCCTGAAACAGCCAGAGCGGCGCGTCGGGGTGGGCTTGGTTTTCCTCCCGAAGCGCCTGGTAGAAGGCGGGCGGATGGAGCGCGTAGACGCGGATCGCGTTCGCGTGAAGATCGCGCGCGAACCGAATCCAGCGGGTGTAGTCGTCCTTCGTGATCGCGAACTCGCCGGGAAAGTGTCCGGGGGTTCCCGCGCCGAGATTGATGCCGCGGACGAACATCGTTCGACTCCCCGCCTCGGTCACGATTTCGAATCGATCGCCGCGGGCGCAGATCACGCGTCCGGGCTTCGCGGACCGTCGATCGGGGACAGGGCGCGGCGACGTCCAGAGGCGTGAGACCGCCGAGGGTTGGCTTGTGGCCGGCGCTTTCGATGAAGAGGGCGACTTTGGCGAGGTCGCGGACGGCGACGCGGCCTCCGCCGCCAAAGCAGGCACGGCGCCGAGCAAAAGCCAGGTTGTGACTTCGGAAAGCCGCAGGCGCGCCCGGCTACGGAAAGAGCGCACGGAGCGCCGCGTTATGGTTTTCGAAGGAATCGAGAAGCGCGTCCGGCTTCGACTCCTTGAGCTCATCCCGGCTCACGGAACCGGTCGCAACGACCACGGCACGCGCGCCGATGGCACGGGCGCAGGCCACGTCTTTCGGCGTGTCGCCGATAACAGTGGTCTGCGCGCCGGTGAAGGGAAGGCCCGACAGAGTCCTCGCCTTGTCGAGGGCGATCTGCGCCAGCACCGCCCGATTCTCGTGATCGTCGCCATAGGCCCCGAAGCGGAAGTAGCGCTCCAGGTCCCACCGCTTCAGCTTTAGCTCGGCGCCTCGGAGAACGTTTCCGGTGAGGAGCCCCACGAGCACGTCATCGAGCTTGTTCAGCCGCTCGAGCAGCTCGCGCACGCCGGGGTAGAGCCTGGCGTCGTCGTGGAGCGGCATTTCGGTCCGGAGAAGCTCGACGTAACGGCGCAAGCACTCCTCCCGCCGCAGGTGGATCGTCTGATCGTCGATCCCCGCGAGGCGCATGATCTCGGTGACGCACTCGGGATCGGTCATGCCCGCGAACTTGAAGCCGTTGATCGGACCGGTCGCGTTGTAGGTCTCCCGGAGCGCGCGGGCGAACGCGATCTTGGAAGCCATCCCGTCGCGGAGGAGCGTCCCGTCGATATCGAACAGGATCAGGCGCATCGTGCGGACCCGGGGTAAGGCGGATCGGTTCAGTTCGGTTCGACGCGGACCGAATCGTCGCTGCGTGACAGGACGATGGGCGCGGTCGTGACGTCGAAGCCGCGCCGGCCGGGATCCGACTTGAATCGGAGACACTGCACCACGACTTTTCCGTCCGCGCCCTTCTGAACGTCGGCCAGGGAATAGGCGACCCGCCTGCTCTTGGAAGCCGTCGACTGCACGTAACGCTGCGCCTCATCGAGTTCTCTGGACGCGCCGAGCGACCGCGCCGCTTCGAGCACCTGTTCCTGGCTCCAGACGATGGTGTTCGTCACCCGGAGCGCTTCGCACGCATAGGTGTCGCCCGCCTTCGAGAAGATCAATTCCTCGTCCCGGCTCTCCACGACCTGGCCCGCGGGGTTCGCGAACAGGAGGAAGACGGAAACGCGGAACCGGCCGGGGGGCGCCGCCTCGATCGCCTCGTCGTGGAAGTCGAAGGCCGCCAGGATCGATCCCTTGGGGCCGAACGCGGTCGCGTCGTCCACCCGCTCCTTGGTCCTCAAGAGGGACCGCGCCCTCGACGCCACGCTTCGATCGGTGCTCCCCGCCTGTCGCGCGGCGAGAAAGTGCTCGACGGCCTTCACCTTGGCTTTATCGATGGGAGCGGGGACGGGAGCCGGCGTGCCGAGCCGTATTTCGGTGACGCCGGGTTGGGCGAGCGCCGAGGATACGAAGAGAAGAAGGGAGCAGAGCACGGATGCTAGCTTCATCTTGTCCTCAACGGATACCACGCCGGCAGGAGGAGGTCAACGAGCCGATGGGTCCAATCCGGCGGTGACGGGCATTTTGGGCCGCGGCCGGAGCGACGTCGCCTCCGCGGTCGCCGCGACTCCCTGTTCGAACAACTTGGGATTGGTTGAGCGCGCCAGCGCCTCGTCGCGGGTGATCTTGCCCGAGATCACGAGCTCCTTGAGCGACTGATCCAGGGTCATCATCCATTGGGCCGCGCCGACCTGGATCACGCTCTGGATCTGCGAGGTCTTGTCCTCGCGGATCAGGTTGCGAAGGGCGTGGACCCCCACCAGGATCTCGAACGCCGCCACCCGGCCCTTCTTGTCCGCGGTCGGAATCAACGTTTGAGCGATGACTCCTTCTATCGATTCGCTCAACATCGTACGGACTTGCGCCTGTTGCCCCGTGGGAAAAACGTCGATCAGCCGGTCGATCGTCTTGGGGGCAGAGTTGGTGTGAAGGGTGCCGAACACCAGGTGTCCGGTCTCGGCCGCCGTGATCGCGAGGGCCGTCGTCTCCAGATCGCGGAGCTCTCCGACGAGCAGGACGTCCGGATCCTCGCGTAGGGCGCCGCGGAGCGCCGCGGAGAAGCTCGCTGTGTGCGCTCCCACTTCGCGCTGATTGATCAGGCAGTTCTTCGACACGTGCACGTATTCGATCGGATCCTCGATCGTGATGACGTGCTTCCGGCACAACTCATTCACGTGGTTGATCATCGCGGCGAGGGTCGAGGATTTCCCGCTCCCAGTCGGGCCGGTCACGAGCACGAGCCCTCGCTCCCGAAGCGCGAGGTCTTTCAGTACGCGCGGCGTGCCCAGCTCCTCCAGCGTGGGAATTCTCGAAGAGATGACGCGAAAGACCGCCCCGACACCGCGCTGCTGCTCGAAGTAATTCGCGCGGAACCGCGCGAGCCCGGGGATCTCGATGGCGAAATCGATGTCCTGTCGCTCCGCGAACTGGAGGCGCTGTGCGTCGGTAAGGAGCTCGTAGAGCGCATCGCGGGTCTGCTCGGGCTCGAGCGGCGGCGCCTGGAGCGAGACCATTTCGCCGCGAAGCCGGGCGATCGGCGGCATGCCGGTCGAGACGTGGAGATCGGATGCCCCCGCATCGACGATGGCCTTGAGGAGCGGTTGGATCTGAAAGGCCATCAGTGCGCTCCCTTCGAGAAGAGCGCTGCGCGGTCCTCATCGGTGAGGATCGAGGCCTCGAGAATCCCGGCGTCGCCTTCGGCCTCCGTCGGAGTGGCCCAAACGCCGGCGCCCTCCCGTCGAGCCGCTGGCAGCGCGATCATGGCGAAGGGACGGTCGCGCAGCACGACACGCCCGTTTCGGCTGCGCGCGAGCTCCGCGAGGAGCCGGCGGCCGTCGAGCCAGTCGGTCCGGGCGAAGACCAGGCGCCCCACCGTGGCCCCGCTCAAGACGCCATCGATCGCGCTACCCCGGAGCACATCGTCGAGCACCACGACGTCCGCGCCGAGCCCGACGGCGAAGCGCTCCCATACGCTCTCGGCGGCCTCCGCGGCCGTAATCCGAACGCGCGTCGTGCCCGGAGCGTACGGCGCGGAGGATGCGGGCTCGAGGACGAGGGTCCGCCGCTCCGGGCGCGCGGCGAGCGCGGCCAGCGATGCGAGCACCGTGGAGCCTCCGGAGCGGGGCGGCCCATGGACGATCACCAATCCTTCCGGCCCCTCCACGAAGTCGCGGATCTCGGCCTCTCCGATCGGCGAAACACCGAGCGTGGAGAGGTCGGGCGCCGTGGCCGGGAACGGGGTCAGCCGGAGCACCGTGGTCACGCCGGAGTCAGCGCGGCAGTGGAAGACCCCGACGTGGAGAAGGGCGCCGGCGATCTCGACCCGGATCGAGCCCCACTCGCTCCCCGCGGCGTCCTCCCCGAGATCGGGCGCGCCCAGGTGCGCCAGGCGCTGACGCAGGTACCCCGAGGTCTCCGGGCGCTCGTGTCCCTGCAGCTCGAGCCCCGTCTCCTTGCGGTAGAGGATCGATACCCCCTCCGGAGAGGGAACGAAATGAATCTCGGAGGCCCGCTTTCCGCGCGCCGTATGAAGGTGATACAGGAGGAAGCTGGTCCCCGCCCGATCCCAAACGACGTCGAAGCGACCCGAGCCCGTGGCCCGCGGGGTCTTCTCTTCGACTCGCTCGGGACCATAGACGGCGTCCAGGGCGCGGCGAATCGCCGAGGGGCAGCCGATCACCAGCGTGGTGCGTGCGCCCGCCGCCTCCCGCAGCTCGGCCACCGGTTCGGAATCGGTCGGATCGGTCGTGGCGACCACGATCTCATCTTGATTCCGGAAGAGCGGTACCGCCTGCACCCGGCGCAGCAGCGCCTCACCGAAGCGGTTTACCAGATCCGGGTCCAGGGTCTCCGCGCGCACGTCCGCGTACGGAATGCCGACCTGCTTCGAGAGCGCCCAGGCGATGTTTTCTTCCGTCGTAAAGCCCAGCTCGACGAGCGTCTCGCCGATCAAGTGGCCGGTCTCGACCTGGCGAACCAGGCCCAATTCAACCTGCTCCGGGGTGACGATGCCGCCGTCGATGAGGATGGAAGTCAGCCCTCGCTTCTTCTGTTCGATCGCGGTCACCTGGTACCTCGCGTCAGGGTAGAATTCGAAATGCCGGCGCGAGATCGAGTCGCAAGGCATGTGCCACGCGGGGAACGCGCTGGACGGCCGATTCGAGGAAAAAATTCCCGACGGGGCCTGGCTCGCGGGTCCCGGCCGAACGGCCTGCGAAATGGCGCGTTAAGATCGCCCGGCGATCTGGCGATTTACTGAAGTTGCGGAGGTCGGACGCTCGGGGGACCGGCGCAATGCTTGCCCCATCGGGCGGCAAGCGGTTAGATTCTGCGCGGTTTCGACGTCGACGCTTCGGACTCTGCAACGGAGAGCGCATGGCTCAAGCACAGCTTAAGAAGGTGCCCCGGAAGTCGCCCGCGGCCTCCGGCTCGAAGAAGTCGAGCGCGCCGACCGCGAGGCCGGATTCCAAGAAGATCGTCCGGCTCACGGCGGCCGACCTTGCCGAGAAGCAGCGCGAGATTTCGGTCAGCGAGTTCTTCACCAAGAACCGCCACCTGCTCGGCTTCGACAGCCCGGCGAAGGCTCTCTTGACGACGGTGAAGGAGGCCGTCGACAACGCTCTCGACGCGTGCGAGGAGGCGGGCATCCTTCCGGAAATCATTATCGAGATACAGGAGATCTCGGAAACACGCTACCGGGTGGCCGTGCAGGACAATGGACCGGGCATCGTCAGGGCCCAGGTGCCGAAGATCTTCGGCCAGCTCCTCTACGGCTCGAAGTTCCACCGGCTGCGCCAGTCGCGCGGGCAGCAGGGAATCGGGATTTCCGCTGCCGGCATGTACGGCCAGCTCACGACCGGGAAGCCGATCACGGTCATCTCGCGCGTCGGCGCGAACAAGCCGGCCCACAAGTTCGACATCCAGATCGACACGAGGCGGAACGCGCCGGTCGTGACCGCGGACGACGAGGTGGCGTGGACCCCGGAGCATGGGACCCGCGTCGAGATCGAGATCGAGGCGACCTACAAGAAGGGAAGACACTCGGTCGACGGCTACGTCGAGCAGACCGCGATGGCGAACCCTCACGCGGGGATCACGTACGTCGCGCCGGACGGAGAGCGGCTCACGCTGGCCCGGGTCGCCGCCGAGCTTCCCAAGCCGCCCCTCGAGATCAAGCCGCATCCGCACGGCGTGGAGCTGGGCATCCTGCTCAAGATGCTCCACGAGACAAAGGCCAAGAACCTGAGGGCGTTCCTGAGCGGCGAGTTCTCGCGCGTGAGCGCGGCGGTGGCCGAGGAAATTGCGAGAGGCGCGTCCCTCTCGCCCAACATGACGCCCCAGAAGGCGGCGCGGGAGCAGGCGGAGGCGCTCTACAACGCGGTCCAGGCGACCAAGCTGATGGCGCCGCCCTCGAACGTCCTCTCGCCGATCGGCGAGGAGCTGCTCTTGACCGGGCTCAAGAAGCAGGTCGAAGCGCGATTCTATGCCGCGACCACGCGCTCTCCTTCCGTCTACCGCGGCAATCCGTTCCTGGTCGAGGCGGCGCTCGCGTATGGCGCCGAGAGCCTGCCCGCCGATGAGCCGATCACGCTCCTTCGATTCGCGAATCGCGTGCCGCTCCTCTATCAGCAATCGGCCTGCGCGGTGACCAAGTCTGTGATTCAGACGAATTGGAAGTCGTACGGCATCCAGCAGTCGCGTGGCGCGCTGCCGAGCGGGCCGATCATCCTCATGGTCCACATCGCCTCCGTCTGGGTCCCGTTCACTTCGGAGTCCAAGGAGTCGGTCGCGTCCTATCCCGAGATCGCGAAGGAGATCCGCCTCGCGCTCCAGGACGTCGGACGCAAGCTGGGGATCTTCATCCGGCGCGGCCTGCGTGAGGAGGATGCGGAGAAGAAGCGCTCGTACATCGAGAAGTACATTCCGCACATCGGGATCGCGCTTCAGGAAATCCTGGGGATCGACGACAAGCGGAAGGAAAAGGTCTGTGCGACCTTGAAAGACACCCTGGAACGGAGCCGCCAGCTATGAGCGATACGGGAGTCGTCCCCAAGATCAAGAAGGAAGCGAAAGGCGTCGAGGAGCAGATCCTCAAGCGGAAGAAGCCGACGCTCTATTTCCCGATCCGCTCCCTCGCCAACGTGCGCTACCTCGAAAAGGAAGGCTATTTCGAGATCAAGGGGAAGAAGAAGGAGCGCACTCTGACCGTCAACACCGTGAAGACGTTCGCGCAGACCCTCAAGATGATGGCGCTCTCGAAGACGTTGGTCGAGACCGACGATATCGCGACCAAGCGGGAGGCGTACTACGTCTCCAAGAACTGGGGGGATGCCCGTTTCCTCGAGCAGGAGGAGTCCGACACGGTCATGGACGACGTTGAGGCTCTATTCGAGGTGAACCGCGAGCAGATGGGCTTCGTCCCCGAGGAAAAGGGGGGCGATGTCGCGGGCACGCTCATCGTCGTCGATAAGGACCCGGACTCCGGAAAGGCGATCCGGATCGACTGCACCAAGTTCGGGAGCGGCGCCTACTCCATCCCGATCTCGGTCGAGGACCTCAAGTTCGAGACCACCGCGAAGTTCATCCTGGTCATCGAGACCGCCGGGATGTTCCAGCGCCTGGTGAAGCACGGCTACTGGAAGAAGGCCAACTGCATCCTGGTCTCGATGGGCGGCGTCCCGACTCGGGCCTGCCGTCGCTTCATCCGCAGATTGGCCGACACGAAGAAGATCCCGGTCTACGTGTTCGTGGACGGCGATCCCTACGGCATCAGCAACATCTATCGAACATTCAAGGTCGGCTCGGGGAACGCGGCCCACATCAACGAATTCTTCTGTGTTCCCCAGGCCCGTTTTCTCGGCATCACGCCGCAGGACATCATCGACTACAAGCTCCCGACCCACCCGCTCAAGGAAGTCGACGTCAAGCGCGCGAAGGACGCGATCAAGAACGACCCGTTCTTCAAGCATCACAAGCCGTGGGCGAAGGCGATGGAGCAGCTCGTCACGATGGGGGTCCGCGCGGAGCAGCAGGCCCT
>JBGPMG010000010.1:0-26420 GCA_041486815.1 Candidatus Eiseniibacteriota bacterium | reverse complement strand
TGGAATCCCGCCGACTGACCCGCCCAATCCGCCTGCATCAGGGCGAGGGTCGTTCCGGGGCTCGGGCACGGCCAGCACTTGCCGGTATCGGAAGCAGCACCGGTACGCGGACCGCGGCAGCCCGTGAGGAACTTGTAAAGCACGCGCATCCTGTTCTCGACGCCCGAATGCGTGTAGTTCGCGTTGGCGATGCTGTACGCCGGATCGCGAATGAACTGGATCGAGAATCCATACGCCAGGGCCTTGTTCCGGTCCTTGTCCCCGATGGTGTCCAGCTCACGCGACCGCGCGATACCCGCGATCTGCGCGTTCGGATAGAAGGCCGACGCCGAAGCATCCGTGTCGCCGACCTTCACGAGAGCGTCGAACTTGTTCGGACCCGGGCAACCACCGTCCACCGGGAAGGTGAACGTATTGGGAGCCGCGAGACCCGGCCCGGCGCTGGCGGCCGCGAAGCGGTCGTCGACGGTCGGGAACTGGTTCGTGTTCGTGCCCGACCAGGCGTTGGTCGCCGAGTTGATGCCGAACACGTTCTGGGCGAGGCTGATTTCCAGCGAGACGTCGACACCGGTCGTATTGAGCAGGGTGTTGGCCATGTCATCTCCGTTGACGAAGAAGCAACGGTCACCCTGATTCGAGCCGGTATCCCGACGCCACCACTGCTCAGCCAACCCAGCATCTTGCTCATTGAACACGGTCACCGTCCTGGTGTGGCTGGACTCGACCATGATCCGGTACCACTTCGCCAGCGAGTCGGCGATCGGGTACTCGGTGTAGTTCGGGAAGAAGTTGCTAAGACGATCAGGCCGCCTTCCAGGAAGCTCGTGGCCGCCGAAGTGGTTCGCATTCGTGCCGGCCGGGAGGAAGCGATACCGATCCGCGCGGACGCCCAATCCGCGCAACGCCTGAGTCACAGGGTCATACCCAAACGCCCACGTTGCATAAGTGCCGTCCAGGTTGAGGACCGGTGTGTCGTTCTTTCCCGCCAAGAGCGATCCGCCAGGCCCGGCGGCATAGACGCTCGGCAGCACGTCCCACTCGATGATGTCGGGAGCCTTGAGGGCGCTGCCCGGCAGGGTGGGTAGATCCTGGACTTCGCGGGCGAGGTTATCGGAGGAGAACTGATATGACGTACCTCCGAGGATATCCACACCCTTGAAGTAGTACTGCATCCGCGTGCCCCTCGGCAGGAAGCTGAGGGCCGCGTAGCTGCCCCCGAGCGTACCCATCGTGAATCCGCCGGGGAGCGATGCGCCGGCCGCTACCTTATCGGGCGGCGGCCAGTTGATGACGTACTCGGAAGGTGCACCACCGCCGACGATCGTCGTGTCCGGTCCGGCGATGTTCACGGTCGCATAGAGCTCGCAAGAGTCGAACGCGCTCCATGTCCTTGTTGCCGGGTCGAACAACCGATAGATCATCCGCGGGAAATCGAACGCGGCATTGAAGGCACCGTTGGACCGGGCACCATAGGTTTCACCCGCCCCGATGCTCTTGTCGATCCCGTCTTTCCAGTTCACGCCCATCCCGTTCTTCCGGAGGCCCGTGACGATGGCGATCGTGATCGAATCGCCGGTCGCGGCATTCCAGTTGTCGTTGACGGAGATGTTGTGGGAGGCGGGCGTACCCAGATCCGAGCCGCGGTTGCCAGGCCAGCACGGAGTCGTCGCGCAGTTCGTTCCGTGGATCGTACCGTCCACGAACATCGACTGCGCCACGGAGCCTGGGAAGATTCCGAAGATCGGAGCCGGAATTCCCGAGGTCACCTGGATCTTGAAGTTGTCGTAGAGCAATGCGTTCGTCTGGCTGCTCGAGCAGTTCGTCAAGTCTGCCGCGAACGGTGGAATACAGGTGATGTTGTAGCGAACCTGGAACGAATCAGCCTGAACCGCTTGGGCCAATTCGTCGCCGTCTTGCAGCCATGCCTGGTTCGCTCCGGTGACGACCCCGCCGCCTGCAGCGCTGGGACTCCAGAGACTCCAGGTGCCACCCTTGAAGGTCCGGTACTCAGCCTGCTGGGCATAGCCGGCGAACCGAGGCAGGTCGATGTACTCGTCCCACGTCGCGAAGATCGAAGCGGTTCCGACCGGGACGGGGAAGGTACAAGCGACGACGCCGTTGAACTGCTTGTTGATCGCCAGGTTGGTGTTCGGGTCACCGCCCTCGAAGAAGAGGTCGGTGGAGAACGCCTTCTGAGGCGAGCAAGCGTCCGCGGTCACGTTCTCGGTGCCGGGAGCCAACTGCCAGAGCTCGCCGACGCCTGCCGCGACGCGGCAGGAGATGAATCCGGCCGATCCGTACGTGCCCTTGACGATGTTTCCGGAGTACGGATCTACGCCGCCAATCGGAACTTCGTCGGTGTAGAGCGGTCCATTGTCGCTGGTCGCGACGTCATCGATCGTCTGACCCGTGCCGTCCGTCAACAACCCGTCCTGACTGGAGAACAAACAGTCAGCGACGAAGATGAAGTACACGGCGCGATGATCCTTGTCGATCGCGACATTGAAGGTACTGGTGACCGGGAATCCCGACGCGGCACCCACGATGATCTGAAGATCGGTGCCAGGGTTCATCCCGACCGTTTGGTTGGTCTTCTGCGATCCCGTGAAGCTAACGATCTGATCCGTGTCACCATGCGGTCCGCCCGTCGGCACACCGAACGACGGTAGCAGCGGGGCGATGAGGTCACGACGGTTCTGGAGCGGATCGGGAGCGTCCGCAGGAAAGGCCGAAGAGCCGCCGCCTAGGATCGTGGTGAAGTCGTAGTTCTGCTCGGAATTAAGGTTCCCCTGGAACGAGAGCGTGTAGGTGCCTGTCCCAGAGTGCGCGCCCGTATCCATGTACAGAATCTGGAACGTCAAGTTGGGATAGCCAACCTTGACAGCCCAGACCGGGTCGAACTTCCCGCACCAGAGGCTGCGCGAGCCATCGATGATGGTCGGCCGCTGCGAGGCGGGAGTGGACACGTCGGCGACGTGCCAGAGGATCTCGGAGAGAGACCCGTCAAAACGCGTATAGGCGATCGTGTTGTTGCCGCCAGCGATATCAGGCTGGTTGTCGGTGTAGTTGCCGTGGCCCACGCCGAGGGATCCGTTCGATTCAGGGAATCCCGTTGTCGGCTGGAGGCTGTCGGCTACAGCGTTCGGCTTCGACGACCACGTCCCCAGCGCGCGCTGCACGCAGACGCCCGGGTACATGAACCATGCGGTCGTCACCGCACTCTGCTTGATCAGGGTCCCACTCAGCGTGCCCGAATAGCGCTCGCCGCGGGCCATCGCGCCGATGGCACCCGCCCGGTTCTCGAGCGGCACCGGAGCCGGATTAACCTGCGGCGGACCGTTCAAGGGCTGCCCGCCGGACGAGGGTAGGGCTGCAGCGGGCATCGCCCACAAGCCAGCCGCCACAAGTCCAAGCATGGCAAATAAGATTTTGCGCATTTTCACATCCTCCTTAGCGTTTCCCAAACTCGGAGTCCAATATCGGGAGGACTAGATTTGGAACCTGACTTCACGGGATTAGGTACTACTAGTTGAGCTTGGAGTGGAGCGTCGAGGCGCCCGCTCGTTGGGACAGGGACCGAGCAACTCTGGGCGATCCTCTCTGCGATTTTCACCGACCTCCTTTCCTCGTATTTTGCATTTAGGGTTCGCTAATTCTTTAACTCATTAATTCACACGCAGTAAGCGCTGAAGAGAAGTGTTCTCACCCCCTTTGTATGTTCCGTTCTCTATTCCTGATAGCTCAGTTTTTGAACAAAGGCCTGCCCGAAGACAAAGCGAGCCGCACCGTCAGCCCGGGCGATGTCGTTCGTCAGGTGTAATATCAATAGGTTCTAGCGGTTGCGGCTGCCAGGAGACAAGTTATTTTGTCTCCTTTACCGCGCTAGTATAGGGCAAAAACCCGCTAATGTCAAACGGATTTTTGACCTGGAGCCGTTGGGAGCGCCGAGAAATCGGCGATTCGAAGGAAGGTTTGGAGCACCGCGTTCAGCAGCCCGAGACGCCTGCGGCGGGCCGTCGAATCTTCGACCATGACCATGACCGCCTCGAAAAATCGGTCGATCGCTGGCCGGAGGCCAAGTAGATGGCGTAGCGCCGCCGAATAATCAGCCTGGGCGGCCTGCAAATAGGTCTCCACCGCCTGCCGCGCCATCTTGGTTTCAAGGTGCAGGTCGGCTTCCGCCTTGTCGGTGAAGGCCTCAGGGCGTTCCGCGAGGGGCTGCCCTGAGGTCGAGATGTCCGCGGGGGGCGCCGAGCGAAGAATGTTTGCCGCACGTCTGTACCCGATCATAAGCCCTTCGAAATCAGGGCTTTGCCTGATCTGCTCGATCGCCTTTGCGCGGGCCAACACGTCGGTGGGGTCGCCCGGGCGAACGGCGAGGACGGCCGCCGCGGTGTCGCGGCTTACCCCGAGGTCGAGCAGGGCGCTCTCTACCCGCTGCTTCCAAAAGTCGGCGAGCCCTTCGCCCCCCTTCGGGACTCCCGCGCTGTCGAAGACTCCCTCAAGCCAGCGGGCCGCGTCGAGCACGTCGAGCCTCCACCCGGCTTCGAGCAGAATGCGGACGATGCCGTTTCCCGACCGCCGGAGGCCGTACGGATCCTGCGAGCCGGTCACTTCGAGTCCGGCCCTGAATCCGCCCACGATCGCTTCGATCTTGTCGGCGAGGCTGAGAAGTCGCCCTTCCGTCGTCGTAGGAATGGGATCGGAGGGACCCTCCGGCAGGTAGTGCTCGCGAATCGCCTGAACCACCGCCGCGGACTCCCCCGATGCCGCGGCGTACTCGGCCCCGATGATTCCCTGCAACGAAGCGAACTCTTTCCCCGAACGGACCATCTCGCTGGCCAGGTCGGCCTTGCAAAGCAGCGCCGCGCGGCCGACCGTCTCCTTGGACTTCGGGGCGAGGGGGCGCGCCAATTCCTCCGCCAGCTTCGAGAGACGCTGCACCCGGTCGTGGACCGTCCCGAGCCGCTCGTGCCAGACGATACCCTTGAGGCCCGGGAGCTTTGATTCGATCCCTCCCTTGAGGTCGTTCTCCCAGTAGAAGCGTGCGTCCTCGAGGCGGGCGCGCAGGACGAGCTCCGCGCCGCGGCGGATCTCCTCGGCGCCTCCCCCGCGGCCGCTTCGGATCATGACGAAGTGGGCGAGGATCGCCCGGCCCTCCCCCTCGATGGCGAAGAAGCGCTGGTGGGCGCGCATCGCGGTCACGACCACCGGACGCGGGAGCTTGAGATAGCTCGGGTCGAAGCTGCCCACCACGGCTTCGGGCCACTCGATCAGGTTCGCGACCTCATCGACCAGCTCCTTGTCCTCGATGGCGCGCCCGTGAAGCGGGGCGGTGGCGCGCTTCAGCTCACCGACGATGGCCGCCCGGCGGGCCTCGACATCGATCATCACCCCCCGGTCGCGGAGCGCCTCTCCGTAGGCCGAGGCGCTCGAGATCTCGAACCAGTCCGGGGCGATGGTCCGGTGGCCGCGCGACCTCTTCCCGGAGACAACCCCGAAGGCTTCGAACGGAAGGACCGACCCGCCCCGGATCGCGACGATCCACCGCACCGGCCGCGCGAACCGCGCTGGCCCGTTCCAGTGCATCGTCTTCTGGAAGTGGAGCCCCGTCATCCAAGAGCCGAAAAGGCCGGGAAGCACCTCGGCCGCGGGCCGTCCCATGTCTCGCACGCGGGCGAGAAGGTACTCGCCCTTCGGCGTCGTGACGCGCTCGAGCGCATCAACGGCGACGCCGGCTCCCTTCGCGAAGCCGCGGGCGGCATCCGTCGGCTTGCCGGAGGCGTCATAGGCGACGCGCACGGCGGGGCCGGTCACCTCCCGAACACGGTCTTCCTGGCGGTCGGCGAGGCCCTCGACGATCAACGCGAGCCGCCTCGGCGTCCCGGCCGCGCGAATCGTCTCGAATCCGAGACGCGCGTCGGTGAGGCCGTCGCGCGCCAGCCGCTCCAGCTCCGTAAGCGCCGGCGCGATGAAACCGGCCGGCAGCTCCTCGCAGCCGATTTCGAGGAGGACGCTTTCAGGCACGGACGGCGTCCGCCTCCCGCCCGGCGGGCTCGGAGGCTCGGAGGAGCGGATAGCCCAGCTCCTCGCGCTGCTTCATGTACGCGCCGGCGGCGGCGCGCGCCATCTTCCGTACGCGCGCGATCATCCCGACGCGCTCGGTCACGCTGATGGCGCCACGCGCGTCGAGCAGATTGAAGAGATGGGAGCACTTGATCACATGGTCGTAGCCCGGCAGGACAAGCCCGGACTTGAGAAGCCGATACGCCTCCCGCTCGAATTTCTCGAAGAGCTCGAAGAGCAGCGGCGGATCGGAATGTTCGAAGTTGTAGGCGCACCACTCGACCTCCGACGTTAGGAAAAGATCCTCCCATTTGTGGTCTCGGGACCACTGGAGATCCATGATGCGATCGACGCCCTGCAGGTAGCACGCGATCCGCTCGATTCCGTAGGTGATCTCGGCCGTGATCGGCTCCAGGTCGTACCCGCCGGCCTGCTGGAAGTACGTGAACTGCGTGATTTCCTGTCCGTCGAGCCACACCTCCCAGCCGAGTCCCCACGCGCCCAGCGTCGGCGACTCCCAGTCGTCCTCCACGAAGCGGACGTCGTGCTTCTGGAGATCGATGCCTAGGTGCCGGAGGCTGTCCAGGTAGATCTCCAGCACGTCGTCCGGGGAGGGCTTGAGCACGACCTGGTATTGATAGAAGAGCTGGAGGCGATTTGGATTCTTCCCGTACCGGCCGTCCTTCGGCCTGCGGGAGGGCTCCACGTAGGCCGCCTTCCACGGCTCTGGCCCGAGAACTCGGAAGAAGGTCGCCGGGTTGAACGTGCCGGCGCCGACCTCACTGCTGTAGGGCTGGAGCAGCGCGCAGCCGCGATCCGACCAGAACTGCTCGAGCCGGAGCAGCGTCTCCTGGAAGGTGCGCGGCGTCTCCGGCTTCTTCGACGCGCTCATCGCGTGCTCCTCGCGTACTGCTCGATCCGCTCTCCGACGCGAAGGGAGCGGAGCCCCTCGAAGCGCTCAAGGTGCGCCGAGAGGAAACGCTCGACGGCGCGGGATACTTCCGACCCGGGGTAGCGCTCCATCGCCCACGTCCCCACCGAGGCGGGCGATCGCTCGCCTAAGGCGAGCAACGTCTTCCGCGCGCGCTCGGAGATTCGGAACGCGGCGCCGTCCCCGCCGCATGGCGTGCCGCAGAGGAGGCCTCCCCGGAGCGGATGGAAGAGCCCGCCGCGCTCGAGCGGAGTACGGCACTCCAGGCAGGACTGGAGCTCCGGCGCCAGGCCCAGCCGGCGCAGGGCCTGGATCTCAAATCCTCGGAGGATCGCCTCGAGTGCGGGAAGCGAAGCGGTGCTCATGGAAGCGAGTGTCTCCGTCGCCAGATCCAGGAGCTCAGCGTCGCCCGCCTCGCCGTAAGCCGCGCGATCGAGGAATTCGAGCACGGCGCCCGTCCGCGCGAAGCGCTGGGGATCCTCCCAGAGCGACGGCCAGTACACCATGATGTCGGCCTTCGAGAGGAGTTGAAGATCCCGGGCGACCTTTCGGTAGATCACGGCATTGATGCGCACGCCCGGCTCGAGCGCCGCGCCGAACCGGCTCTTCGGGCCGCGCGCTCCCTTCGCGACGCAGCGAAGAAGTCCGAAATCGGCCGTGAATAGATGGACGATGAGGCTCGTCTCCCCGAGCCGGTACGATCGGAGGACAAGGGCGTCCGCCTGGACGATCGCCATGCTAGACCGCGCCTTTCTTGGAATTCAGAGCGCCCGGCTCGGGAGGGACCACGACACCCCCCGAAAGGACCATCTTGATCGCCTGCTCCACGCGGAGCGTGGTAGGGATGAGCTGATCGCGCGGGTAGTAGACGAGCGGACCGGTGGTCGGATTGGGAGGGGTCGGAATGAACACGCCCTCCAGCGGCATCCCCACCGCGTCGTCCATCGAGCGCGGGGGCGGCGTCGTCACCAGCCCGATCGAATAGATGCCGGGCGAGGGGTACGGCACCAGCACGACGCGCTGGAATACGCCCTTCTTGTCGCTCAGGATCGCCTCCCCCATCTCCTTGAGCGTGAGGTAGACGCCGCGAAGAAACGGGACCCGGAGAATCAGCGCCTCGACGACGCCTCCGAGGGAGCGGCCGAGGATGTTGTTCGCGAACGCGCCGGTGATCGTGATGATCAGGATGACGGTGATGAATCCGATGCCCGGCACGCCGCCGGGGCGGATGTAGCCGCCGCGCAGCGTGGTGCCCATGAGGTGGTCCACGAAGACGAAGAGCTTCCAGATAATGTAGGCCGTAATCACGACGGGCGAGAGGACCAGAAGGCCGGTCAGGAAGTAGGTCCTCAATCGTTTCAACATCTTGCCATCTTACCACTTCGCCCCGCGGCCCATCCACGGGGAACTCCCGTTCAGGAGCCTCGAGACGCCATCGCGGCGACCTCGCCGCGGAACGTTCGAAGGAGCCGCGCCTCGAGGGCGGCCATCCGGCGCCGTTCCGCGCCGGTGCGGTGGTCGTACCCGAGGAGATGGAGCAATCCGTGGATCACGAGGTGCGCGACCTCTCGCGGGAAGGGGCGTCGGGCGGCGCGCGCTTGCGCCCGCGCGGTCTCGAGGGAGACGTAGATCTCACCGAGGAAGATCGCAAGCGTGGGATCGCCGATCGCCCCGGGGTCGGCGAGCGGGAAGGAAAGCACGTCGGTAGCCTGATCGGATTCCCGGTAATCCCGGTTCAACGCGCGGATCGTCGCGTCGTCGGTCAAGACGATCGAAGCTGTCGCGAGGGGGCGCCCGAGGCGCTCGAGGGCGCCACGGACCAGCGACTTAAGAATGATCAATCTTAAGCCGGGACTTCTCTCCGTGGATGCGACGCTGGTCGGTACGGCTGGGGCGCTCCGACGCCGGCGCGCCGGGGTAGTCGACGCGCGCGTGGAAGAGCGCGGTAAGGATGGGGATGAAGCTCTCGCGGACCTTCGCGAGGCCTTCGAACGTGAGCGGGCTCTCATCGAGCTGGCCGTCCTTCACTCGAGCGTCGAGGATTCGGGTCACCACGCCGCGGATGCGGCTCGGCGTCGGCTCCGTGAGGGAGCGTGCTGCCGCTTCCACCGCGTCGGCTAACATTAAGACTGCGGTCTCTTTGGACCGCGGCTTGGGCCCAGGATAGCGGAAGTCCCGCTCCTCGGCGCTGGAGTCCGCCTCGCGCGCTTTGTGGTAGAAGAAGCTCATCAGGGTGGTCCCGTGATGCTCGAGGATCGAGTCGACGATCGCCCGCGGGAGCCGCTCGTTGCGCGCGATTTCAGCCCCTTCTCTCACGTGCGCTTCGATGATCAGGCAGCTCATCGTCGGCGAGAGCTTCTCGTGCCGGCTGCGCGCGCTGGATTGATTCTCCACATAGTACTCGGCCTTCTCGATCTTGCCGATGTCGTGGTAGTACGCGCCAACCCGCCCCAGGAGAGGATTTCCGCCGATCGCCGCTGCCCCCGCCTCCGCCAAGCTCCCCACCACGAGGCTGTGGTGGTAGGTCCCGGGCGCCTCGAGCATCAGCCGACGGAGGATGGGGCGGTTCAGGTCGGCCAGCTCGAGCAGGGTGATATCGGTGGTGACCGAGAAGACCGTCTCCAAGATCGGCAGGAGAAGCGTCACGACCAGAACCGAGAAGAAGCCCGCCGCCACGCCCCACAGGGCCCGGCGCAATAGAACGGTCCCGAGCGCCCCGTCCACGAGCCCCATCGCCACGATCGCGAGCGCGTAGGCGAGCGCGATCAGCATCATCGGGCGATAGAAGTCGCGGCGGCGGCGCACGCCGGTGGCCGTCGCGAGGGCGGCGATCCCCGCGAGCGCGCTCCCCGTCATGAAGGGAAGGCCGAGGCCGAAGACGACGCACGTAAGGAGCGACGCCACCAGCGTGGCCGCGAAGGCGAGGGCCTCTCCGAAGAGAAGCGCCGCGGTCAACGAGAGCACGGTCACCGGGATCAGCATCTCGTAGCCGCGGAATTGGTTCACCACGACCCACCCGACGCCCATCACCGAGGCGGTGAGGATCGCGAGGAGCGCGAGAAGGCTCGTCTCCTGGTAGACCGTTCGGTGGTTGATCTTCAGATAGCCGACGAATCCCAGGATCAGGAACGTGATCAAGGTCAGGCGGCCCAGGAGCGGCAGCAGGTCCTGGCGCCACGCCGTCGCCGACCGCGTCCGCGCCTTCCACGCCCGAAGCGACTCCACCCTTCGAATGTGCTCCGCAGTCGCGATCTCGTGGCTTCCGATGATCTTCTCATCGCGGCGCACCAACCCGTCGTAGGGATCGACCTCGCCCCGCGCGCCGGTGCGGAGACGCTCCGTCGTCGACGCTTCGAAGCGAAGGCTCGGCGAGACGACCGCCGAGATCAATTCTTGAAGCGCCTGCGTCGCTTCCGGCCGAACCGGGAAGGCGCGCTGTCCCTCCTCCCAGGCCAGCTCGCGCAGCGAGGCACGGTCGTGCAGCGCACCCCAGGGGACCCGCATGCGGATCCCATCCCGCTCGACCGTGGGCCCTACCGCGTCGGTCTCGAGGCGCGCGCTCTCGATCTCGGGCAGAAGTCCCGCGAGGTAGGCCTGCTCCGCGATCCGCCGCGCGAGCACGACGAGCCGCCGCCCCTCGGGACCCGAGAGAAGCCGGAGCGTCCCCGAGGAGACGCCGAGCGACCGAAGCCGGGCGGCGATCCGGCTCCCGCCGCCTGACGCCAGCGCCGGGCCCCCGCCCGGCCCGTCGAGCGAGTCCAGGAGGGCCCGCACCCGCGGGGCCGCGGTAGGATCGACCGAGTAGACCGGGGCCACGCGCCGCGCCGCCGCCACCTGTTCCATGCGCAGCCGATCCTTGTCCTTGAGCACGTAAAACTGGAACGGCGCGATAATGTCCCGCTTCGCTGGGAATCCCTCGCGAAGGGTCGTCACCTCGAAAGATGGCTCGCGCGGAAAGAGCAGACACGCATAGAGGAGGAAGCCGACGAGCAGCGTGACTCGGCGCGTCCTCCGGCCGAAGAGCCGCGCGAGCCGCGCGGAGGCCCCGCCCTTCTCGCGCCTGCGCGATTCCAATACTTTCAGAGGTTCAGCGCCCATCTTTTCCCCGGGAGCCGTCGTGGTTCGACTTTTCGTGCTCGTCGAACGCGCGGATGACCTCCCGCACCAGGTGGTGGCGCACGACGTCGCGCTCGTTCAAATAGACGAAGGAGAGATCCTGCACTCCCTTCAAGATGGATTGGATCTCGACGAGCCCGGAGGCGTGCTGCGCTCCGAGGTCGATCTGGGTGACGTCCCCCGTGATCACCGCCTTCGAGCCGTAGCCGAGGCGCGTCAGGAACATCTTCATCTGGCCGACGGTCGTGTTCTGCGCCTCGTCCAGGATTACGAACGCGCTGTTCAGCGTGCGGCCGCGCATGTAAGCGAGCGGAGCCACCTCGATGACGCCGAGGTCGAGGAAGCGTCGGATCTTCTCGTAGGACAGAAGGTCATTGAGCGCGTCGTAGAGCGGACGCAGGTAGGGATCGACCTTGTCCTTCATGTCCCCCGGGAGGAAGCCGAGGTTTTCCCCCGCTTCGACCGCCGGGCGGACGAGCAGGATCCGCTCCACCTGGCGGGCCTTCAAGGCATTGACCGCCGCCGCGACGGCGAGGTAGGTCTTCCCGGTCCCGGCCGGTCCGATCGAGAAGACGATGTCATGCTTCTGGAGCGCGGCCACGTAGCGCGCCTGCCCCAGCGTCTTGACGCGGATCGAACGCTTGTCGAAGGAGAAGAGCACCGGGCGGTCATAGAGCTGCATCGAGGCGTCCCGGTCCGTCGGGTCGTTGTTTCCGATGAAATTGTGGACGTCGTGTTCCTCGAGCACGGCTCCGCGGCGGACCAGGTCGGCCAGCGCGGCCAGGATCGAGCTGACCTCGTCGACCGTCGCCGGCTCGCCGCGGACCGCGATCTTTCCGTCGCGGAAGGTGAGGCGGACCGGGTAGCTCCGCTCCACCAAACGAAGGTTCGCGTCGTTTCTCCCGAAGAGGGAAAGCGGATCGAGGTCTTCAACGGCTACGGTACGGGTCGTCTCGTCCGGGTGGCTGCTCATCGTGGTATTTCGATCTCCTGTCCTGGATAAATGCGATCGGGATCCGGGATCCGGTCGCGGTTTGCATCATAGATTCGGCGCCATTCCGCGGCGCGCCCCAAGATGTCCGCCCGGCCGCTGATCCTCCAGAGCGAATCCCCCGGCTTGACGACATACGTGCCGGGATTCGACGTCGCGGCGCCGGCGCTCGTTTGGCCCTTCGGTGTCGCGCCCTTCCGCGCGCGATCGGCCCCGAGCCGTTCCTCGAGGCTCGCGGCCCGCGCCCGGAGGGATTCCGCCTCGGCTTTCCTGGATCCGGCCCTTAACTGAATCGCCGCCAGCGCCTCCCCGGCATCGGCGATCTGTGCCCGGTAGTTCTCGCGCTGCTCGGCGAGCTCGCCGCAATACTCGTCGCGCTGCTCCTGGCTCAGCTTCTTGAACTCCTTCTCCGAGTAATAGTCCCCCAGCGACGCGTCCGCGACGCGCAGCACCGGCTTCCCACACCCGTTCCCCGCGATCCAGAGCGCCGCCGCGCAGGCGGCCGCCGCGACTCTCAACGGCCCTCTGCCCGAGCGATTGAATCGAGCGCCGCCTGCGCCGCCGCGACCCGCCGCGCCGCCTCGTCCCGCTGCGCCGCGATCGCGCGCTCCTCGCGGGTCGCGCCGGCCATGTCGCTCTCCAGCCGCTCGGTCTCGCCGCGAAGTTGATCCAGCTCGGTCGTGGGGGTCGGACAGGGTGCCGTGGCGCCGCCGCAGCCGGCGGTGGAAAGTGCGAAAGCGAGGGTGGCCCCACGGGCAGCTGCGCCGAATCCAACCCAGCGCCTTTCCGACCAGATTCGTACCAGCCGATCAGGGCTAGACCACTCCGTCCGCGTCCCTTGGGCGGCCCGCGATCGGCGGCTCCGCTTCGATGTTAAGTCATCTATTCGTAGCAATTTAAATGGCTCTTTGATTCACGGTCCGGTTTCCCTACCAGAGTCTGACCGTAGGCATTGGGAAGGGTGAAGTCAATAGCCGCCCCCAGGCCCCCTGTGGCCCAATGCAGGAAGGGTACCACCCGCGGCGACTCCAAGGGGGCTGACGCCGGCCCGGCACCAGGTCAGGCCTCGGCGACGATCTTTAGATGCAGCTCTCCGAGGTCGGCCGGGTCGATCGGCGCGGGGGCATCGTCCATGAGCGAGGTCGCCCGGGCCGTCTTCGGAAACGCGATCGAGTCGCGGATCGAATCGCCGCCCTGAAAGAGAATGACCAGACGGTCCAGCCCGAGCGCAATACCGCCGTGCGGCGGGGCGCCGTATTCAAACGCTTCGAGGAGAAATCCGAATTTTGCCTTCGCATCGTCCGGCGTCATTCCGATCACCTCCATCACCTTCTCTTGGATGTCCTTCCGGTGGATTCGAATGCTCCCGCTCGCGAGCTCCTGTCCGTTCGCCGCAAGGTCGTAGAGCTGCGCGTGCACGCGACCCGGGTCGGTCGTCAGGTGGGCCAGGTGCTCATCGAGCGGCATGGTGAAAATGTGGTGGGCCGGCGCCCAAGCGTTCCGCTCCTCGATCCTCTCGAAGAGCGGGAACTGGTGCACCCAAACGAAGCGGTAGTCCTTGGGATCGAGCTTCATGTGCGAGCTCCCGATCTGGGTGCGCACGTGCCCGAGCGCGCGCTGGACGACCGCGCGGGGCCCCGAGGCGAGCAGGAGAAGCGCCCCCTCCTCTGCGCCGGCGGCCGAAATCAGCCGAGCCGCGAGATCGCCGGCGAAGTGCTTCGCGATCCCGCCGTCGAGCACGCCGCCTTTCACGCGCGCCCAGGCCAAGCCCGCGGCGCCGGTCTGCTTTGCGGCCGCCTCCCACGCGTCGATCTCGCGTCGGGACGCGCCGGCCAGGCCCGGCGGCGCCAACGCGCCGGTCATCGAGCCGGGTGCCGCCGCCTTCGCCTCGCGGAACTTCTCGAACGCGCCCTCCCCGGCGGCCTCCGTGACGTCGTGGATCTCGAACGGGATCCGAAGGTCGGGCTTGTCGCTCCCGAACCGCTCCATCGCATCGCGATAGGTGAGACGAGGGAATGGGATTTTGAGGTCGCGGCGCAAGTCGCGCCGGAAGATCGAAGCCAGCGTCCCTTCGACGACCTCGAAGACGTCGTCCTCCGTGACGAACGTCATCTCGAGGTCGATCTGGGTGAACTCGGGCTGGCGGTCGGCGCGAAGATCCTCGTCCCTCAGACACCGGGCGATCTGGAAATAGCGGTCGAACCCCGAGACCATGAGGATCTGCTTGTAGAGCTGCGGCGATTGCGGCAGCGCGTAGAACTTTCCGGGGTGGAGCCGCGCGGGCACGACGTAGTCGCGGGCCCCCTCCGGCGTCGGCCGGACCAGCATCGGGGTTTCGATCTCCAGGAAGTCATGATCCGAGAGGTATTCGCGCACACTCCGCGTCATTGCGTGGCGAAAGGCGATCGCGCTCTGAAGGGGCTGGCGGCGCAGATCCAGATAGCGATAGCGAAGCCTCAAGTCTTCCGATGCCGTCACGGTCTCGTCGAGCGGGAACGGCGGCGTGCGGCTCGCGTTCAAGATCGAAAGGGAATCGGCCTCGAGCTCGACGCCGCCGGTCGGGAGCTCCGAGTTCTCGCTCCCCTTGGGACGCTTGAGGACCTTCCCCTCCACCAGGACGACGTACTCGCTCCCGATCGAGCGCGCGCGCTCCATCATCTCGTTGTCGAGCTGCTCGGGGCGGAAGACGACCTGGGTGACGCCGTACCGGTCGCGCAGGTCGAGGAAGAGAACGCCGCCGTGGTCGCGGGTCTTCTGCGCCCAGCCCATCAGACGGGCCTTCATTCCGGCGTGCTCCGGACGGAGGTCGCCGCAGCGATGCGTGCGCTTTCGGCCCTTCAGAGGCTCGATCATCGCGGCGCCCCCCGAAGCTCGGACGCGCGGCGCTCGAGAAGCCAGCGCCGCAGCGACTCGGCGGATTTCTGCTTCACCTCATCCTTCCCCGCCCCCATGTCCCGCACGGGATGCCCGTCCGGATCGGGAGGAACGAACGCCGCGTACCGGGCGCCGATCTTGGAAGCCCACTTCAGCTGAGCGGAGGCGCTCCGCCCCCCTGGATCCACCATGACGCGCAATGTGTCCCCAGGGTCATACCGATCCACGTTCCGGAGGCTCCGCGCGAATTTCAATGCCTCCCACGTCGCCGACGGATCCCGCGAAACAACGCAGACGTCGGGCCGAGCAGGCACGCCGGTCTCGAGGGGCCCGGTCGCCATCAGGAGGCGTTCCATCCCGACCGAAAACCCGATCGCGGGGGTCGTCGGGCCTCCGAAATCCCGCACCAGCTCGTCGTAGCGGCCTCCACCGCCGACCGCGTTCTGCGCGCCCAGCTGGGATGCGTAGGCCTCGAAGACCGTCCGCGTGTAGTAGTCCAGCCCGCGCACCAGCCTCGGCGCGGTCTCGTGAACGATCCCGAGCGCGCTCAGCCCGGCCCGCACCGCCTCGAAGTGCTCGCGGCATGCGTCGCAGAGCGATTCGAGCACGCTGGGAGCACCCTGAATGACCGGCTGGCACGACGGAACCTTGCAGTCGAGGATGCGGAGCGGGTTCGTCTTCAGCCGCTCGCGGCAATCCTCACAGAGGCTGTCCGCGTGCGCCGCGAAGTATTCGCGCAGGCGCTCCCGATAGACCGGGCGGCACGTGGCGTCGCCAAGCGAGTTGACGTGAACCGTGATCTCCTCGAGGCCCGCCGCCCGGAGGACCCAGAAGAAGAGGTCGATCATCTCGACATCGGCGCCCGGCGCCGCCGGACCCAGGAGCTCCGCGCCGATCTGCCAGAACTGCCGGTAGCGGCCCGCCTGGGGCCGCTCGTAGCGGAACATCGGGCCGATGTAATAGAGCCGCGTGAGGGGATCGACCTGGCCCAGGGAGTGCTCGAGGTAGGCGCGGACCAGCGGCGCCGTCCCTTCGGGCCGCAGGGTGAGGGAGCGCCCCTTCCGGTCCTCGAAGGTGTAGAGCTCCTTCCTCACGATGTCGGTCGCCTCCCCGACGCTCCGAACGAAGAGGTCGGTGGCCTCGAAGATCGGCGTCCTCACTTCGCGGTATCCGTACCGGCTCATGATGTCGCGCGTCCTCGACTCGAGCCGATCCCAACGCTCGCTCTCCCCCGGAAGGATGTCGCGAGTGCCCCGCGCTACCTGAAACTTGCTCGCCAAGACCGGCTCTCCTTAGCGGTTCGCGTCGTTGATCTTTTGACCACGGCCGCGAATTGGGCGGACGTGGATCACCTGCACGAGCACGACCCCCGCCGTGACGGCGGCCAGGTCGGTCAGCCAATCCAGAGGGTCGCTCTGGCGGCCCGGCACAAATCTCTGGTAGATCTCGTCCAGGCATCCCACCGCGGCGCCGAGTCCGATTGCCGCGACCGTGACGGCGAACGCGCTCCCGCGCGTGAAGGTGAAGCGGATCGCGCGCCCCAACAGCAATCCGAAGAGCGAATACTCCATCAAGTGCGCGACCTTGTCCATGTACGGCAGCAAGGTGGGGAGGTCGCGCCCCTTGATCGAAGAGCCGGAGAAAATCAAGCCGATGTACGCGAGGACGGGGAGCCAATAGAACAGAAAGAGGGCCCGGCCTCGCGGTCCGGGCCCTGTCCGCTCCGGCTTAGGGGGTGTCAAACAGGGAGACGCTCCAGATGTTCGTCCCGCGCCGCTCGGTGTTGTAGATGCCGTTCAGACCGTAGTGGTCCACCCGATTTGAAACGAAAAAGATCGAGGCGCCGTCGTGCGAGAACCGGGGGTGGGAATCGTCCGCGGGCCCGAAGGTAACACGCACCGCCGTACTTGGATCGCTCGAGCCGGCGTTGATGATCCAGATGTCCCGATCCCCGGAGATGGCGTTCCGCTTCGTATAGATGATGTGTTGGCCGTCGGGAGACCAGTCCGCCTCCGCCGCGCTGCTGTCGGGCAGCCATTGCACCGCCACCGACTGCTCGGGCGTCGTCGGAAACTTGAAGAGGCCGCGCGATTGCTGGTTCGGAGCACGGAAGAATTTGTACCCGGCGCAGACGATCCAGTCGGGAAGCCCGTTCCCATCGACGTCGGGGCCCCAACTCGGCTGCCAGAACGAGGAGACGCCCTCCACGCCTTGCTGTATCACGCGCTGAGGCTGGGCGCTGAGGTTGCCGTCCCGAAACCACGGCTTCGGGTTGAAGATCGAGGTCGAGTCCGAGTTGTAGAGGAGCCATCTGTCGGTGCGGGCGAATCGCGAATTGGCGGCGGTGATCTGCTCGGAGCTCCCCTGCGCGGCGGCAACGGCCGTCGATGGGTCTCCCCCGGTGGCAGGGAGGACCCAGACCGAAAGGGAATCGGTCGTCGTGCGCCTCCCGGAGAATGCGATCTGCAGCTCGTCCGCGCGCATCGTCGGCGACGCCAGCACCGCGAAGTTCTGCGTCAGCTGCACCGGTGACAGGCTGGGGGACGCCAGGTTGTAGGCGTCCGCGGCGCCGGTCACGATGCTCCGGAATTGCGCGAAGAGGACGCCGCCCGAAGGGGTGGGGTCGGGGTCGAATTGCACCTCCGAGGATCGCGTCCAGCGCGTGAAATCGTTGTCGACGAAGACTTGGAACGTCGTCGTCTTGAAGAAATGCGCGCCGCCGCCGTCCGAGACGATCGAGACGGTGATCGGATAGGTGCCGATGGCGTTGGGCGCGTCCCAGACCGCGGTCGCCCCGGTGGAGTCCGTGACGGTCCCCGCGGCCGCGCTCCAGTGATAGGTGATCGGATAGCCGTTCACGTTGGTGACGAGGACGGTGAATTCATTGGCTACGCCCCGGACGGCAGGCTCTTTGTCCGCGGCGATGCCGGTAATGAGGGGGGAGTAAACCCCGGTGTCCTTTACCGATCCGGTGGGATTCTTGGAGCAGCCCGAGAAGACCAGGAGGAGGCAGGCTCCCGCCCACAACCCTCGCATGCACTTCATATGAGGGAAAAACTCCTTTCTGGGGGACACGGCAGCGGTGTGGCTGAAATTTACCAAGCGGACGCACCCGGCGTCAACGGGGCGTTCCACCGATCCGGCGGCCTGAATCTACAGAAATCGCCCCTCGGCCTCGCGCAGCACCGAGAGGAATTCCTCCGGAGTCCGGCTCTGCCGAAGGGCGCTCCGGACCGACTCTTCCTTGAGGAGGCGGGAGACGTTGGCCAGGGCCTTCACGTGGGGACCTCGCAGGCTTTCCGGGGAGACCAGAAGAATGAAGAGGCTGGCCGGCTCGCCGTCCATCGAGTCGAACTCCATCCCCGACGGAGAAACG
The DNA here is from genome assembly GCA_041486815.1 of Candidatus Eiseniibacteriota bacterium. Classification (GTDB taxonomy): domain Bacteria; phylum Eisenbacteria; class RBG-16-71-46; order SZUA-252; family SZUA-252; genus WS-9. Next base: position 8,066 of record JBGPMG010000010.1, on the reverse strand, counting down.
CCGCAGGCGGCGACGAGATGGTCGAGGAGCCGGGTCTTCCCGTGCGGAATCGCCACCCCGTTCCCGATCCCGGTCGACATCATCGACTCGCGCTGGAGCACCTTGCTCAGGATTTCGCCCCTCGTGTTCACGCCGTGGGCGCTCTCGAGGATCTGTACCAATTCTTTAATGCACGATTCCTTGTCTCGGGCGGCGAGCGATAGGCTGATGGCCTTTTCATTGAGCAGCTCGGACAGGTGCATGAGCTCCCCGAAGTGCCGTGGGCGCGGTTTTGATTGCGGAGGGTGGAGCGCGACCCGGGAGACGCGAGCCGCCACGCTACCGTCCGCCCACTCGGAGCGTCAAGCGGGAAATGCCTCGGAAGGGATCTATCGGCCCGCGGGAGCCGCCTCGAGCTTCTCCGCGCGCTCGAATCGAAGCGGGGCGTCGTCGTCTTTCCCTCGACGAACGCGGATCGTATCGCCCGGCTGAAATTCGCCCTTGAGGATCGACTGGGCGAGCGGGTTCTGCACTCGCCGCTCGATGACCCGGCGGAGCGGCCTCGCTCCGAATACCGGGTCGTAGCCCTCCTTGGCGAGTAGATCGAACACTTCCGTCTCCACCGCGAGCTTTAGCTCCCGTTCGGCGAGCCGCCGCTCCACCTTCTTGATCTCCAGGCGAACGATCTGGCGCAGCTCCTCGGGGCCCAGCGGCTCGAAGACGAGGATCTCGTCGATCCGGTTGATCAGCTCCGGACGGAAGTGGCCGCGGAGCGCCTGGAGAAGCCGCGGGCGGAGGACCTCGGAGGCCGCGCCTCCCGCTTCCAAGATCAGGTCGCTCCCGATGTTGCTGGTCATGATGATGATCGTGCTCTTGAAGTCGACCGTTCGGCCCTGGCCGTCGGTCAGCCTCCCCTCCTCAAATACCTGTAAAAGGACGTGCGCGACGTCGGGATGGGCCTTCTCGATCTCATCGAGAAGCACGACCGAATAAGGGCGGCGCCGCACCGCTTCGGTCAGCTGGCCCCCTTCCTCGTACCCGACGTAACCCGGCGGCGACCCGATGAGCCGCGCCACGGCATGCCGCTCTTGGTACTCGGACATGTCGATCCGGATCATGGCGCGCTCGGTGTCGAACAGAAATTCGGCGAGAGCCCGCGCCAACTCCGTCTTCCCCACCCCGGTCGGGCCGAGAAAGAGGAACGAGCCGAGCGGCCGGTTGGGGTCTTGAAGCCCCGCCCGGGCGCGACGCATCGCGTCGGAGACGGCGCGAACGGCCACGTCCTGACCGACCACGCGCTCCCTGAGCCGGTCTTCCATATGGAGAAGTTTCTGCAGCTCGCCTTCGAGCAGCCGTTGCACGGGGATGCCGCTCCATCGGGCAACGACCTCCGCGATGTCCTCCTCGTCGACCTCCTCCTTGAGGAGCTTCAGGTCCTTCTGGATCGCCGCGAGCGCCGACGTGTCGGCGGCGAGTTGTTGCTGCAGCCTGGGCAGCTCGCCGTGCCTGATCCGAGCGACCTTCTCGAGATCTCCCGCCCGCTCCGCCTGCTGCTCTTCGATCCGGAGCGCCTCGATCCGGGTCCTCGTCTCGATGATCTTCGAGAGCGCGGCCCGTTCTTTCTCCCAATGCGCCTTGAGGCGCTTCAGCTCGACCTCAGTCTCGGCAATCTCCTCCTCGATGAGGGCACGGCGGGTTTTCCCCGCGGCGTCCTTCTCCCGCTTCAGCGCGAGGCGCTCGATTTCGAGCTGGCGGCGTCTCCGCTCGAGCGTGTCGATCTCGACCGGCATGCTGTCGAGCTCGATCCGAAGCCTCGAGGCAGCCTCGTCGACCAGGTCGATCGCCTTGTCCGGGAGCTTGCGATCCGGGAGGTAGCGCTGCGACATCACAGCGGCCGCGACGAGCGCCGCGTCCTGAATTTTCACTTTGTGGAAATTCTCGTATCGCTCGCGGAGCCCGCGAAGGATCGCGATCGTCTGCTCCACCGTCGGCTCGGAGACGAGAACGGGCTGGAATCGCCGCTCCAGCGCGGCGTCTTTCTCGATCCGCTTCCTGTATTCGTCGAGCGTGGTCGCGCCGATGCAGTGGAGCTCCCCCCGAGCGAGCGCCGGCTTCAGGAGATTGGAGGCGTCCAGGGCCCCTTCCGCCGCACCGGCGCCGACCACAGTGTGAAGCTCGTCGATGAAGAGGATGACCCGTCCCTCGGCGCGTGTTACTTCTTTCAGGACCGACTTGAGCCGGTCCTCGAACTGGCCCCGGTACTGGGCGCCCGCGAGGAGCGCCCCGAGATCAAGCGCCAACAGACGGCGATCTTTGAGTCCGGAAGGCACGTCCCCGTCCACGATCCGCTGCGCCAACCCTTCGGCGATGGCGGTCTTCCCCACGCCGGGCTCCCCGATCAGGACCGGGTTGTTCTTCGTGCGGCGCGAGAGAACCTGAATGACGCGGCGGATCTCCTCGTCACGACCGATGACCGGATCGAGAGCGCCTTTGCGAGCCATCTCGGTGAGATCCCTCGCGTACTTGGCGAGGGCCTGGTATTTCTCCTCGGGATCCGGGCTCGACACCTGCTCGCCGCCGCGCACGTTGAGGAGAGCCTGGTAGACCGCCTCCCGCGTCGCGCCCGCGTCGCGGAGGATCTGGCCCATCGGGGAGGTGACGGCCGGGTCGAGCGCGGCGAGGAGCATGTGCTCGGTGCTCACGTACTCGTCGCGGAGCCGCTCGGCTTCGGTCTCGGCGTGCTCGAGGAGCTCGCCGATCAAGGGCGAGAGGACCGTCTGCCTCCGGCCGGTCACCTTTGGAAGAGCGCGTAGCCGCTCCTCGAGAATCTTCGCGGTTCCGTCGACCGGAACGCGGGCGGCTTCGAGAATGGGGAGCACCGCTCCCTCCTTCTGCTCGAGGAGGGCCTGGAGAAGGTGCTCGGTGCCGACTTCGGGGTGGCCCGCGCGCTCCGCGATCTTCTGCGCGGTCGAAAGAGCTTCTTGGCTTTTCGTCGTCAGGCGGTCGAAACGCATGGGTCACCTCGAGGCTCGCGCAGACGATCCGACGTCTAGATCCAGTGCCCGAATCATATCACCCGCGCGCGCCTTGAAGCCCATCCTTCCCCGTGCGAGAATTCGGCCCCTCCATGGCGCGCCCGGGGCCGTACCAGCAAGCCGATCTCGTCCAAGTCTGGGACCGGGTGGCCGATACCTACGTGGGAATCGACCTCTCGGCTCCGGACCACCGGGCTTACCACGAGCACGTCATCCGGTCGGTCGGACCGCCGCAAGGCCGCTCGATCTGCGAGGTGGGATGCGGCTCGGGAACGACCAGCGCGATCCTGGGAGGGCTCGGAGCGCGCGTGACGCTGGTCGATCTCTCCCCGCGCTCGCTTGCCTTGGCGCGCGGCCATTTCGAGCGGCTGGGACAGCGCGCGGACTACTGCAGGCAGGACGGCCTTCGCATGGGATTCCGCGACGCTTCCTTCGACGTGGTCTGGAACGGAGGCGTCATCGAGCACTTCAGCGACGAGGGAAAGGTCGCGCTGATCCGCGAGATGTGGCGCGTGACCCGCCCCGGCGGTCTCCTGCTCATCATGGTCCCGAACGCCCTGGACCTGCCCTTCATTCTCGGCAAGAGGCTCGCGGAGTGGCGGGGAAAGTGGATCTTCGGATTCGAGGACGACCTATCGGTGTCTCGGTTTCGCGGCCTCGCCTCGGCGGCGGGCGTGGCCGCGGCCGAATTTCACGCGCACAACCCGATCGTCGGATGGTGGTTCTTGCCCTGGGGGAGAGGGATCACGCGGCGATTGGGCCTGAACACGGCGGAGTGGCACGCGAAGCGCTCCCGCTTCGGGCACGTCCTCACGCTCGCGGCGAGGAAGCCCGCGGCCTAGGCGTTTCGGCGTCCCTCTACGACCTCGGCGGCTACTGCTTCGGCGCCAGGCGCTCCCGGGCGGCCGCGGCCTCCGAGCTCTTCGGGTATTTCTGGATGAGCATGCGGTAGTACTTGTGCGCCTCCGCGGTATTCTTCAACCGGGCGTAGGAGAGCCCGATCTTGAGGAGCGCGGAAGGGACCTTGTCCGCCTTCGGGTAGTTCTGGACCACCTTCTGGAACTCGGGGATCGCGCTCGCGAAATCTCCCGTCGCGTAGTAGCACTCTCCGATCCAGTACTGCGCGTTGTCGGCAACTTCGGTATCGGAGAAGTACTTCAAGTAGGTCCGGAATGACTCGCGGGCGAGGTCATAGCGGCCCGCGGCCACGTCGGAGTAGGCGGCTTGATACATCGCCTCCGGATCCGGCGTTCCGGACGTATCGGCGCCGGAGGGCCGCGACGCGCGCGCGCTGTCGGCGGACATGAGGCGGTGCTTGACGGTGTCCACTCCCTGCGCGAGCCGCGTGAACTTGGCGCCTGATTCCTCCAGCTGCCCACCGAGCACGTCGAGCCTCTGGGAAATCTCAACCATCTTCGCCTCGTTGTTCGCGCGCGTCGCCTGGAGCCCCACCTGCGTCGCGTCGACCTTCTTCTCCAGCGCGGCGACGCGCCTCATCATCTCGGCCTGCGAGGTGAGGAGGCTGTCGAGCGCGGTCTGGCTCGAGTTGTAGTAGCCGCCCGGCGCGCAACCGGCAGCGGCCAGCGCCCCCGCGATCGAGAGCGCTGCCGCCGCCAGTAGAAATGGACGCTTCCGGGTCACTTCGAAACGAAATGCGCCCGGCGGTTCTTCGACCAGGAGGACTCCTCGTGACCGGAGTCGAAGGGACGCTCCTTACCGTACGAGATCGTCGTGAGGCGGGCCGCCGCGATTCCGTAGCTCACGAGGAAATCCTTCGCCGCCTTCGCCCGGCGCTCGCCGAGCGCTAGGTTGTACTCTACCGATCCACGCTCGTCGCAATGCCCCTCGACGACTGCCTTGGCGACGCCGTGGCCCTCGAGGAATCTCGCGTTGTTTTCGAGGGCCGTCTTCGCGTCCGCCCGAAGAGACGCCTCGTCGAAGTCGAAAAACGCGTCCTGGAGCGACGACGTCTTCTCCTCAACCGCTTCTCCCTCGGACGACGGCGGGGGCGGCGGTGGAGACGTTTGGGTCTCGGTCTGATCGGGTGCCGGCGGCGGCGGCGGAGTGGTCGAAACCTTCTTGGACGATGAGCAGCCCACGGCCACGAGAGTCGCGGCAAGAACGACCGCGAGCGCGAGCGTCGCAATGCTTGGCGATCGGCGCATGATTGGTTCCCCCATTCTGTTCAGTCCTTTGGGCGACAATGACTTCCGGTTACAGCCAACCTAGCACACGGGCTCCAGACAAATCAACCCGAAGTGGGTGGCGTGGTCTGCCGGCGGGGCCTCGGCCCGATGGCCGGATTGAACGTATCCTCCCCCTGCGTGAGTTGGACCACGTCGCTGCCGTCCGGGTTCATCATGAAGATCTGCCGCTTCCCGAGACGCGACGAGCTGAAGTAGATCTTCCGCCCGTCGGCGGACCAGCGCGGGTTTTCGTTGTGTCCTGCGTCGTAGGTGATCTGGACCGAGTTCTGTCCGTTGGAGTCCATCACGATGACGTCGAAGACGGCGTCGTGCCGCGAGGCATAGACGATCTTGTCCCCCTTCGGAGACCACTGGGGCGAGTCGTTGTATTTCCCCTCGAGCGTCAGAAGCCGCTGATTCGCGCCTTCGGCGTCCATCACGTAGATCTGCGGCGAGCCTGACCGGTCCGACGTGAACACGATCTCCCTTCCGGTGGGGCTGAAGGAGGGCGATGAGTCGATCCGCTCGTTTCGCGTGAGGCGGCGCGCCGTCTGGGCGTCGCGGCTGATGAGGTAAATCTCGGCGTTTCCGTCGCGCGAGAGCGTGCAGGCGATCCACTTCCCGTCGGGCGAGTAGCAGGGCGACGTGTTCAGCCCGGGCCGCGTGGAGAACGGGTACGACGCGCCTCGCACCTGATCGAAGAGGTAGAGGTCGGGGTTGCCCCGCTTGAACGTGGTGAACGCGATCTCGCTCCCCCAGGGCGCCCAGGCGGGCGAGAGCGCGAGGCTACGGTCGTGCGTGAGCTGGCGGGCGTTCTGTCCATCGTAATCCGCGACCCAGATCTCCTTGAACTTGCCATCCTGACGGACGAAGGCGATCCGGGTCTCCGCGATTCCCCGCTCCCCGGTCAGCGCTTCGAGCACGTCGTCGTTGAATCGATGCATCGCCGCCCGCGATTCGGTCTGCGCGAAGGGGTAGCTGCGCCGGAACACCGACTCGGCGGTTCCGAGGTCGAACACCTCCCCCGTGAATCGAAACCCCGCGCCGGCCTGCTCGACCGCCCCCTCGACGCGCACGCTCCCGGATTGGCCCGGATCGGGCGTCAGCTTCTCGCGGAGCGGCTCCCCGTCGGCCACGGCGAAGACGCCCGACAGCTCGAAGTCGCGGCGGAGAATGGCGCGCGCCTCATCGGCGGCGCCCTGCGCGCTGCCCTCGGCCCGGAACCGCGCGAGGAGCAGGGGCGACTTGACGGTGCCCGATGCATGGATCCCGGTGCGCACGTCGGTCTGCGCCCCCGCTTGGACCGGCCCGAGAAGCGCGAACGTCAGGAGCAGCCCGGGAATGGCGCTGGCGGCGCGGTCCCAGGGACCGCGGGCAGCGTGGTTCCACCGGGCCGTGTCGTTCGACCGGGCGCTACTGCTGGTATTCGAATCCAAAGTGGACTCCCAGGTAGTTGTCGGTGAAGCCCGCCGGCAACGGCGGGAGCGGCGTCGCCGCGAGCAGCGCGCGCATCGTCGTCTGGTCGAAGAACGAGTAGCCGGATGGCGTCTCGACCGAGGCGACCGAAATTTGGCCATCCCTGTGAATCCTAAAATAGACCGTGGCGCGAATCCGCCGCCCCGTGGCGTCGATTCCCGGGGGAGGTACCCAGTGGGCGCCGATCTTGTTCCGGATCGCGGCGAGGTAGAACGCGAATCGAAAATCGCCGTCGGTCGTGACGCTCGTGCTCCTCGTGGAGTCGGACGACCACCACCGAGGGGTAAGGTCGGCCTGCGGCGCCGGCGCGACCTCGCGCGGTTGGCTCTTCGACTCCTCCGACGATCCCTTCTTGGCCGGCCCGCGCTCGGGACGAACGACGACCTTCGCGCCCGGCGTGTACCGTTTGATGAGGGCCGGCTTCGGGCGCGAACGGGCCGCCTCGACCTGGGGCGCCGCGGCCTCGGGCGCCGGGAAGGTGCGGAGCGGCGTGATCCGGACGAGCTGGGCGCGGCGCGTGTTTCCCCCCGAAGCGGGGAGGGATACCTCGGCGGACAGCCGGGCCTTGTTCACGAAGAAGCCGAGCAGCATCGCGTGGAACAGGCAGGCCATGGCGATGAAGATCGCCGAGGTCCGCTCGTCCGGGGGCGCTGCGCCTCGGCGCAGGATGGAAGGCTTTTCGCGCAACTCCATGGGGGGTCCGCCATGCCTCGAATCAGGCCTCCTGCTCCAAGCGGAGCGCGTCGTGCAGGGAGCGGATCGCGCGCTCCGCGTCCGCCTTCCTGACGATGCAGGTGATGGTGATGGAGGACGTGCTGATGATCTCGATGTTCACCCCTGCCTGGGCGAGCGCGGCAAAGACCTCCCCCGCCGTTCCGGGCGAGGTCGCGAGCCCTTCGCCCACGACCGACAGGATGGCCACGTCGGGATCGTAGACGAAGGCCCGGGCGCCGAGGCGCTTGCGCATCTCCTCCACGACCGGAAGCACCGTCCGGACGTCGTGGGAGCCGACCGCGAACGTGACGTCGTTCTTGGAGTCGGAGCCGCTCGCCTGCACGATCATCCGCACGTTCACCCCCTGACCCCCGATTTCGCGAAAAATCTCGGCCGCGACGCCGGGCCGGTCCGGAACCCCCAGAAGCGCGACCTTGGCCACGTCCGCGTCGTGCGCGATGCCCCGGATCACCACCTGTTCCATCAGATCACCCTTTCGGATGCGCGAACCCTCGTTCCAGTTGAAGCTCGAGCGGACGTGGATCGGGACGCGGAAGCGCCTCGCGATCTCGACCGAGCGGTTGTGGAGGACCTTCGCCCCGAGCGAGGCCAGCTCCAACATCTCGTCATACGACAACTCCGGGAGTTTCCGCGCTCGCGGCACGATGCGCGGATC
>JBGPMG010000009.1:0-27832 GCA_041486815.1 Candidatus Eiseniibacteriota bacterium | reverse complement strand
CCGCGCCTCGTCGAGGGCGAGTGGAATCGATGCCGCCGAGGTGTTCCCGTAGCGATCGAGATTGACGAAGACCTTCTCCATCGGGAGGCCCAGCCTTCTCGCCGTCGCGTCGATAATCCGATAGTTGGCCTGGTGCGGAATGAGGAGGTCCAGGTCCTCGGGCTTTCGCCCCGCGGCCTCGAGCGCCTCCAGCGCCACCGACTCCATCGCTCGCACCGCGTGCTTGAAGACATCGTTCCCGCTCATGTGGATCGTGTGCAGCCGCCGATCGACGGTGTCGTGGGACGGCGGCAGGAGCGATCCGCCGGCCGGCATCTCGAGCAGGTGGACCAGCGACCCATCGCTGTGAAGACGCGTGGCCAGAATTCCTCCCGGCTTCCCGTTCTTTCTTAGGATTACGGCTCCCGCGGCGTCGCCGAACAGGACGCACGTGTTGCGATCGGTCCAGTTCACAATCTTGGAGAGCGTCTCGACGCCGATGACGAGGACGATTTCCGCGGCGCCCGATTCGATCGCCGACCGGCCGACCGAGAGCCCGAAGAGGAAGCCCGCGCACGCCGCGGAGACGTCGAAGGCGTACGCCTTTCTCGCGCCGAGGCGGTCCTGGACGATGCAACCGGTTGAAGGAAAGGTCCGGTCTCCCGTCACGGTGCCGACGATGATCTGATCGAGCTCCGACGCCTTCACGCCGGCCGCCTCGAGCGCGCGGGCGGCCGCCTCCGAGGCGAGGACCGAGGAGGGCGTGTTTGGGTCCGCGATCCGGCGCTCCTTGATCCCCGTGCGCGACGTGATCCACTCGTCCGAGGTGTCGACGATCTTCTCGAGATCCTGATTCGTGAGGACTCGCTCCGGCGTGAACGAGCCGGTCCCGACGATGTGGATTCCTCGATTGGGAGCGATCATGCCGCCTCCGGCGCCAGACGCTGCAGCTCGGTTCGAATCGAGTCCGGCACCTTCGCCTCGACGCACCGGGCCGCCACGCGGATCGCGTTCTTGATCGCGCGGACGTTCGAGCGGCCGTGGGCGATGATGCAGGTGCCGTCGACGCCCAGAAGCGGAGCGCCGCCCACCTCGGCGTAGTCGAGCCGGCGGCGGAGACGGCGGAAGGCGGGTTTCAGCAAGAGCCCCGCCATCATGCTGAGCGGATGACGGGCGATCTCATCCTTGATCATGCCGGAAATGCTCGGAATGACGCTCTCGGCAAACTTGAGGAGAACGTTTCCGACGAATCCGTCGCAGACCACCACGTCGGCGGTTCCGAGGATGATGTCCCGGCCCTCGACGTTGCCCGCGAAATGGACCGGGCTCCGCTTGAGGAGCTGATGCGCCTCGTAGTAGAGCTCGCTCCCCTTCTCCGCCTCCTCACCGATGTTGAGCAGGCCGACGCGCGGCCGCTCCACGTGGAGCACGAGGCGGGCGTAGATGCTTCCCATGAGCGCGAATTGGTAGAGGTGATACGGTTTGCAGTCGGAGGTGGCGCCCACGTCGAGGACCACGACGTTGCCCTGGGGCGTGGGCAGCACCGTGGCGATCGCGGGGCGTTGGATCGACTCGATGCGGCCGAGCTCGAAGAGGGCCGCGGCAACGACCGCCCCCGTGTTCCCCGCGGAGACCAACGCGTCGGTCTGGTGCTCTTTCTGGAGGCGGGCCGAGACGCTGATCGAAGAATCGCGCTTGCGGCGCACCGACGAAGCCGCGGCCTCCGCCATCTCCACCCGCTCGGCGGCGTGGATGATGCGCGGGAGGTTCGCGCGCACACCGAGGCGGTCCGCCTCTTCGAGGATCGCCGCCTCGTCTCCGACCAAGGCGACGTCGAACGACGCGTCCGACTCGCGGAGCGCCTCCAGCGCGCCCTCGATCACGACGCGCGGGGCGAGATCGCCCCCCATGGCGTCCACTCCGATGACAGGTCCTTTGTTAGGACGGCCCATCGTCAGTCTCGCGGACGCCTTAGGATGTCTTCGCTGCCTCCTGAGCGATGATCTCTTCGCCCGCGTAGTAGCCGCAGTGGGAGCAGACGCGGTGCGGGCGTTTGGGCTGGCTGCAGTGCGAACAGAGCGACCTCGAGGGAAGATCCAGCTTCCAATGGGTCCGACGCTTCTTGCCTCGTGTGCTCGAGTGCCTTCTCTTGGGTACGGCCATATGGTCAATCCCTCAGTGGAACGATGTGGAACTCAGACCCGTGCCTGCGATCTCTCGCGTCCGGATCACCCGGTGGCGGCGCGCCCGCAGCGGCAGGGCCCTTGATTGCGATCCTCGCCGCACCGAGGGCAGAGCCCAGCGCACGATTCCTTGCACAAAGGCTTCATCGGAATGCCGAGGATCACGGCCTCGCGGATCTCTGGGTCGATGGAGAGGACACGGCCATCGTGAAAGTGCACCCCCCCATCCTCCTCATCCGCGGCCCTGCTTACGACGTTGGGAGTCTGCACTTTAGCACAGAAGACCTCAAACTCCAATTCGAGCCGCTCCGGAAACTCGACGAGGCAGCGGCTACATTCTTGATTGGCAATCAGTTGCAGCTTCCCACGGATCCAGATTTCGTCGCCCCGGCGGTCCAGGGAGAGCCCAACCCGGAGCGGTCCGTCGACAGCAAGCTCCTCACGAGAGAGACCCACCGACGGCGGTGGGATCTCGTAGGTACTGTGGGTCTGGCCCTCGGGGAGCTCCCGTAGATCGATTTGCATATAGGAACCGAGCTTAGCGCCCTTCGCCGAAGAAGAATTGAATTTCCGTTTGCGCGGATGCCGGTGAGTCTGAAGCGTGGACCGCGTTGTTCTGTTTTGATTCCGCGTGAAGCGCCCGGATTGTACCCGGCTTTGCCTCCCTGGGGTCGGTCGCGCCGATCAGCTCCCGAAGCGCGAGGATTGCGTTCTGGCGCCGGAGGCGGCACGGCACGGCGGAGCCCGAAGACATGAAGGCCACCAGGTCGTTCAGGAACGGCTTTCCCTCGTGCACCGCGTAGAAACGCCGCGCGTCCTCCGGTGAGAGCCGCGCCATCCGCATCGAGACGATCTCGAACCCCGCTTTCTCGACTTCCGCGAGGATCGCGCCGATCTTTCTCGCGCGTACGGCGTCCGGCTTGATCATGAAGAGTGTTTCTTCCACGATGTCTTCCCCCAATTGGTCCAGGTTTGGATTCGCCAGATTCCTTTCAGACTCGGATTCGACTTCTCCCGATTTCCATTCCCGCGTCGAGCGCGGCGAACGCCGCCGGTCTCCCCCGCTCGGGAAGGAGCCGCCCCGCCGCTTCGTAAAGCGCGCGCCGGCTCACGGCCCCGGTCGTTGCGGTCACGACCGCGGACGCGACGAGGTCCAGGACGAGTGACGTTCCGCCCGAGTCGATCGCGGCCTGGATCAACGGCAGCGGGATCGCGAACGCAGGCGCCTGCTCGCGAAGCGACTCCTCGACGAAGAGCTGCCCTTCGGGCGCCAGGTCGGCCGTGAAGCGCGCGAGCGCCGGCAGCGAAGTCAGGAGCAGGCACTCCGGCGCGTCCACGAGCGGATATTCGTCCGGATCGCCGGCGATCCGGAGCGCCCCGCCGCTCAACGGCCCGCGCGCCGCGGAGCCCAGGGTCGGCGCGTGGGAGACCGAGTGTCGGTCCAAGAGCGCCGCCTCCGCGAGGAGGTATCCGGCGAACAGGAGCCCGTGCGCCGGGTCCCCCGCGAGGCGAATCGAGATCCCTCGCTTCGGAATCGCGCCCTTCGGGCTCTCCCAGGTCACGACGGAAGGTCCTGAGCCGGCCTGAGTCTCCCGACACGGAACCGGTCGGAGTCCGAGCGCTCGTCTCCCGGCCGTCCGCCCGCCACGGGGTCGCCGCCGCGGACCGCGCGCCGCTCCAGCGCTTCGTGCATCTCCTCCGGCGTCGGAAATCCGTTCCACTGACCGTACGCCGGGTAGCACGGCGCCCGCACCTCGAGAAGCGCGAACGGCGGCGCTCCCACGAACTCACGGAGGATTTCCGCGAGTGCTTCGCCCGCGGTGATGATTTCCCTCCCCACCCACGAGGCGCCGGCCGCGAGCGCCATTTCGGCCACGTCGAGCGCCCGCGGCGCCGAGCCGGCAGGTTGGAACGCCGTTCGCCCGCCTCGAGGGGTCGTTGGAGAGGGAAAGCCGCCCGTGCCGCCAAGCACCTCGTTGTTCACCACCAGCGCGCGCACGCGGTCCCCGCGGCGCGCGGCATTCGAGAGGTGATGGCCTCCCACGCCAGCCGCCTCGCCGTCCCCCAGGAAGACGAAGACCTCGCGATCGGGGAGCGCTTGGGAGAGCCCGAGCGCGAACGGGAGCGATCGCCCGAGCGGGACGCGGTGGAGCGTTCCCTCGACCCAACCGGCGACGAACGCCGCGCAGCCGCCGCCGGTCACGACAAGGCGCCGGGTAGCCGCGCCGCTCTGGTGCGCCAAAGCCGCCGCGATACCCTGACCAAGCCGGTCCAGGCCGCAGGAAGGCGCGCACGGGGCGCTCACGCGGCTTCCAATAGCGACTCGAGGATCGTTCCCGGCCGGAGCACCCCTTCGCTCGGCTCGGAGAGGGCCCGGACCACGGGTTGTGAGCGCGCCGACCGTGATCGCGCCGCGGCCGGTCGGGCGGACTCCGCGCCCGGCGCTCCCATGCGCGCCGCGATCGATTCCAAGAGTTGGCCTTCGTTCAGCTCGGCGACCAAAAGCGCCCGCGCCCGGGCGGCCGCCTCAGTGAGCTCCGCGAACGGGAAGGGCCAGAGGCGGATCGGGCGGAAGAGACCGGCGCGGATTCCCTGCTCCCGCGCGAGCCGGACCGCGCTGCGCGCCGCTCGCGCGACGATTCCGAATGCGACCACGAGGACCGTTGCGTCGCGCGTGCGATAGAGCTCCGCCGGCGCGGGGGGCGCTCCCCCTTCGCGACCGCTCCCGTCTTCCGGGACCGCGACCGGCTCGCGTAAGTGTGCGATGACGTCGTCCACGTAGAGGAGGACCGGCGTCGCCCGCTGCCGCGCCTCGGCCGACGCGGCCCTCGCCAGCGTGAAGCACTCCTGAGCCGAGTCCGGAGCCCAGACCGGCGCGGGCCCGCCCCCGGGAACCGCGATGTGGAGACGGCGCACCTCGCCCTGTCCCGCCCGCTCGAGTCCGCGCGACGGGTCCGGCCGGGCGCCGACCACGGCGATGAGCGCGGGTAGTTTCGACGCGATCCCGAAGCGAAGCAATTCTTCCGCGGCGCCGAGAACGTCGCCGGTCAGCGCGGTCGCGCCGAGCCCGCCGCCCGCGCCCGCGCCGAGGACGGCGCCCAGGGCGGCAGGGGCGTCCTCGACCAAGACCGCGGCGCCCTCCCGCTCGCCAAGCGATGCGAGGAGCGCGGCGTCGATCTCGGAGCTCTGGGCGAGTGGGTATCCGGCGAAGAAGGTCACGCCCCCGGCGACGGCGCCCTGGGCGATCGCTTCGTTTCCAAGCAGGAGCTTCACGGACGAGAGCGTCGCGTCTTCTTGGCCGCCCTTGGTTTCGGGGCCGCTCTCCGCGGCTTTCCCTTCCTCCCGGCCGGTTTCGCCTTCCGGCGGGTCGCCTTTGGTTTCTTGCCGCCCGATTTCGCGGCCTTTCGTGGAACCCCGTGGACCACGCTGAGGCGCCCGCGGCCGCGCCTGGCGAGCCCGGCCGCCACGAGACCGGGGATTTCCGATGGGATCCTGGCCACCGGGACGCCCGCGCGCTCGAAGCGAGCCATCTTCTCTTGTGCGGTCCCGGCGCCGCCCGAGACGATCGCGCCCGCGTGCCCCATCCGCTTTCCCGGAGGAGCCGTCTGGCCCGCGATGAACGCCACCACCGGCTTCGATACGTGCCGCTCGATCAGCGCGGCCGCGTCCTCTTCGTCGCTCCCGCCGATCTCGCCGATCAGGACGATCGCGTCCGTCTTGTCGTCCGCTTCGAAGAGCGCGAGCGTGTCGACAAAGCGCGTGCCGACGATCGGGTCCCCGCCGATCCCGATGCAGGTCGACTGCCCCATCCCGGCGCGCGTGAGCTGCCACACCACCTCGTACGTCAAGGTGCCGCTGCGGCTGACGAGCCCGATCCGGCCCGGCGTGTGAATGAAGCCCGGCATGATGCCCACCTTGCATTGTCCGGGGCTGATCAGCCCCGGGCAGTTGGGACCGATGAGGCGCGTCGAGCGGCCGTGGAGATACGCGGCGACCTCCACCATGTCGCGAGCCGGGAGCCCTTCCGTGATGCAGACGACGAGCGGGATCTCGGCATCGACCGCTTCGTAGACGGCATCCTGGGCGAGCCCCGCCGGGACGTAGATGACCGAGACGTTCGCCCTCGTGCGGGCCACCGCCTCTTCGACCGAGTCGAACACGGGGATTCCGTCGATGTTTTCCCCGGCCTTCCCCGGCGTCACGCCGGCGACCACCCGCGTGCCGTACTCCTTCATCTGCCGCGCGTGGAACGACCCGTCACGGCCGGTGATTCCTTGAACCAGAATCCGCGAATCGCGTCCGACGAGGATGCTCACGCCGCCTCCGCGGCGCGGGCGATGACCGCGCGGACCGCCTCGTCCATGTCGCTCAGGGCCGTCATCCCTCGAGCGCCGAGCAGATCCCGGGCCTCCCTTTCATTGGTGCCGGTCAGCCGGATCACGATCGGGATCTTCACCTTCATCCGGTCAAGCGCCGCGAGGAGCCCGCGCGCGACGTCGTCGCAGCGCGTGATCCCTCCGAAAATATTGAAGAGGACCGCCCGCACGCGAGCATCCCGCGTCAAGATTTTCATCGCCGCGGTGACCTTGTCCGGGTTCGAGGAGCCGCCGATATCGAGGAAGTTGGCCGGCTTCCCTCCGTAGAACTGGATCAGATCCATCGTCGCCATCGCGAGACCCGCGCCGTTCACCACGCACCCGATCGTGCCGTCGAGCCGCACGTAGGAAAGCCCGCCGTCCCGCGCCTCGATCTCTCCTGGATCCTCGGCCGTGAGATCGCGCAGCGCCGCGAGATCGGGATGGCGGTCGAGCGCGTTGTCGTCGATCACGACTTTGGCGTCGAGCGCCCAGACCTCGTGGGCCGTGGTGACCACCAACGGATTGATCTCGGCGAGGGAGGCGTCGTTGCCCCGGTAGACGGTCGCGAGACGGACCAGCAGCGGGGCCAGCGCGCGCTGGATTTCCCAGCGCGAATCGAGAAAGCGCGCCGCCGCGCGCGCGCGATAGCCCGGAAGGCCGCGTCCGTCGAGGTGGACGTTTAGAATTTTCTCGGGGGTGGATCGCGCGACCTCTTCGATGTCGATCCCTCCGGCGGGGCTCACCATGAGGACCGGGGTCTCGACTTTCCGGTCGAGGACGATGCCCGCGTAATATTCGCGCTCGATCTCGGCGCTCGGCGTCACGAGCACGCGGTGCACCTTGTGACCGCGGATTTCCATGCCAAGAATCCGGCCTGCTTCCCGTGCCAGCTCCTCCGCGTCGCGAACCACCTTGACGCCGCCCGCCTTGCCGCGCCCGCCGATCAGGACCTGGGCCTTGACGACCGCGGGGTAGCCGAGGCGGCCGGCGATCTCGATCGCCTCCGCGGCGCTCAGCGCCACTTCGCCGGGCGGGACAGGAATGCCCGCGGCGCGGAGGAGATCCTTCCCTTGGTATTCGTGCAGGTTCATCGCCGCCTCCGGGCCCGCGCGGGAACGGTGCCGGCCTTTCGCGCCGCCCTTCGAACGCCTCGCTTCGAGGCGCGTCTCACGGGGGCGCGCTTCGCCGAGACCCGCTTCGCCGAGACCCGCCTGGCCGCGGGCGCACCGCGCCCTCGCGCGAGCCGAGCGAGCGCCTCGCCGATCACATCCTCGAGCTTCGGGCGCCCAATCTCCTCGAGCTCGTAGCCGACGCGGACGGAGGGCTTCCGGATTTTCAACAGCCGTCTCAGATCGATCGGCGTGGCAACGACCACGACGTCGCATTCGCACGCGTTGATCGTGCTCTCCATGTCGCGGATCTGTTCCTTCGAGTAGCCCATCGCCGGGAGGAGCGCGCCGATCCCCGGATATTGGCGGAATGTGTCCCGTATCTCGCCGACGAGCCAAGGCCGGGGATCGACGATCTCCCGCGCCCCGTGGCGCTTCGCGGCGATGACGCCGGCGCCGTAGCGCATTTCTCCGTGCGTCAAGGTAGGGCCGTCTTCGATCACGAGCGCCCGGCGGTCACGGATCAACTCCGGCTTGTCCACGGAGATCGGGGACGCGGCATCGATCACGATCGCCTCGGGATTGAGCTGCTGGATCGAAGCGCGCACCGCCTCGATGTTCGCGTAGTCGGTCGTCGTTTCCTTGTTGATGACGACGACGTGGGCCAGCCGCACATTGGTCTCGCCGGGGTGATAGCTCCGCTCGTGGCCGGGGCGGTGAGGATCGGCGACCACGATCTGGAGGTCGGGCCGGTAGAACGAGAAGTCGTTGTTTCCGCCGTCCCAGACGATCACCTCCGCCTCCTTCTCCGCCGCCGCGAGAATCTCGGCGTAGTCGACGCCGGCGTAGACGATCGTGCCGCGGTCCAGGTGCGGCTCGTACTCCTCGCGCTCCTCGATCGTGCAGTGGTGCCTCTCGAGGTCGGCGTACGAGGCGAAGCGCTGGACGCCCTGTCGGGAGAGCTCCCCGTACGGCATCGGGTGACGGATTACGACCACGCGCTTTCCCATCTTCTTCAGCACTTCGCAGACCTTACGCGTGGTCTGGCTCTTCCCGGAGCCGGTGCGAACGGCCGTAACCGCGACGACCGGAACCTTGCTCTTGAGCTGGGTCGACTTGGGGCCCATGAGCATGAAATCGCATCCGAGACCGAAGACCCAGGACGCCTTGTGCATCACGTACTCGTGGGAGACGTCGCTGTACGCGAATACAACCACATCGACGTCGCGCTCGCGCACGATTCGGGGAAGCTCCAGCTCGCTGAAAATCGGGATCCCCCTCGGGTAGAGCTTCCCGGACAGGGAGCGGGGGTATCTCCGGTCGTCGATCCCGGGAATCTGGGCGGACGCCGTGAACGCCACCACCTCGTAACGGGGATTGCCCTTGAAGAAGGTGTTGAAGTTATGGAAGTCGCGCCCACCGGCGCCCATGATCACAACACGTCTCGCGCGTCTCACTCGAGGCATACCTCCTTCAAGGGTTGGAGTCGGGTCGGTGGCCCCCGGAAGATTGCGACGCGAGCTTCGAGCCGCTCGGGGCGACGCTGCGGGTCACCGGCGGGAATCGGCGTGTCGACCGACTACTTCGCTATATCACAACACCTTAGCGGCCGACAGACGTCTCTGTCAAGCCCAGGAAGGAGTTCACTCTGGTCTCCTGATCGGAGGCACGATGGCAATCGGGCTCGAGACCCGCCGGACCGCCGCTACCGCGAGGCTGTGAGCCGGGCCACGATCTCGGACGAGGAGTGTCCGGGCACGAGCGGGACGATCACCACCTTGCCCCCAGCCTTCTCCACGACGTCGCGACCGACCACGCCCTCAGGGATGTAGTCGCCGCCCTTCACGAGCACGTCCGGCTC
The DNA here is from genome assembly GCA_041486815.1 of Candidatus Eiseniibacteriota bacterium. Taxonomy (GTDB): domain Bacteria; phylum Eisenbacteria; class RBG-16-71-46; order SZUA-252; family SZUA-252; genus WS-9. Next base: position 18,342 of record JBGPMG010000009.1, on the reverse strand, counting down.
GAGCGCGCGGATCAGCTCGCCCGGGGTCTCCTCGTCGAAGACCACGACGCCGTCCACGTCCAAGAGCGCGGCGAGAACCGCGGAACGCGCCGCCTGATCCTGCACGGGGCGGCCGTCGCCCTTCAATCCGCGCACCGATCGATCTGAGTTCAGTCCGACCATCAGGTAGTGGCCCAGGCGCTTCGCCTGGCGCAGAAGCTCCACGTGGCCAGGGTGCAGCACGTCGAAGCAGCCGTTGGTGAAGACGAACGTCTGCTGGAGCGACCGGGCGGCGGCGCGGCGGCGGAGCGCGTCGACGGTCGTGAGGACTTCACCCACGCGGGAGGTCCTCGAGTGAGGCCACAAGCTCGTCGGCGGTGGCGACCGCGGTGCCGAGCTCAGCCACCACAAGCCCCGCCGCGTGGTTGGCAAGAACGCAGGCCTCGGGCAACGACGCGCGCGCCGCCAGGGCCGTCGCGATCGTCGCGATCACCGTGTCGCCCGCGCCGGTCACGTCGTAGACCGTTCGAGCCCTCGTCGGGAAGTGCGTATGTCCGGCGGTTGTGAAGAGCGACATCCCCTCCTCGCCGCGCGTGATCAGAACGGATCCTGCCTGAAGCCGTTCGCGGAGACCGAAACCCGCCTCGATCAGATCGGCTTCGCTGCGAAAGCGCTTCCCCCAGGCTTCCGACGCCTCGGCCGCGTTGGGCGTGATCACGCTCACGCCTCGATATCGGAGGAAATGCTCCTCCTTGGGATCCACGGCGCTCGGAATCCCACGCTGCTCGAGCTCGGGGAGAAGTTGACTCAAGAGTTCGGCCGTCACGACGCCCTTGCCGTAGTCGCTGATCAGGACCGAGTCGGCGCCGTCCAGAGCGGCCTTGGCCCGCTTCCAGAGCTCGGACTGGATCGCGGTCGAAAGCGGCTCCCTGCTCTCCTCGTCGGCGCGGAGGACCTGCTGGTGGTGCGCGAGGATCCGGGTCTTCAACGTCGTCCGCCGGGATCGGTCCCGCACGATTCCGGAGGACGATTCGACGCCGTTCGCTCCGAGGAGGCGCTCCAGATCGGCCGCCGCGCCGTCGTCGCCTAAGGCGCCAATCAGCACCGCGCGGGCGCCGAGGGCGCGAACGTTCTGCGCGACGTTCGCCGCGCCGCCCAATCGGAGCTCCTCCTTATCGACGTCGACGACAAGAACTGGCGCCTCCGGCGACACCCGCGTCGCCCGGCCCCAGAGGTAGCGGTCGAGGATCACGTCGCCGATCACGACCACGCGCCGACCCCGGAACGACTCGACCCGCCCGGCGAGCGCCTCGCGGGTGAACCGCGGCGCCTTCATCGCGGCCGCGACGGTCGGGTTCATACGCCTTCCCCTTCTTCGCCGCTCGGTGAGGCCCCGTCGGTCTCCGGTTGTCCGGCATAGAAGTCCTCGATGAGGCTGAGGGCTTTCGCGGCGTCGTGCTCCAGGACCGCGATTCGGCCCCAAAACCCTTTCCGGGCCGACTCGATCGTCCCAAACCAAGGGATCTGCGCGGAGACCAGGGTCGATTCGATCCCCTGCCCCGCCAAAAAATCGCGGAGCAGCGTCGCGGTCGCCTCGTCGGGCACTCCGAAGATCGACACGAGGCGCTCCTCGCTCGGCTTCTCCTGACTCACGCCTTGTATCCCTCCGGGAATCGCTGCCGCCACACCCACGCCGTTTCAATCATGACATCGAGATCACCGAATTGTGGCTTCCAGCCTAACACGCGGCGCGCCTCGGCCGAGGATGCAATCAAGGCGGGGGGATCGCCCGCCCGCCGTGGAGCCGGAATGGTCGGAACGCTTCGACCTGTCACCCGCTCCACGGCGCGGACCACCTCCCGAACCGAAGCGCCTCGATCGGACCCAAGGTTCAAGGTGACGCTTTCTCCCCCTTCGGCGAGATGGCGCACCGCGCGCAGGTGAGCGTCGGCGATGTCGACGACGTGCACGTAGTCCCGAACCGCGGTGCCGTCCGGCGTCGGGTAGTCCGCCCCATAGATCGGGACCGGGGGGCGCGAACCCAGCACCGCGTCGATCAAAAGCGGAATCAGGTGCGTCTCCTTGCGATGGTCCTCGCCCAGGTCGATGCTCGCCCCGGCCACGTTGAAATAACGGAGGGTGACGTACCGGAGCCCTTCACGCGCCGCCCGCTCGCGGAGGACCGCTTCGAATTCAAGCTTCGTCGCTCCATAGGGATTCGACGGCTTTACCGGAGAGCGCTCATGGAGCGGCATCGCCCCTTCGGCGTCGTACACGGCCGCCGAGGAGGAGAAGATAATGTCGCGGACGTCGTGCTCGCGCATCGCGTCGAGGAGGTGAGCCGGGAGCGCGACGTTCGCCTTCCGGTATCCCTCGGGATCCTCCACCGATTCCGCCACGATGGAGCGGGCCGCGAGGTGAACGACGCAGTCGATATCCTTCGTGGTGAATGCCTCGCGGAGCTTCGCGGGGTCCTCGAGCCCACCTTCGATCAGGTAGGCGAGCGGAGCGACCGCGTCCCTATGGCCGGTCGAGAGGTCGTCCAGGACGATGGCCGATCGGCGGGCCCGAACCAGTTCCCCGACAACGACGCTTCCGATGTATCCCGCGCCTCCGACCACGAGGAAATTCATGACCGCTCGAGGGCCTCTCGGATGCGGCGGATCGCGCCCTCGGGGTCGCCGGAGCCGAAGATCGACTGGCCCGCGACGAACGTGTCGGCGCCGGCCCGCGCCGCGATGACCGCGGTCTCCTCGGAGATGCCGCCGTCGACCGCGAGAAGGCAGTCCCATCCGCCCGCGTCGATCGCCGCGCGGACGGTCGCGATCCGATCCGGCGATTGTCGGAGGAACGCCTGGCCTCCCGCGCCCGGCTCCACGGTCATCACGAGGGCGATATCGATCGAGGGGAGCGCCGCGACGAGTCGGTCGATCGGCGTGCCCGGCTTCACGCTCAGGCCGGCCTTGAGCCCTCGGGCCCGGATCGCTCGCGCCGCCGCGGCGGGGTCCGAGACCGCCTCCGCGTGCACGATGAGGTGGCTCGCGCCCGCGCTCGCGAACGCTTCGAGGAATCGGAGCGGCTCGACGATCATCAAGTGCACGTCGAGCGGCAGCCGGGTGAGCCGTCGCATCGCCTCGACCAGAATGGGGCCGAACGTGAGGTTGGGCACGAACTGCCCGTCCATGACGTCGACGTGAAGAAAGTCGGCGCCGGCGCGCTCGACGCGCGCCATCTCCTCGCCCAAGCGGGCGAAGTCAGCCGATAGGATCGAGGGGCAGATCCGAGGGCGCCCGGGTCTGGCCCACGGTGAAGTCGGGGCGACCCCGCGCGACGGACCGCTCACGGGTGGTAGTAGAGCACGATCGAGTCGCGAGGGGCGACGCGGTGGCCGGCCGGGGGCTCCTGTCCCGCGACGAGCCCGTCCTTTTGCCTGCCCCCGCCCTCGCGCAGGGACACGGCGAAGCCCTCATCGCGCAGGCTTCGAGCGGCCGAGGCGGCGTCCCGTCCCACAAGGTCTGGAAGGACGAAGCTCCTCGGCACCGGGCCGAGACTCACGAGGAGATCGACGGCCGTCTCCTGTTCCACCATGGTCTCGCCCGGAGGATCGGTCGCGATCACGAGATCCTTGCTTGCCTGGTCGGAGTAGGCCCGGGCGGAGCGGCCAAGCTTGAGCCCAGCTCCCTCGAGCATGATCTCGGCCTGCCGCGCGGTCACGCCCTCGAGAACAGGGACGCTGGTGCCTTGCGCGCCAAGGCTCACGATGACCGAAATCCGCCTCCCCCGCTTCACGATCCCGCCCGCAGGCGGATCCTGCGTGGTGATGAAGCCGCGCGGCACGTCGGGGCTCCACTGCTCCGAGATCTTGGAAAGCCTCAGGTCTTCGCCCGCGAGAAGCCGCTCGGCCTCCCGCTCGCTCAATCCGATCACCTCGGGGACCCGGACCTCGACCCCCTGCCGCGTCAGACTCGGCATGAGGACAAGGTTCACGACCAGGTACCCGCCGAGGAGCGCGAGCGAGGAGAGGAGGAGCGTTCCGGTGAGGAGGCTGAATCGCGGACCGCGTCGACGGTCGCGCGGCGGGCCGACCGCCTCGGGCGCCAGGGCGTCCAGGTCGATCGGCTCGAGCTCCGGGCCCATGGCGGTCGGTATGACGTCCTCCACCGTCGCTGCGGGAGGCGGCGCTTCGTGGATCTCCGGCGGCTCGGCAGGAGGCGGCGCTTCGGGAACCGGCGGCTCGGCGGGAGGCGGCGCTTCGTCGATCTTCGGCGTCGCTGGAATCAGCTCGGCGCCCGCGTCGTCCTCCGGGCTCTGCTCGAGTGGGTTGGACGAGGATTCTTGGGTCATAGGGTTAGGAATCATGCTGGTCGCGACACCCGGAGGAAGCGCATCGGCGGAATCGCGATTCCGCCGTCTCCGGCGGCTCATCGGCGGCAGAGCCTCGCCGCGAAGACGCCGTCCGTTCCGTGACGGTGCGGGAACGCGCGCAGTACCGGCTCTTTCGCCCTGAATCCTGCGGGGAGAAACGGCCGCGCGTCCTCACGTGTGAACTCGGAATGCGCTTTCAAGAACATATCCACGATCTCGTCGGTTTCTTCCGGTTCCAAGGAGCAGACACTATACACCAACACCCCGCCCGATCGGGTCAGCGGGGCCGCGGCGTTCAGAAGGGCTCCCTGCAACGCCGCCATCTCCGGAATGGACCGCTCCTCCTTCCGCCATCGCGCGTCGGCTCGACGGCGAAGGACGCCGAGCCCGGTGCACGGCGCGTCCACGAGGACGCGGTCGAACGGCCCGGTGAACGGCGGGTTTCTTCCGTCGCCGCATACGACCGACACTCCCGGAAGACGAAGGCGACCGACGAGATTTTCACGGAGGGCGCGGGCCCGGCTCGGGTGTCGCTCGGCCGCGACCACATGGCCTCCCGGGGCCACGCGCTCGGCGATCTGCGAGGACTTCCCGCCCGGAGCGGCGCAGAGATCGAGCACCCGCTCCCCCGGCTTGGGATCGAGGACCATCACGACCACGGATTCGGCTTCATCCTGCAGCGAAAGAGATCCTCCGCGAAAGAGGGCCGACCGGGAAGCCACGTATCCGCGCTCGACGAGGAGAACCGGCCCGCCGTTCGGGCCGACGGTCACCTCGTGACCCTCGGCCCGGAGCGCCGCGGCGAGCGCCTCAGGACGCATGCGGTGCGCGTTCGCGCGCACGCACACCGAGGGCTCCGTGTTGTCCGCCGCGAGGAGAAGGGCCGCCTCCTCCGCCCCGTACCGCCCCATCCAGCGCTCCACCAGCCAGCGTGGGTGCGAGTGGAGAACCGAGAGGTGGCCGGCGAGATCCACGGCCGGATCTGGAAGCGGGGCGCGCTCCCCCCGGGCGAGGCGGCGCAGCACGGCGTTCACGATCCCGGCGGTGCCAGGGTGGCCGTAGGCCTTCGCGAGCTCCACGCTCTCGTCCACGGCCGCCGATCCCGGCACGCGCGTGAGAAACAGCATCTGGAACGCGCCGAGGCGCAGCGCCGCGCGGATCGGTGCCGGAAGCCCCTCGAAGCCGCCTTTCGTGAACGCGGTGAGGTGGTGGTCGAGATGAGAGCGGTTCCGGAGCGTCCCCTGAACCAGCGCCGTGACGAGGGCCGCGTCGTTCGCCGGGAGCCTCGACTCGCGGAGACGCGTCTCGAGGAGCCGATCCGAATAGGCGCTCCGACTCTCCGCCGCGAGCAAGATCTGGAGCGCGACGTCCCGGGCGCCGGCCGCGCGGCGCGGGCGCCGGCGTGGTGTCCGGCCCGGGGAGCGCCCGCCCTTCACGAGCGCTCCGTCGAGAGCGGCAACGGCGCCCCCAGCTTGAGCCGCGCGCCGTTCGCGTAGTCGAACCCCGACATCGCGCGGCGACCGCTCGGGCGGACGCGCCTTAGCCAGACCGATCCCTCGGTGAGAGCGATCCGGATGCCCTTCTCCCTGTCGAGCGCGATGACGTCGCCGGCCGGAGCGTTCGTGTCTTCGTCGGGCTCGGCGGCGAGCACGGAGAGCCGCTCGGAGCCGAGCGGGAGATACGCCCCAGGCTCGGGCGTGAACGCCCTCACGCGGCGCGCGAACTCCGCGGCCGTGCGGTCGAGCGCGAGGCGGCCCGCGTCCGGAGCGATCTTCGGCGCGTAGGTCGCGCTCGCGGCGTCCTGCTCGCGCCGCGCGATCTCCCCTCGGTCGATCAAGGCAAGCGAATCGGCCAGGCATTCCGCGCCGAGGAGCGCGAGCCGGGCTCCGAGGGCGCCGGCGTCCTCATCCTCTCGGATCGGCGTCGAGCGCGAGAGAAAGATCGGCCCCTCGTCGAGGCCCTCGGTCATCCACATGATGGTGACGCCGGTCTCGTGGTCCCCCGCGAGGAGCGCCGCCTGGACCGGTGATGCGCCGCGGTGGCGCGGGAGGAGAGAAAAATGAACGTTGAGCGCGCCCACGCGCGGAATCTGGAGCAGGGACGAAGGGAGCAGCTGCCCGTAGGCCGTAACGACGAGAAGATCCGGGGAGAGGGCTCGGACGCGCTCAAGCTCCTCCGGGGCGCCGGCGCGCGCCGGCGTCGCGACCGGCAATCCCAGCGACTCGGCCGCTTCTCGAACGGCGGACTTCCCCGACTTCATGCCGCGCCCGCGCGGCCGATCGGGGCGGGTCACCACCAGGAGCGGCGCGAGCCCGTCCGACATGAGGCGCGAGAGCGGCGGCACCGCGAGCGCCGGCGTACCGTAGTAGATGAGCCGCACGGCGCCGGCTACAGGGAGGGCGTGGTTCGGGAGGCCTCGGCCGAGCCTTCGACCGGAGGGCGGACCCGTTTGAGCCTCCCCTCGAGCAGCTTTCGTTTGATGGCGCTCAGGCGGTCGACGAAGAGGATTCCGTCCAGGTGGTCCGTCTCGTGCTGGATCGCGCGCCCGAGGAGCCCCTCCGCCGCGAGCCGGAACGGAACTCCGTTTTCATCGCTCGCTTCCACGACGATCTGCGAGGCGCGCCTCACGTCGGCTCGGATGCCCGGGATGCTCAGGCACCCCTCCTCCGCGACGACGGTTCCGCTCCGCTCGACGATCACCGGATTCACGAACGCGCGCGCGATCCGCTCCCCGCTTCCCTCGGGCACATCCACCACGAAAACGCGGCTGGGAATCCCGACCTGAGGCGCTGCGAGCCCGACTCCCGCTTCGCGGTACATACAGTCGAACATCGACGCGACCAGATCCTGAATCTCGGCGGTGGAGGCGGCGATCGGTTCGGCCTTCTTGCGGAGCACGGGATCGCCGTAGTAACGAAGGGAGAGTCGCTTCCTATTCACCGCGCTCCATCACCCGCACGATGGACTGCTTGGAGAACTCCATCTTCACGTCCTCCTTGAGGGCGATGGCCACCTTGAGCACGACGACCTCATCCTTCACGCCGACCACCGTGCCGAAGACGCCGCCCGTGGTGAGCACGCGGTCGCCCTTCCCGATCGCTTGGAGCATCGCTTCCGTTTCCTTCTGCTTCTTCTGCTGCGGCCGGATGATCATGAAGTAAAAAATCCCGATCGTGATCGCGAGAATCGCGAACATGTGGAGCATCTGATCGCTTTGAGACGACGCCGCCGCGACCGGGGCCGCGGCCTGCGCGAACGCAGCCTGCACCATGGGTTCTCCTCGGAGTTATCGGGGACGGTCACCCGGTCCGGTCGCGGTATCGCGCCCGGAAGGCGCCCGCGAACTCGTCGAACGCGTCGCGCTCGATCGCCGCGCGGGCCGTGGACATCAGTGTCTGGTAAAACGTGACGTTGTGCAAGGTCAGCATTCGATGCGCGAGGATCTCGCCCGCCTGGTGGAGGTGGCGCAGATAGCCTCGGCTGAATTGGACGCACGCGTCGCACCCGCAGTTAGGATCGAGCGGACGAGGGTCTCTGGAATGGGCGGCGTTCCGGATGTTGAGCGGGCCGTCCAAGGTGAACGCCATGCCGTTGCGTGCGTTTCGCGTGGGCAGGACGCAGTCGAAGAGATCGACGCCGGCCGCCACCGCCTCCAGGAGATCGAGTGGGGTGCCCATCCCCATGAGGTAGCGAGGCCGGTCCAAAGGAAGGGCCGCGTTCGTGTCGCGAACCAGCGCCCAGGTCGCCTCCTTGGCTTCGCCGACTGACAGCCCCCCGATCGCGAAGCCGTCGCACGGGAGCGCCACGGTGCGCTCCGACATCTCCCGCCTGAGCGAGCGGTCATCGGCCCCTTGAACGATCGCGAACAGGAGCTGGGGCGCGCCGGTCGGCGTCGAGCACTCCCGCGCCCGGCGGAGCGATCGCTCGGCCCACCGGAGAGACCGCTCCGCGGCGTCGCGCGCGGCCGCCGGGTCGACGGGCAGGAGGACCGCGTGGTCGAGGGTGACCGCCACGTCCGAGCCGATGTCGGCCTGGATCTCCATCGCCCGCTCGGGCGTCAGGAACTCGATTCGTCCGTCGAGGTGGGATCGGAACTCGACCCCCTCCTCGCTGATCTTGACGCGATCGCGCAGGCTCATGATCTGATACCCGCCGCTGTCGGTCAGGATAGGGCCGTCCCACGCCATCATCCGATGGAGACCGCCCAGCTCCCGAACCACGTCCGCTCCGGGACGTAGCATCAGGTGGTAGGTATTGGCGAGGAGAATCTGCGTGCCGGCCGCGCGAATCTCAGCCGGCGAAAGCCCCTTCACGCTTCCCGCCGTGCCCACGGGCATGAAGGCGGGCGTCCGCACCGTTCCATGGGCGGTGCGCAGAAGACCGGCTCGCGGCGCAACCGGCCCACCGCGCTCGAGCGCGAAGGAGGGCACCGCCCGGCTCAGGAGGCATGGACGGCAGGAGCCTCGATCCGGTACTCCTTGAGTTTGGTGCGGAGCGTCTGGCGCGAGATGCCGAGCGCCTCCGCGGCGCGCGTCTTGTTGCCGCTCGCCTTGGCGAGGGCCATCTCGATCGCGATTCGCTCCGCCTGCGCGAGCGTGGTCACGCCCCCCTCGGCGTGAAGCCGGGTCTCCAGTACTCGCGGCCCCGACCCGCCCGCGCTCACGAGCTCGAGCGGAAGGTGCTCGGGCAGGATCGATTCGTGGCTCTCCAAGAGGATCGCGCGCTCGAGCACGTTTCGAAGCTCCCGAACGTTCCCCGGCCAGCGATACGCCAGCATGAGCTCGAGCGCTTCGCCGGTCGGGCCCTTGACGTTTCGTCCGAACTCCTGGTTCCAATGCGCAATGAAGTGGTCGATCAGCGGCGGAATGTCCTCGGGCCGCTCGCGGAGCGGCGGCACGGTAACCCGGATCACGTCGAGGCGGAAGAAGAGATCCTCGCGGAATTTGCCCTGCTCCACCATCGCCTTGAGATCTCGGTTGGTGGCCGCGACGATCCGCGTCTCCACGTGGATGTCCACCACCCCCCCGACGCGCCGGAACCGCTTCATCTCGAGGGCGCGGAGCAGCTTCGTCTGGAGGGTCTGACTCATCTCGCCGATCTCGTCGAGGAAGAGCGTGCCGCCGTTCGCGAGCTCCATGAGGCCCTTCTTCATCGCCTTCGCGTCGGTGAACACCCCTCGCTCGAACCCGAAGAGCTCCATTTCGAGGAGATTCTCGGGGAAGGCGCTGCAGTTCACCTCGACGAACGGTCCGCCGCGCCTCGGACCCTGATCGTGGATCTCTCGGGCGAGGAGCTCCTTCCCCACACCGGTCTCTCCCTGCAACATCACCGTGGACGTCCCCGTCTGGGCGATCTTCCGGATCGTCTCGATGATCTTGATCAGCTTCGAGCTGCCGCCGACGATGAGCATCGAGCCGGCATGCCGGCGCTCCACGTCGCGCAGCCGGCCCACCTCCTCGGCGAGCCTCGTCTGCGCCAGAGCGTTCTGGATGATCAGCTTCATGTGATCCAGCTCGAACGGCTTGGCCACGTATTCGTAGCACCCGGCCTTCGTCGCCTCGACGGCCTGCTCGAATTTGCCGAAGGCCGTCATGATCACGACCTGGATCTCCTTCCGCATGGACCGGATCTTCTTCAGAAGCTCGATTCCGTTCCCATCGGGAAGTTTCTGGTCGAGGAGGGCCAGGTGAAATTCGTCGCGCTTCAGTTTCTCGAGCGCCTCGGCGCAGTCGGCGGCGGTCTCTACGCGGTATCCGTCCTCGGAGAGACCTTCTTTAAGGGTGAACCGAAGGGTCCGCTCGTCGTCCACGACGAGGATCGCGAACGTCTGCTTCGCGAGGGTGCTGACGTCTGTCTCCATGTCGTTTCTCCAGGGGTAGATCGATGGTTACGGCTGTTCCCTGCCCCACCACGCTTCCGATGGAGATGGTGCCGCCGTGCTCGCGAACGATGCTCTGGCAGATGCTCAGGCCCAGGCCCGTTCCTTGGGCCCGGGTTGTGAAGAAGGGATCGAAGACGCGCGCCAGGACCGCGGCCGGAATGCCCGGACCGTTGTCCCGGATCTTTACCTCGACGACGTCCAGGAGGGGTGCCTGACGGCGCGGGTTGAGCCGGTCCGTCGCGCGGCGCCCGAGACCGCCGCGCTCCCCCGCGCGCTTCCGCGCGGGGGCGACCGAGACTAAGATCTCGCCTCCTTGCGTCAAGGCTTGCAGCGAGTTCATAAGGACGTTCAAGAGCACTTGGAGAATTTGGTCGTGGTCGATATAGAGCTCCGGCACGGTGTCCGCCCGGTCGACGCGCAGGAGGACATTCTGGCGGACAGCCAGCTCGTGGACGAGCGTGAGCGCCTTCTCCAGGGCGGGCAGAATGGAGTGGCGGGAGAGCTGCGGCGTCGACGGCCTCGCGAACTGGAGCAGGCTCTCGACGATTCGATCGAGACGAGACACTTCCTCCAAGATCAGATCGGCGAACTGGCCACGGGGATCCCCGCTCTCAATTCGCCGCTTCAAGAGCTGCGCCGAAGTCCCGATGCCCGCCAGCGGATTTCGGATCTCGTGGGCCACGCCGGCCGCGAGGGCGCCCAACGAGGCGAGACGGTCGCGGCGCCGCCATTGCTCTTCCTTCGACTTCTGCTCCCTGAGGTCCTGGAAGAGGGCGACCGTTCCAATCAGGGCCCCATCGCGCCCTTCGAGCGGAAGAAGCCGGAGCCCGACCGGGAGCACGTCGCCGCTGCGGGTCACGACCTCCACCTCACGAGCCTCCTCGGGCTCCGCGCACGCCCCGGGAGGCACATGCCCCTCGCCGCGGGGGGCCCGGAAGACGCGCGCCGCGGCCTCTCCCTCCACCTCTTCCGGTTCGTACCCGATCAGCTTGGAGGCCGCGGGATTGATGGAGAGGACGCGCCCCTCGCGGTCTACCGCGAGAAGGCCGATCGGAGAGTGGCGGAGGAAACTCCAGGCGACGTCGAGGGCGCGACTGCTGGGTTGAGGGGTTTCGGGCCCAGCGAGGGGTGATTCAGGACGCGCTCTCACACGGCATCCCTGCGCGACAGCTGCGTTTCGGCTTCCAAGCCGACCTGCGGCATCATCCCTATGCCCATCCCATCCCCGAGTGTGCCCGACCGAAGGTGGCTACATCTTTACCAGTGACGGTCTCGGACGGTCAAGGGGATTCGGCGCCGCGGGCCTCTACTTTGAGCCGCGGCGGCGCACCCGGCGAAGGATCAGGGAGGCCAGCGTGCGGCGGACATCGGGGCGGTCGTAGTAGCGCTCGCCGATGCGGCGTCGCGCTCGTTCGATCCTGGGTAAGTGGGCCACGCCGGATGCCTCGGCGACTGAAACTCCACCCTGTTTAGTTGAGGTTTGAGGCACGGCTGCGATCCCTCCGAAGCGTTGCCATCGCTTCGACCCAGCTCTCCTTGAGATCCAAGAGCGCCTCGAAAGCCGCCTCGAAATCCCCTAGTTCCAAGTCGGAGAGACAGGCGTCGAAGTGGGCGAGGACTCTGCCGCCTGCTTCCCTGCCTTTCGGGTCGAGGCGACCCATCAGATCCAGGACCGCGTGCTCGGTGAGCGTGCGGTTCTCTTCCCGGCACCCCCGAAGCGCGCAATCGAAGAGGGCCAACACCTCCTCGCCGCGTTGGAGCCAGCGGTCGATCTCCGCCGAATCCCCTCCCTGGGGCAGGTTCATACGCGCCCGTCGCCGGTGAGCGCGAGGGACCTCAAGGCTTCTTCTCCTGTCCCCGATCCGGAGCTCCCCCGGCCGGGTCTCCCCCGCTGGCCGGAGCAGCGCCTGGAGCGCTTGGCGGAGTGGCGTTCCCTCCGGTTCCCGGGGCCGGGGTCGCGCCGCCCCCTCCTTGGAGAAGGGCCTGGGCTCGACGGTTCTCCTGCTGAATCCGCTCGTAGATCTCTTCGCGATGGACCTTCACGCTTGGCGGCGCGTCGATCCCCAGCTTCACGTGATTTCCCTTTACCTCGACGATCGTAATTTTCACGTCGTCCCCGATCCGGATGTTCTCACCAAGCTTGCGGGTCAGGAGGAGCATCGTGCCCTCGTTCTTCCCAGCATCCTGCTGGGCGGTTTCCTCGCGGGAGGGCGGACGTCTGGAGGATCCGGCGTCGGTCGCCACTTCCCGTTCGGCTCCTACATCGGCACGAGAACGGCCCATCTGAACGGGGAATCAGGCGGATGGACGCGCCGCGAAGGGCATTCGAAGCGAGGTTGGATCGAGCCAGCGCGAGAGCGGGCGCGCGCTGTTACGAGGGAGTCGCTCCGAGCCAAAGTCCGACGATGCCGGCGGCCAAAGCAACCTTGAGCGCCCGCGTCGTCCGCCGCGCGGCCGCGGCGTCCCACGGTGGGCGCGCGATAGACCAGACAAGGATCGGCGCGACGATTCCCAATGAGAGCCCGAGGTACCACGGGCCTGCGTGCCCGAGCCACCAGGGCACGGGAATCAGGAAGAGCCCCGCGGCCGACGCGATGCGCAGGGCCAGGCGGGGCGGACCCTCCCCGGCGCGCACCGGCCACGTCCGCTTTCCGGCGGGCGCATCCCCGGCCACATCCTCGAGATCCTTCGCGCACTCTCGGGCGAACGTCACGGCCGAGGCTAGTCCTGCCGCCGCCAGAGACCGGTCGGGATGCGGCCCGATCCAGCCACCCCAGATTACGGCGAGTCCGGCGAGGAGCGCGACCACCGCCGGTCCCAGGGGCCCTTTGTCCTTGAGCCAGGGGCTATAAAGGTAAAGGGTAAGCACCGCGATGGCGTAGAGGATGAGATGCGCCGCGCCCAGCCCCTGGGAGAGGGTGAGGGCGGCGCCTGAAGCGAGGCAGGCCCACGCGACCACCTGCGCTTGCCTCGCGGACAGCCGGCCCGCGGGGATCGGGCGATCGGGACGGTTGGTTCGATCCGCCGCGGCGTCGACCGCGTCGTTTCGGGCATAGCCGAACGCCGCGGCGAACGCGGGGGCGAGCAACACCGGGACGAACCCCGGGCCGCCCGCCAATCGCGATCCCGCCTCGGCCGCGCCCCAGAGGGCAACCAGATTGAGCGGACGGACGATCGATAGCACCGAGCGCCCGCTCACGTCGGCGCGAGGTCGGGAAGCTTCGCGCGGATCCGGCCCGCGAAGGCGCGCGCTCGCGCCTCGCGCGCCGCGGCGTCCGGTGCGCTGAGAAGCTCCTCCAAGAGGGCGCTGCCCACGATGACCCCCTCGGCCTTGCCCCGCCACCGACCGAGATCGCTCTCCTTCCCGATCCCGAAGCCCAGGCAGCGAGGAAGCTCTGAGTGAACGCGACAGCGGCGAAGCACCTCCGCGACCGCGGGATCGGCCTCGCCTCCCCCCGTCACGCCGAGGCGCGTCACGACGTAGAGAAATCCGCGCGCCCGCTCGGCGATCCTCTCGATTCGCCCAGGATTCGTGGTCGGGGCCACGAGCGCGATCGTGTCGAGCCCGGACTCGAGAAGCTTGTCCCAAAGACCCGGTTCCTCCTCCGGCGGGAGGTCCACAAGGATCACGCCGTCCACGCCCGCGGCGCTGGCCTCTTCGGTGAAGCGCGAAGTCCCGAATCGGACGACCGGGTTGAGGTACGTCATCAGGACCAACGGAGTTTCGTGCCGGGCCCGGATCCGGCGCGCCTGCGCGAGGACCTGCGCCAGCGTCGTGCCGCCTCTGAGCGCGGCCTGAGTGGCCCTCTGGATCACGGGGCCGTCCGCCAGGGGATCGCTGAACGGAACGCCGAGCTCCAGCACGTCGGCTCCCTCCTCGCATAGCGCCAAGGCGAGGCGATCCGATTCGGCGAGGTCCGGAAACCCGGACGTCAGGTAGGGGATGAACGCGCCGCGCGAAACCCGCCGGGCCGCCTCGAACGCGCGGCCGATCCGGCCGGGCATGTTCAGCCGTTCAACGCCGCGGCGCGGCGATAGGCCTCGCGGGCTCGGAGGGGCAGCTCCTTCTTGTCGTAGGCGACGCCGAGGAGCCTGTGGACGCGCGGATCATCCGGCTTCAATCGGGCCGCGCACTCCAGGGCGAGGATCGCATGGTCGGGCGCTTCCTGATTGTTGTAGGCGACGCCCAGGTGATAGTGGAGACGGGCGTCGTCCGGTGAGAGTTCGATCGCCTGCTTCAGCTCAGCCGCGGCGCGGGAGTTGGCCCCCACGCGGAGGTGGAGGAGGGCGAGCGCGTAGAGGCTATCCACCTTCGATGGATCGAGGCGGACCGAGGCGGCGAGCATCGACTCGGCTTGCTCGACGTCATCCTCCCCCAGGAGCGCCCAGCCAAGATTGAAGTGGGCCTCCGAGCTTTCGGGGCTGAGTGATACCGCGCGCCGGAACTCATCGACCGCCTCGGCGCGCATGCCCGCCTCCGCGTAGAGAATCCCGAGATTGGAGTGGGCTTCCGCGCAGGCCGGATCGAGCGTCACCGCCTGGCGGAGCGCGGCCAGGGCCGCGTCGCGCTCACCCAGGTCGGCGCGGACGACGCCGAGATTGACCCAACCGCGGACGTGCTGGGGATCCAGGTGCACGACCTCCTCGTACGCCTGGCGCGCGCCGGAGCCGATTCCCTGGCGCGCCAAGTGGAGCCCCTGGCGGTACCACGCCTCGACGACCCCGGGGCCGGACTCGAGGGCCTGCCGGAAGTAGAGGTCCGCTTCCTCGAACGATCCTGCGCGGGAGAGGAGATCGCCGAGCTGGGAGAGAAGCTCCGGGGAGCGAGGGTGCGCGAGGATCCCCTGGCGCAGGGTCTCGATCGCGAGATCACGGCGTCCCTGCGCTGAGAGACTCCGCGCGGCCGCGAAGAGTTCCTCGGCGCTCGCTCCGCCGCGAACCAGATGCTCCGCGCTCGCGACGTCGCCGGCGCCATCGGTAGCCGCGTCCGCGATCCGTCCTTCGCTCACCGATATGGGGATTGCTCGATCCACTCGCGCAGCCTAGGAAGCGGCTTCCGGCGGTGTCAACAAAAAAGGCCCGAACGATCGGGCCCTTCACTCGTTTTGGAGCGGCCAGCCCTGCGGGGCGGCCCGGGAGATCAGTCGGGGATGACCTCGAGGTCGCGCATCATCGTGCCGCCGCGGGACGACTTCTTTCCCTTCTTCGCATCCGCGGAGTCGACAACCTCGATCCGCACCTCGAAGACGAGCTTGAGCCGACCCGAAGCGGGCAGCGGGCCGAGCTCAATCGGGACCGTGATCTGACGCGTATCGCCGGAGGTCGGTTCCCCGAGGGAGCTGGACCGGGTGCTGTAGGTCGATTCCCGCTCGATCTCGCCCACCGAGAACCCAGGATCGGCGTCGTCCTGCCGGGTGATCACCGGCTCACGGATCGGGACGAGATCCTCCTTCGTGAGCACCGTCTCGTCGGGCTGCATGCTGGCGGGAGGCTTGAAGGCGCCGCCGGAAAGCGACTCCTCCACGAGCGAGTCCTCCGACAGCATGGGAGCCTCTTCCGCGGGCGCGCGCGTCGGCCTCTCGGGGGCCGACGCCGGGGCTTCCTGCCCTTTGCCGCGCTTCAAGAACTGCATCAGCTTCCCACGGCCCGAGGGTGATTCCGCAGATTGAGTCGGGGCCTCCTCGACGGCCGCTGGCGAATGCTTCGCCTCCTCGGCTCTGACCCGAGGCGGCGCGGCAAGGCTTCCCCGATCGCGATCGATCACGTCCTTCGAAATCTTCGAAAGTAGGAGCTTCGAGACGCCGCGCAGGGTCTCGAACACGCCGATGCCGGAGGCCGCCTGCGCTTCGAACGTCGGCGCGCTGTAGCGATTCAGCTCCTTGTTCATCTGGGCGATCGAAAGCGCGTTCGGAAGGTCGCGCTTGTTGAACTGCATCACCCACGGGATCGTCTTGAGATCAAGCCCGTACGACTTGAGATTCTGCTCGAGGTTGCTGAGGCTTTCGCGATTCTCCGCCATCTTCTCCGGTGAGGAGTCGGCGACGAACACGAGCGCGTCGACACCCTTCAAGACCAGCTTCCTCGTCGCGTTGTAGTAGACCTGGCCCGGCACCGTGTAGAGCAGGAAGCGCGTCTTCATCCCCTGGAGCTCCCCCAGATCGAGCGGGAGGAGATCGAAGAAGAGCGTCCGGTCGGTCTGGGTCTTCATGGAGACCATTCGTCCGCGGTTGGTCTCGGGAACGCTGTCGTAGATCTTCTCGAGATTGGTCGTCTTCCCGCTCAGGCCGGGGCCGTAGTAGACGATCTTCGCGTTGATCTCGCGTCCCGAATAGCTGACCACGACCATGTCGGCGCTCCTCGCTGAATGTGGACTGCCTGTTTGAATTTGGCGCGGAAAGCCGTGAGGGAGGCTCTGCGCCGGCCCAGGTGCGTGGCCCAGCACGATATGTGCCAACTAGGGTGAGGCTCGGGGGTGGGGACGGACGAGATATCGAGCTTCTAACCTAAATCAAAATAATAACTTAGGTTCTAGCGCGGAGGTGGTGTGGGACCGCCTGGGGATCGGGGCGGGGCAGATCGTGCGGAGTGCACGCACGACAGCAGATTGCCTTAGGCCAAGCGCGGCTCCCGCTTGATCCAGATGCCGTTTCGCTCCTTCATCTGGAGGCTTGGCGCCCCCGGCTCGCGGACGCTCTCGTAGTGGCTCAGGAGCAGCTTTTTGAGCTCCGGATATTCCTCAGTCGGAAAATACCGGCTCACCTTCCCAAACATCCCGTCGCGCTCGGAGTAGCGGAGGAGCATCACTTCGGTGACGCGCTCGTACTGCTCCTCTCCGTAAGCGACCTCCGGATTCTCGTCCACGTCGATCCACAGCGACGCGACGTTGCCGGCGACCTCGAACTCGTGTTTCGTCCGCATCAGGTATTCCCAGAGGCCGAATATCTCGAGCGGAACGTACCGCACCGTTCCCCCTCTCGAGCTTCCGGGCCGCCGGATTTCGCAACGCACCAGCTTCTGACTCGGCATCGTCTCCCCCCACTTCACTGCGACCGCGTCATCCGTGGCATGGCTGTTGCAGCTTCATTCGAACCGAAGCCCGGCCCGATCTGCGTGGGCCGGGGCGTGCAGCGACATTCAAAGGGCCTGGGGCCCGGGAGAACTTCCGTGAAGCGGACAACTGTGTCACCCGCCCCTTGGTTTCTCGCGCGGCGCGCGCCGGAAGTCTATTGCCGGCGCGACAATCGAGTCTATCCCTTCTGTCCCCATGCCGTGGAGGGAGCGAGCTGCCCCTGCCTTCAGGCACTGGAGACCGCAGACGGGCTCTTCGAACCGAAGTCCACGGACGAAGACACGCTCCCATAGCTCGCGGCTGAATCGATCCACCCCTGGGTGAAACCCCGCCGCCACTCTAGGCAGCGGAGCGGATCAAGTCAACGAGTTCGGGCCCATTGCCCCACGTCCGCCCGCCTTGACACCCCAATCCAGCCTGGTGTAGCGTCGTCGCCTTGACGGCTCCCAGCGTAGCGGATCCACGCGACACGGCCGTGCTCCCTCGTATTTTTCTTCAAATCATTCGATCGACCTCCGCGGCCATGCCGCCTTCAGCGCAGCGCGCCTTCGCGCGTGGGCTCGCCACGCTCCAGTACCGGTTCAGCCCAGTTCGCCGTGCCGCCGTGCTGGGAAACCTCGCGCAGATCGCCGCGGCGGGGCACCCCGGTCTTGCCGACCTGAAGGCCCGCGGGCGCGCGGCGCGGAGCATGTTCGAATCGCACCACCGGGGCTGGCTCGAGTACCTTGGCCGCCGCGCGGCCCGGGCCCTGCCGCGGGGCTGCACCTTCCATATTTCCGGCACGGAATACCTCTACCGCGCGATCGCTCGGGGACGGGGGGCGATTCTCGCGTTGCCGCACCTCGGCAACTGGGAGATCGCGGGGATCGGCTTGACCCAACTGGGACTTCGGATGCACACGGTGACGGGCGTGCAGCTGCATCCGGCCCTGGCGCGCCAGGTGCGCGCGCTCAAGGAGCGCGAGGGAATCCGCGTCAGCACGACCCAGGACGGCTTCGCACCGCTGGTCTCCGCCCTCCGGGACGGTGAGATCGTGGCGCTCCTCGTG